>JBGPCZ010000196.1:0-9410 GCA_041482015.1 Planctomycetota bacterium | reverse complement strand
GTCGGAGGGCTTCTCGATCAGTTGCGCTCGGGCCCCAACGCGGAGATCGTCAGTGAGATCGTCGCGCTCGGGAAGAAGTACCGCGTCGCGACGCCCTACACGAGCTTCCTGGTTCTCGAGAGCGAGGCGGCCTACGACCAGTACGGGGTCGATCGAAGGAATGCCCGCGCGACGCCGCCGGCGCCCGCGCCGGGGCCGACCGGGAACGCGGGGTCGCCCGGGATCCCGAACGTGAAGCGGCCTCCCGAGCAGTTCGCGAATCTTGGGAAGGTCAAGGATGACGGGGTGGCGCAGGCCTCGGGTGACCCGACGATCTTCTTCCCGGAGGCCCGCGAGTCGGACCATAACGAGTCGGCCGACAACGAGGACTATCACCAGATGAAGGGCGACTCGAAAGACTTCCTCTCGTACATCCAGGGCGAGTCGGGCGGCTTTCGTGGCCGGCAGGCGGGGAGGACGCCGGGCGTCTACGACACCATGGGCGTTGGGCAGGGCGCCGGAGGCGGCGGCCGGTATGGCGGGCGCTTCGGCGGCCGCGAGCGCCTGGTCGCCAGGAGCGGCGGCACCCGCGCGACGGAGTCCGCGGTGATCCAGGCGCTCAAGTGGCTCGCGCTTCACCAGAAGGCGGACGGATCGTGGGAGGCGTCGGACCGCGACTACGACGTCGGCGTCACCTCCCTGTCGCTCCTCGCGTTCCTCGGGGCCGGGTACTCTCATCTCTCCCGGGACGAGATTCCGGTTCCGGGCGATGTCAGGAACATCAAGGTCGGCGAGGTGGTCAAGAAGGGCCTCCAGTGGCTGATCGCGCAGCAGGATGCTGAAGGCTGCATCGGCGCGCGGACCTTGAAGTACATGTACAACCACGCGATCGCCGCGCAGGCACTCGCGGAGGCGTTTGGGATGACGGCCTCCGCGCCGCTCAAGGATCCGGCGCAGAAGGCGATCGACTTCCTGGTCGCGTCACAGAACCCGGGGAAGGGCTGGCGCTACAGCTCGAGGTCGGGCGACTGCGACACGTCGGTCACGACGTGGGCGGTGCAGGCGCTCAAGTCGGCGGAGATGTCGGACCTCGCGTTCCCCAGGACCGCGTATGAGGGTGCGGTCGCGTGGATCGAGTCGGTGACCGACCCCTCCGGGTACCATGAGGTCGGATACACCCAGAGGAGAGCCGCCAAGGTCTTCGAGCCCGGCAAGAACGAGACGTTCGACCACCACCCGACCCTCTCGGCGATGGCGGTCCTGGATCGGATCTTCATCCAGAAGAGGAAGAACGAACCCGCGCTCGGGGTCGTGAATCTCCTGGTCGCCGACCTCCCGGAGTGGAAGGAGAAGAAGGTCGACGCGTGCTACTGGCACTTCGGGTCGATGGCGCTCATGCAGTTCGACGGGCCGGACGGCGCGATGTGGAAGAAGTGGAACGAGCCGGTGAAGAACGCGCTCGTCCCGAACCAGGAGAAGGATGGTTCCTGGAACGCCGAGAAGGACCGCTGGGGGCATGCGGGCGGGCGAGTTTACGTGACCGCGCTGAACGCGATGACGCTCGAGGTGTACTATCGGACCTCGACGGTCTTCGGTCCGACGCCCACGATTCGCGTCGATGGGGGAACACCCGGGGAGAAGTAAAGCGCGTAAGATAGGGGAATGAAGGCCCTTCTTCTTCTTCCCCTTTTCCTGCTCTTGCCCGTGTCGCAGGCGGAGAGGCCCAACTTCGTCATCATCTTTGCCGACGACCTGGGCTACGGCGACCTCGGCTGCTACGGCCATCCGTCGATCCGCACGCCCAACCTCGACCGCATGGCCGCGGAGGGGATGAAGTTCACCGACTTCTACGTCGCGGCGCCGGTCTGCACGCCGAGCCGCGCGGCGCTCCTGACGGGCCGGCTGGCGGCACGGAGCGGGATGTGCCACGACACCCGCCGCGTGCTCTTTCACTACTCGGCGGGCGGGCTGCCGTCGGAGGAGATCACGATCGCGGAAGGGCTGAAGACGAAGGGCTACGCGACGGCGGCCGTGGGGAAGTGGCACCTGGGCCACCTGCCGCAATATCTGCCGACGAAGCAGGGGTTCGATTCGTACTTCGGGATCCCCTACTCGAACGACATGGACAAGGTCGCGAGCGGAAACAACGTGCCGCTCATGAGGAACGAGGAGATCGTCGAGCGGCCGGCGGTGCAGTCGACGCTGACGAAACGCTACACGGAGGAGGCGGTCAAGTTCATCAAGTCGAGCCAGTCGAAACCATTTTTTCTCTATCTGGCCCACACGATGCCGCACGTCCCGCTGCACGTCTCGGACGACTTCCGCGGAAAGAGCCCACGGGGCCTCTATGGGGACGTGGTCGAGGAGCTCGACTGGAGCGTGGGCCAGGTGCTGGGCGCGCTCCGCGAGTCGGGTCTCGACAAGAAGACGCTGGTCGTCTTCACGAGCGACAACGGCCCGTGGCTGATCATGAAGGAGAACGGCGGCTCGGCGGGGCTGCTCCGCGAGGGGAAGGGGAGCACGTGGGAGGGCGGGATGCGCGAGCCGTGCATCGCCTGGTGGCCCGGGAAGGTCGCGGCGGGCAGCGTCGCGCGCGATCTCTCGTGCACGATGGATCTCTTCAACACCTTTCTGACCCTTGCGGGCGCGGAGATCCCGAAGGACCGGCCGATCGACGGGGTCGACCTGAGCCCGGTGCTCCTCGGGACGGGGTCGGGGCTGCGGAAGGTCATGGTTTACTATCGCGACACGAGCGTCTATGCCATCCGGAAGGGGAACTGGAAGGCGCACGTGGTGACGCGCTCGGCGTACGGCAAGGACGCGCCGGAGAAGCACGACCCGCCGCTCCTCTATGACCTGGGGCACGACCCGTCGGAGCAGTTCGACGTCGCGGCGAAGCATCCCGACGTCGTCGCGGACCTGCTCAGGGAGATCGCCGCGCACGAGGCGGGGATGAAGCCCGGCGAGAACCAGCTCGAGAAGATCCTGCCGCAGGAAAAGAAATGAAGTCGGGCGATTCCGATCCCCGCGGACCTTCGATGTTGGCGGGATTTGGGATTCTGGCCATCGCGGTGATGGCAGCCTTCGTCTTCCTGGTCCCTGCCGTCCCCTGTCCGAACTGCTCTCCCCATCGATACCGGAGCAGCTGTCACGGTACGGAAAGCAACAAGGTGACTCTGTATCGAAGGCTGTTTCCGGCCCGGGTCGAAGACGCCGACCTTCGCTGGGATTCGCGGCGATGAGCGCTCCGCCGGGACCGATCCCCGGAAAGAGGTCCGGCGGTCTCTGGATCCGGGTCCCGATCTTCGCCCTCGCGCTGCTGATCGCGATCTCCCTCCTGCCGATCATGGACTGTCCCAGCTTCACGTGCGGGAGGTGGCGTTCGATGCCGGTCTGGGTCGGTCCGCCGGGCGGTGATCCGAATTGCCCCGACTGCAAGGGAGGGGGAAGGGTCTCGCTCTTCCAGCGCTGGGCCATCGAGCGGCGGTATCATTGAGCCGACAATGAGCGAGCCGATAGACCGCCGCGGGAATGGTCTCCTGATTGTCGGTTGGATCGTCGCGTTTCTTCTGGTCATCGGGACGTTCGTGGCGTGGGCACCGATCGCAAAGTGCCCGTTCTGCCCGTTTGTTTCGCCGTACTCCCTGGCGAAACCCGGCTGTCCGAAATGCGACGACCGGGGACGGGTGAGCCTCTATCGGAAATGGAAGATCGAGCGGTCGCTCAGCGAGGCATTTCACGGATCGAAATGGCCAGGGCGGTGACCGACCAGCCCGTCGCCGTGATGGAGATGAACTGGTCCTTCTCGTGGGGGAAGCCGCTCTCGAAGTACTTCTGGATCGGCTTGGACCGCGTCGCGACGTGCCAGGTCCCGTCCTCTTTCTGACTTCCCAGCAGGAACTTCAGGCCGCGGCGGTAGGGCTCGTCGGCCGGCTTCATCCCCGACTCAAAGAGCGCGAAGAGCGCCGAGCCGGTCGCGTAGGCGTCGCTCTCCAGCTTCTCGAGCTGCGCCCAGCCGCCGTCCTCTCTCTGGGTCGCGACGAGCTCCGCCGCCGCGGCTTCCACCACCTTTGCCTCGGCGCCCGCGTACTTCAGGCCGCGGAGGCGGAAGACGCGCTCCTCGGTGTCGGCGGGCTTCGTCTTGACCAGCCACTCGCGCGCCCGCTCGATCCGCGCCTTCTGGTCGGTCGTGCCGAACGTCTGCAGGCTCCGGATGGCGAGCGCCGTCGCGGTGAAGGGCGATCCCTCCGACGGCGGCCGCGCCGACGTGTGCTTCCACGGGTCGTCCTTCTTGCCGTAGTTGGCGATATACGTCGCGACCAGGCCGGTCGTGTCGTCGGGCTTCCAGCCGGAAAGCTCCAGGGTCCATAGAGCGTAGCTCGCCGTCCCGACCTCGCCGCCCTGGCCCTTGCCCTGCGTGTAGCGGTCCTTGCCGGCGACGAGCGAGTCCCACGTGTACTTGGCCTGCGCCTTCAGGTTCTTCTCGTCGACGTCGAAGCCGCGCGCCTTCGCGGTCTGGAGCGCGAGGACGGGGAGGGCCTGGTGGTGGCAGGTGAAGCACGTCTTGGTCTCGAGGATCTGCGCGGAGCTCTTCTCGAGGAGCGGGAGGGCCTTCCGCACCGCGGCGCGGACGGCGTCTTCATCCTGCGCGAAGAGGGCGAGAAGGGCGAGGGCGAGCATCCATCCAATACTACGCGGCCCGCGGCGGGCGCATACGATTTTTTGCCTACTTTACAATTTACATGTTATAAATAGGGCGCCGCCGGGAAGTCCCGGCTCGAGAGGGGGAAGAAGCCGTCGTGCTCGCCGTCCACGCCTTCGACACGTTCCTTCGCGAGTCGCGCGTCCCCGTGCGCCCCGAAGTCCGTCTCGCCCCGTTCACGACCATGAAGGTCGGCGGGCCCGCCGAACATTTTGTCGAACCCCGCGACGAGGACGAGCTTTCGAAAGTCCTCCGGGCCGCGCGCGAATGCGAGGTGCCCGTCCGCATGCTTGGCAGCGGCGCCAACCTGCTCGTCCGCGACGAGGGCGTGCGCGGCGCCGTGATCAAGCTGACTCACTTCAACCGCCGCGACGGCCTTCACGTGCAGGCGGGCTACAACCTGGCGAGGCTCGTCAAGGACACCGCGGCCGAGGGGCGGGCGGGACTCGAGTGCCTGGCCGGCGTCCCCGCGACGGTCGGCGGCGCGGTGCGCATGAACGCCGGCGGACGCCACGGGGAGACGGCGGACTCGATCCGCTACGTCGACGTGATGACCCCGGACGGCGAGATCAAGAGGCTGAAGAAAGCGGAGATCGGCTTCCGCTACCGCGGGAATGAGCTCGGCGCGAACCTGGTGATCTCGGCGGGCTTCGACCTCCGGCCCGACGACGGGGTGCGCGAAAGATTCGACGCGATCATGGGCGATAAGAAGAAGAGCCAGCCGCTGGGCAGCCACAACGCCGGCTGCATGTTCAAGAACCCGCCCGGCGGCTCGGCGGGGAGGATCATCGACCAATGCGGGCTGAAAGGCGAGCGCGTGGGCGGCGCCCACGTCTCGAGAAAGCACGCGAATTTCATCGTGAGCGACGGAAGCGCGACCGCGTCGGACGTCCTGCGGCTCGTGGAGGTCATCCGCGGCCGCGTCCCGGTCCCGCTGGAGCTGGAAGTCCTGGTCTGGTAGCGGTTTCGAGGGGGAAGAAGGCCATGGGGGCGAAGCAGGTCCAGTCTGTCGGTGTGCTCATGGGCGGCACCTCGTCCGAGCGCGACGTTTCGCTGCGCACCGGCGCGGCGGTGGCGGGCGCGCTCCGGGGGCTCGGCCACGCGGTGACGGAGATCGACATCCAGACCGAGACGGGCCGCGAGCTCGACGGCGTCCGGATCGACGCCGCGTTCATCGCGCTGCACGGGAAGTTCGGCGAGGACGGGCGGATCCAGCGGATCCTCCACTCGCGCGGCATCCCCTACACGGGGAGCGGCCCGGAGGCGTCGTGGGTCGCGATGGACAAGGTCGAGTCGAAGCGGCTCTTCAAGCAGCGGAACGTGGAGACGCCGCCGCACCGCGTGATCGTCCACGGCGAGTCGCTCGCCCTCTGGGAGCAATGCGCCCGGGCGCTCGGCTACCCGGTGGTCCTCAAGCCTCGCGCGGAGGGGTCGAGCGTCGGCGTCACGGTCCACCGCGACTGCGCCTCGCTCCTCGACGGCGCGGCCGAGTGCTTCCGGTACGACACGGTGGCGCTGATGGAGAAGTTCATCCACGGGCGCGAGCTGACGGTCGGGATCCTGGACGGCAAGCCGCTCCCGATCATCGAGATCCGCCCGAAGCGGGCGTTCTTCGACAAGGACGCGAAGTACTCCGATCCCGAGACGGCCTACATCATCGATCCGCCGCTCAGCGAGATCGAGAAGCGGCGGGTCCAGAAGGCGGCGAAGGAGGCGAACGACGCGCTCGGCTGCGAGGGCGTGAGCCGCGTCGACCTGATCCTGACGCCGCTCTGCTCGATCCACGTCCTGGAGGTCAACACGATCCCGGGGATGACGGAGCGGAGCCTGCTCCCGAAGGCCGCGCGCGCCGCGGGCATCGAGTTCCCCCAGCTCTGCCAGCAGCTGGTTGACGCCGCCCTCAAGCGCTCCCACGGCGGCTTCTGGGCCGCCGCGGCGATGCTGTAGGAAATAGAGAGATCAGAGGGGATTGGGCGAGGGGATTGCCACCAGAGGAGAAGCCGGGACTCCACGCGTACGATTACTCCGGGATCTCGATCTCGGTCGCCCCGATCGCGCCGGCGGCCCACGCCTTCAGAAAATACCTGCCCGGCTTGAGGTCTTTGGGCAGCGTGAGCTCCGTCTCGAACGAGCCGTCCGTCACGTCCGCCTTCGCGCGCACGACGACCTTGTCGTTCGCGTTCGCATAGCGGCGCGCGAGCTGCTGTTCCATTGTGTCGCCGACCAGGTCGACCGGGTGGCAGAACTTGCTTCGCAGGCACTCGAACGTGATCTCGACCGGTCCCGTCTTCGCCGTCCCGATCACGCTGAAGGTCCGCCCCGGCCCGGGGAAGCCGTGCGCCTCGATCTCGACCCCGTTCGAGGGCCGGCGAATCGCGAGCGCCGGGTCGCCCAGCAGGTTGTAGTGGAGGATCACGTCCTTCCGCATCGGCTCGAGGCTGCCCGGCCCCTGGACGAGCCCCGCCACCGCGTCGGCCTGTTTGCGGAAGAGCGATGCGTCCCCGGCCATGACGCCCTCCTTGGCCGCGAAGAGCGCCTCGCCCGCGGTCGGGGCTTTCCTGACCAGGAATTGCTCGACCAGCTTCTGACCCAGGAGCGCGTTCCCATAAGGCTGCGTCGTCCGCGTGCCGCCGATGAACGCCGCGGGGCCGCGGCGGCGCTTGAACAGCGTCTCGCCGATGCAGTCGCCGTGCACGCTGTCGTACTCGCCCGTGTTGCAGGCGATCACGATCATGATCGGCAGCCCCTCCTTCACCGAGATGTTTTTCGCGTCCTTCGCCTCGAGGACCGGGAGGGAGAAGCCGTTCCACCGGAAATCGTCGAACTGGTCGCGCAGGCCGTGGCCCACGTACGCGTAGAGGAGCGCTCCCTCGTTCATCATCCGAACGGCGTTCTCGCCGAACTTCTGCGGGTGGGGGCAGTACTTCGACGAGGGCTTCGCGTACGAGGTCTCGATGTCGTACGCCGCGGGGACCTGGTCGGTGACCACCGCGGCGAACTGGTGCTCGAGGATCGGGTCGATGAGCGGGCCGAAATTCCCCTGCCCCGTGATGAACGAGATCCGCTTCTGCCAGGGGCCGCCCGCGAGGGTCGTCTCGTACTCGACCGTCTTCTCGATCATCGCCTTGAGCTCGTCGGCGGTCTTCGCCGGGAAGCGGCCCGTCACCGTCCCGAAGAAATGGTCGGTCGCCAGCTCCGCGTCGCTCGCGAACGTGTCGCTCGTGTAGGCCGACTTCTTGAGAAACGTCGGCACGAGGTCCGTGTCGGCGGCCAGCAGCAGGAAGCGCGGCTTCACGGAGGCAACGAGCTTCGCGATGCCCTCCGGCCCCTTTCCGTGCTTCGTCTCGATGTCGTCGGTGCGCACGATGGCCACCTTGAGCGCCTTCGCGCGGTGGTCGCAGAGGGGGTCGAGCAGGTTGGCGAAGACCGGCGGGGCGACGACCAGGTAGTCGGCGGAGACCCTGTCCAGGTCGCGCTGCACGTACTTCGAGCCGGCCGCGCCCATGAGCATCGCGGCGGCGAGAAAAAGTCGCATTGAAGTCATTTTACCTTTACGGACGATAGAGAAAGCGAATGCTGCGGAAAATCCTCGCGCCCTTCAAGCGGATCGACTGGGAGAAGGTCGCGGCCCGCGCCGGCGCCTTCGCCTCGAGGCAGCAATCCAAGGGGCTCACGACCCTGACCGCGGCGGCGTTCGCGCTCGTCGTCCTCCTCGTCCATCGCGAGATCTACAGTTTCATCACGGCGCGGCGGCAGTTCACCGTGCCGAAGGTCGAATCGGCCGTGGCGCCCCGGTGGGTGCCGGCGGACAGCCAGGGGGTGGAGTTGGTCCGGGTGGGGAAGGACGGGTCTTCCCTCTACGATCCGGGGCTCGTCGAGCGCGTCGGCCGCGCGTTCGAGGATTGCCCCTGGATCCGGCGGGTGACGGCAGTGGAGCGGGTGTTCCCGGACCAGCTGCGGGTGCGCTTCGAATACCGCACCCCGCACGTGGCGGTGCGGCGCCAGGGCGGGGCGGGGTACGTGATCGTGGATGCCGAGGGAGTGAGGCTCCCGGGCGTCTACGTCGACCCGCCCCCGAGCTGCGCCCGGACGGTCGCGATCACCGGCGTGGCGTCGCTCCCGCCCGAGCCCGGCCGCGCGTGGGCCGATCCGTCGCTGAAGGCGGCGATGGTGCTGGCCGACCTCGCGCAGGAGAACGCGCTCCTGGCGCGCCTCCGCGTCCGCGAGGTGGACGTTTCCAACGCCGGCGGGAAGGTCGATCCGCGGAAGAGCGAGGTGACGTTCGTGATCGCGTCGGGCTGCTCGATCGCCTGGGGCCGCGCGCCCGGTGCCGGGAAGTTCGGCGAACCTTCCCTGGAGGAAAAACTCGAGAACCTTCGCGAGGTCCTCGCGGTCTACCCCGGCCTCCAGGGCGTGCGGACCGTCAAGGTCTACTTCCGCGGGTCGCGCGCGGTGGAGCCCAACGATCTCGTCCAGAAGCCGCGGTAGCCGGTCGGCGCCGCGGTATAATGGGCGGCCAGCATGCCTGACGAACGCCCGAACGCGATCCCGCTGTATCTTTCCTGGCTGGGCACGCTTTGCGGTTCGCTCCTGCTTCTCCTCGGCGATGTGTTCCCGGTCCGGCTCCCGTTTGTGCGTCCCGACACCCTGTTCGTGTGCCTCCTCGAGGTCGAGCTTGCGTTCATGGTCTTCGCCTGGCCATGGTTCCTTCCGTCGCTGGCGGAGCCGG
>JBGPCZ010000195.1:0-9797 GCA_041482015.1 Planctomycetota bacterium | reverse complement strand
GCATGCTCCGCTGGCACTACCGGAGCCGGCACGACTCGCTGATCGCGGTTTCCAACCAGCAGTTCTATGACAACCACCTGATCGTGTTCCCCAGCCCCGACCGGAACCGCGAGAACGAGGGTCTCGTTTTCAGGCACCTGCCCGCCACGGTCTACGAGCGGGGGACGAGCCGGACGAACCCCCTCGAGGCGGAGGCGATCGTGGAGGCCGTCCTCGAGCACTCCCGCCTCAGCCCGAAGCTTTCCCTCGGCGTCGTGGCCTTCAGCCAGGCCCAGCGCGAGGCGGTCGAGCTGCGGATCGAACAGCTGCGCCGGAAGAATCCCGAGTTCGACGCGTTCGTCGGCTCCTCCCGCGAGGAGCCGTTCTTCGTCAAGAACCTCGAGAACGTCCAGGGGGACGAGCGCGACGTGATCCTGATCAGCGTCGGCTACGGCCGCGATGCGAACGGCGGCGTGAGCATGAATTTCGGGCCGCTCAACCAGGCGGGCGGCGAGCGGCGGCTGAACGTGCTCATCACGCGGGCGCGGAGGAAGTGCGCCGTCTTCACGAACCTGATGTCCGACGACATCGACCTGCGGCGGGCCGCGGGGGCCGGGGTCCGTGTCCTCAAGGCCTTCCTCTCGTTCGCCCAGGGCGGACGCCTCGAGGTTCCCGTTCCCTCGGGCAGGGATCACGACTCCGAGTTCGAGGAGGAAGTCCACGCGTCGCTGT
Source organism: Planctomycetota bacterium (assembly GCA_041482015.1). Classification (GTDB taxonomy): domain Bacteria; phylum Planctomycetota; class MHYJ01; order MHYJ01; family JACPRB01; genus JACQFK01. Next base: position 9,086 of record JBGPCZ010000195.1, on the reverse strand, counting down.
CGAAGCTCGGGCACGAGGTCGAGCCGCAGGTCGGGAGCGGCGAGTTCCGGATCGACCTCGCGGTCGTCGATCCGAGCACGAAGGGGAGGTTCCTGCTGGGGATCGAGTGCGACGGCGCGCGCTACCACGGGGCGCAGTGGGCGCGGGACCGCGACCGCCTCCGGGAGTCGGTGCTGCGCGGGCTGGGCTGGAAAATCCACCGCATCTGGAGCACGGACTGGTTCCGGAACCGGGAGGTCTCGCTGCGCCGGTGTGTCGCGGCGATCGAGGAAGCGACGAAAGGTTCCCCGGGTGTTGCCGAATCGCCGCGCGAGCCCGCGCTCCGGCGCGCGAAGGACGCACCGCCTCCGGGCGCGCCCCAGCCCCCCGCGTACGAGCCCATGAAGGCGCGGGCGAAAGTCGGCGACGCGCACTTGTCGGAGATCGACCCCGCCTCGCTCGGCGGGTTCGTCGCGGAGATCGTCGAGAAGGAGAGCCCGATCCACCGGGAGGAGCTGCACCGCCGGGTGCTGGAGGCGATCGACCAGAGGGGTGGACCGAAGAAGCAGGCGGCGATCGAGGAGGCGCTCGCGCACGCCGCGTCGAAGGGGTTGATCCGCGTGAAGGGGGACTTCCTGTGGGGAAGGGAGGACCGCCCGGCCGTCCCGCGCGACCGCTCGTCCCTTCCGGATTCCAGCCGCGACCTGGCCCTGGTCTCCGACGAGGAGTGCCGCGCCGCGCTCGCCCGGGTCGTGAAGGAGTCGTGCGGATGCGAGGCGGAGGAGGCGTCCGTCCAGGTCGTGAAGCTCCTCGGGGTGAAGCGGAACGACGAGGCGCTGACGCGGCTCGGCGGGTTGATCGGCGGGATGGTGGCCGGGGGATCGCTGGTGCGCACCCCGGCGGGTCTCGTCAGCGCCTGAGCCCCAGCATCTCGAGCGGGTTCGTCGACGCCATCGCCAGGACCTGCGACCGGGGCAGGACTCCAAGCTTGACCACCCGCTCGACGATGTCCTTGAGCGTCGCGTTGCTTCCCGCGAGCGTTCCGTCGAGCATCCTCAACGAGCCGTCGGGGAAGGCGCGGACGCGCATCCCGCCCAGGTTGAACGTCCCCTTCGTTTTCAGGCCCGTGAGGAAGAAGCCGTCGCTGATCAGGATGACCTTTTTCCACGGCCGGCAGCGGAGGATCAACTTCACCATCTCGTCGGAGAGATGGACGCCGTCGGCGATGGCCTCCGTGTAGAGGTCGGAATCCAAAAGGGCGAATCCGGCGAGCCCCGGCGCGCGGTGATGGACGGCGTTCATCGCGTTGAAGAGATGGGTCACGCTCCGGGCTCCGATCCGCTTGCCCTCCGCGGCCTGCTCGAACGTGGCGGTCGTGTGGCCCATCGAGACGCGGACGCCCTTTTTGACGAGGAAGCGGATGATCTCCGGGTTCCCGGGGATCTCGGGCGCGATCGTGACGAGCTTCACCAGCCCCTCGCCCGCCGCGATCCATTCTCTGACTTCCCTGAGGTCGGGCGGCCGGAGGTGGCGGGGGTTGTGGGCGCCTTTGCGCTCGGGGTGGAGGAACGGCCCCTCCATGTGGACGCCGAGGATCTTCGCGCCGCGCTCCCGCCCCTGCACCTTCTTGACCGTCTCGATCGCGGCGATGAACTCCTCCTTCGGAGAGCTCACAAAGGTGGGCAGGAAGCCGGCCACGCCCTGCTTCGCGAGGAGGAGCGAGAGCTTGAGGATTTCGTCGGGATCGGAGCTCATGACGTCCAAGCCGGCCTGGCCGTGGATGTGGATGTCGACGAGGCCCGGCTGCATGGCAGGCCTAGGAAATCGCCTTCAGCTTCTGAATCTGGGCCTTGTGCTCGGCGAGGTAGGACTCCGCGACCTTGACGACCGTCTCGGCCGTGTAGCCGAACTTCTCATCCAGGACCTTGAACGGCGCGGAGGCGCCGAAGCGGGACATTCCATAAACACGGCCGAGCGGGCCGACGAGGCCGCCGAGCGTCGAGGGTTCGCCCGCCGTCCAGCCCAGGACGGGGACGCCGAAGGGCAATAGGCCCTCGCGATACGCCTCGGGCTGCTCCCGGAAGAGGCCCTCGGAAGGGGCGGAGACCACGCGGACTTTGAGACCCTTCTTGGCCAGAAGCGACGCTCCCTCCACCAGCAGCGACACCTCGGATCCGTTGGCGAGGAGAATCAGGTCGGGCCGTCCCGACGTCTCGACCACCGTGTAGGCTCCCTTCGGAGCGCCGGCGAAGGCCGCCGCGCGTCGATCCGATCCGGGGAGATCGGCGACGGGCTGGCGGGTCAGCACCAGGCCCGCGGGACCATGGGCCTCCAGGGCCAGCCGCCAGGCGGCCGTGGTCTCGTGCGCGTCCCCGGGCCGCAGCGCGAGGAAGCTGCGGTGCCCTTCAAGATTCTTGATGCGCTCCAGCAGGCGGAGCTGCGCTTCCTGCTCGATGGGCTGATGGGTGGGCCCGTCCTCGCCGACCCGGAAGGCATCGTGCGACCAGAGGTAGATGACGTGCGCGCCCATGAGGGCCGCGAGGCGGATCGCGGGCTTCTGGAAGTCGCTGAAGCAGAAGAAGGTCCCGCCCACCGGGATCACTCCGCCGTGGAGCGCCATGCCCGTCATGATTCCGGCCATCGTCAGCTCGGCCACGCCCGCCTGCAGGAACGCACCCGAGAAGTCGCCCTTCCGGAAGATCTTCGTCATCTTGAGGAAGCCCTCGGTGTAGTCGCTGTCCGACAGGTCGGCGGACATGACGATGAGGTTCTCCACCCGGCCCGCGAGGTAGTGCAGGACGTTCCTCGAAGCGGCGCGCGTGGCCTCGCCGCTCTTCTGCTCGACCGCGTTCCAGTCCAGCGCCGGAAGTTTTCCCGAATAGAAGCGTTCGAGCCGGGCGGCCGGTTCCGGATTGGACTTTGCCCAGTCGGTCTCCGCCCGGCGCCGGCCCTTCGCGGCCGCCCGCCTCTCCTCGATCACCCCGGCCATCGCCGCCTTCACGTCGGGGAAGACCTGGAAGGGGTTCTTCGGGTCGCCGCCGAGCTTCTCGATCGTCTTCTCGTAGCTCGCCTCGCTCTTGCTGAGCGGGTTGCCGTGGAGCTTGGGCGATCCCTCGTAGGGGGTCCCGTCCGCCTTGACCGCGCCCTTGCCCATCACGGTATGGCCGACGATAAACGTGGGCCGCTCCTTCTCCGCCCAGGCGCGCTTGAGCGCGGCGCGCATCTGGTCGAAGTCGTGGCCGTCGACCGTCTCCGTCCGCCAGCCCCAGGCCTCGTACTTCTTGGCGGTGTCCTCCGACATCGTGTCGGCCGTCATGTGGGAGAGCTGGACGCCGTTCGAATCGTAAAACAGGATCAGGTTGTGCAGGCCCAGGTGTCCCGCGATACGGCCCACGCCCTGGCTCGCCTCCTCCTCGACGCCGCCGTCGCTGATGTAGGCGACGGTTTTGTGGTCCTGCCAGGCGCCGAAGCGGGCGGAGAGGAAACGCTCGGCGATGGCCGCGCCGCAGGCCATGAGGTGGCCCTGCCCGAGGGGGCCGGAGGTGTTCTCGATCCCGCGCTTGGGGTCGAGCTCGGGGTGGCCGGGCGTGACGCTGCCCCACTGACGGAAGGCCGCCAGGTCCTCCATTGAGTAGGTGCCGGTGAGCGCCAGGGTGCCGTACATCAGGGCCGAGAGGTGGCCCGCGTCCTGGAAAAAGCGGTCGCGGTGGCGCCACGTCCGGTCATCCGGGTCGAAGGAAAGGAATTCCGCGGTGAGGAGCGCCATGAAATCGGCGCCGCCCATGGGGCCGCCGGGGTGGCCGGACTTCGCCCGTTCCGGCATCGAGGCGGAGAGGACGCGGATGTTGTCGCCGATGCGCTGCAGTATTCGGTTTTCCATGAGGGGAAAAGTATACGGGGTCCGAGGCCCAATGTCCAAAGTCTGATCCGCCTTCGCGCATCTTGGGGAGGGGGACATGTCCGGCGTAGCGCCCTGCCTTGACAGGCACCCATGAGGCCTCTAGCATGTCCGCGTGCCGGACACCTCGATGCGGAAGCGCGCGACGATCGGCATCCTGGTGGGGCTCCTCCTGGCCGCGCTCGACGGGACGGTGGTCGCCACGGCGCTCCCCCAGATCCTGGAGGAGCTGGACGGGTTCACCCTCTACTTCCTCCCCACCGCCCTCTTCATGCTGTGCCAGACGGTCTCGATGCCGATCTGGGGCCGGCTTTCCGACCTCTATGGCCGGGGGAGGCTGCACCTTCTCGCTGTCCTGATCCTCGTGGCCGGATCCATATGCTGCGGGCTGTCCCATACCATGGGACAGCTGGTGGGGTTCCGCGCCGTCCAGGGTCTCGGGGCGGGGGGCCTGATGTCGCTCTCCTTCACCATGATCGGGGATCTCTTCGATCTCGAGCAGCGCGCCAAGATGCAAGGCGCGATCTCCAGCGTGTGGGGCGTGGCGGCCCTGATCGGTCCGGCCCTCGGCAGCGTCCTGGCCCACAGCCGGTATGGGTGGCCGTCGATTTTCTGGATCAACATCCCGGTGGGCGCGCTCACCGCCGTGCTGGTGCAGACGTCCTGGAAGGGATCTCCGCCCAAGGGGAATGTGCGGGTGGACGTCCCCGGGGCCATCCTTCTCGCCCTCGCGTCGGCGTCCCTCCTCGGAGCCTTCGGGCTGGCCGGGCGGGAGGGCTGGATCCATCACCACACCCTCGAGAGCTTTGGAGCGGCCGCGTTCTTCGCCGTCCTCCTCGTGTGGGTGGAGCGTCGCTCCGCGGATCCATTCCTGAGCTACGACCTCTACCGGAACCGGCTCTTCACGACGGGCGCGGTCACGGGGGTCTGTGCGATGGTCTGCATGTTCGGTTCGATCATGCACGTGCCGCTCCTCGTGGCCGGGGTCCTCAACCGCTCTCTCCTCGTGGGCGGGAACATGCTGACCTGCATGATGTTTCCGTGGATGGTCTGCTCGGCGCTGACCAAGCCGCTGCTCAAGCGGTTCAGCTACCGGATGCTGGCGGCCTTGGGGATGCTCCTGGCCGGCGGGGCCTACGTCCTCCTGTCAGGGGTCGACCAGGAGTCCTCCCTGGCGCCGGTGATCGGCGCGATGTGCCTCCTCGGCACCGGCCTCGGGCTCACCGTGGCGCCCCTGCTCATCGCCGCGCAGAACGCGGTTCCCAAGGAGCGGCTGGGGACCGCCACCTCGCTGACCCAGTTCACCCGCTCCATGGGCGCCTCGATCGGCCTGGCGGTCATGGCGACGCTCTTCCTCGCCCCCTTCGGCGGGAAGGAGCCGCAGGGCCTGATCGATTACAAGATCAAGATGACGCTCGACAAGGCGCAGCTTCGGGCGCTCATCGACCCGCTGGTGCAGGGGCTCCATCATGTCTTCCAGGCGATCATCCTGGCGGCGATCCTGGGATTCTTTCTCGCGCTCGCCATCCCCTCCGGCAAGGCGGCGGAGCTCAAGGTCGCCGTCCCGGCCGAGTCGTGATTTCATCGCCTCCCTTTGGTATCCTGAGCCGGTGACCCGCACCCTCGCGATGGCCGTCTTGTTCGCCGGTGCGTGCGCTGCGCAGGACAAACCGACGGAAGATAAGAAGATGCCCAAGTTCACCAACCGCCTCGCTAAGGAGAAGAGCCCCTACCTTCTCCAGCACGCCCACAACCCCGTCGACTGGTTCCCGTGGGGGCAGGAGGCGTTCGACAAGGCGAAGAAGGAGGACAAGCCGATCTTCCTCTCGATCGGCTACTCGACGTGCCACTGGTGCCACGTCATGGAGCACGAGTCCTTTGAGGACGAGGCGGTCGCGAAGTACCTGAACGAGCACTTTGTGCCCATCAAGGTCGACCGCGAGGAGCGGCCGGACGTCGACCAGATCTACATGGCGTCGGTCCAGGCGATGGGCGTCCAGGGCGGCTGGCCCCTTTCAGCGTGGCTCACCCCCGAGCTGAAGCCCTTCATGGGCGGGACCTATTTCCCCAAGGAGAACCGCTTTGGCCGGCCCGGCTTCACGACCGTCCTCGAGCGCCTCTCCGGGATGTGGAAGGAGAAGCGCGGGGAGATCGACGAGTCGGCCAAGCAGGTCGCCGAGCACCTCAAGAACGAGGCCTCCGTCCGCACGCCGGGGGACGTGGATGTGACCGCGGTGCTCCAGAAGGCGGCCGTCCAGATCGGGAAGAGCTTCGAGCCCGCGTTCGGCGGATTCTCGCAGCAGCCCAAGTTCCCGCACTCGACGACGATCCAGTACCTCCTCCGCCTCTGGAAGCGCACGGGGTCGAAGGAGGCGCTCCAGATGGCCGAGAAGTCGCTGGCCGGGATGGCCCGCGGCGGGATCTACGACCAGCTGGGGGGCGGCTTCCACCGCTACTCGACGGATTCCGAGTGGCTCGTTCCGCACTTCGAGAAGATGCTCTACGACAACGCGCTCCTCGCGAGCGCCTACCTCGAGGCGTACCTCGTCACGAAGAACGAGTCGTACGCCCGCACCGTGCGGGAGACGCTCGACTACATCCTCCGCGACATGACGTCGAAGGACGGCGGGTTCTACTCCGCCGAGGACGCCGACAGCGAGGGGATCGAGGGGAAGTTTTACGTCTGGAATCCGAAGCAGGTCGCCGAGGTGTTGGGCGAGGAGGAGGCCGCCGCATTCGGGAAGGCCTTCGACGTCACGAAGGAGGGGAACTGGGAGCCGCACGAGGAGTCGATCCCGAAGAACCAGAGCGTGCTCCGCGTGTCCAAGGACGACGACTTCGCGGCGCAGAAGAAGAAGCTCTTCGACGCGCGATCGAAGCGGGTCCGGCCGCACCTCGACGACAAGGTGCTCACGGGCTGGAACGCGCTCATGATCTCGGCGATGGCCCAGGCGTCGCACGTGCTGGGCGAGCCGAAGTATCGGGAGGCCGCGGAGCGCGCGATGCGGTTCCTGCTCGAGAAGCACCGGAAGGACGGAACCCTGCTCCGGACGTCGAGGCTGGGCGAGGCGAAGCTCGACGCGTACCTCGAGGACTACTCGTACCTTTCGGCGGCGCTGCTCGACCTCTACGAGGCGACCTTCGACGGGGCGTACTTCGCGGAGGCGGAGAAGCTGGCGGGCCGGGCGATCGAGCTCTTCTGGGACGACGCGGCGGGCGGCTTCTTCACGACGGCGAAGGGGGCCGCATCGCTGATCGCGCGGATGCGCGAGGAGTACGAGGGCCCGCACCCGACGGGGAACTCGGTGATGGTGATGACGCTGCTCAAGCTCTTCGACCTGACGGGGAACGCGGCGTACCGCGACCGGGCGGAGAAGACGGTGAAGTCGATGAAGGCGGAGCTGGAGCGCTACCCGGCGGGCCACGCGTGGATGCTCTGCGCGCTGGACTACCTGTCGGGGCCTTCGAAGGAGATCGTGATCGCGGGCCCCGACGCGGGGCCGCTCCTCAAGGTGGTTCGCGGGATGTACCTTCCCAACAAGGTGGTCGCGTTCGCGGACGGGAAGGCGAAGATCCCCGTGCTCGAGGGGCGCGAAGCGGTGAAGGGAAAAGCGGCCGCGTACGTCTGTGAGAGTATGGTCTGCCAGAAGCCGGTGACGGAGGCCTCGGAGTTGGAGGCGCTGCTGAAGAAGTGAGGGACGCGTCGCCCGCCGTCCGGGTCAGCGCCGCCGTGGGGTGGTTCGGCCTGCTCCTCTTCCTCGGGTGGCAGGAGTTCTTCGTCGAGGTGGTCGGCGTCGACAAGAGGTGGCCGACCGTCTGGTGGTTCCGCGTCCCGGCCACGCTCATGCTGGGGCTGGTGGTGCTCGTCTTCGCCCTCGAGTGCCTGATGCAGGAGATGACGGTGCGCCGCTGGGCGACGAGCGTCCTGGTCTTCGGCGTCTTCGGCGTGTTGTTCGTGCTGGCGGGGATCTTCAATGCGAAGACCCTTCACCTTTCCCCCTGGGTGCTCATCCCGCTGGGCGCCTACTACCTGCTCGCGGCCGGCCTGGCCGGCGCGGGCGCCAAGGACGTCTTCTGAGGAGATAAGTCAAACTTCCGCACAAGGCACCCCTGCATCCATCAAGGCGGCCACCCGTTTCCCATCTACTGGAGATCGGGAGACAATCCCGGGACATCTTGTCGCCTTATCTCCTGGGCCGCAGCAACGAACCAAGCCTGGAGTTTTCCCCGGTGCCTTGTCTGTTGCCCAGGCACATCTCCAAAAAAAACGCCCCCGGGGCGATGGCCCCGGGGGCGTTATTGCTGGAGGGTGTGGCTATTTCAGGATGCCCCGGCGGATGAATTCCAGCTCCTGCCGGTTCGTGACGATGTCCCCTAGCTCCTTCCGGGCGGTCTTGAGGTCCTTCTCGATCTCGGCCTGGCCCTTGTGGATCTCGTCGATCTTGTCGCCGATCGCCTTGTCCGACAGCTCCAGGTTCTTGATCGACTCGTCGATCTTTCCGCGGGCGTCGCGCTGGTAGCCGTCGAGCTTGTCCATCAGCTCGATGACCTTCTTCACCACGGCCTTGATCGCGTCCGCCTCGTTGGCGTTGTCGACCTTGAGCGCGTCCATCGCGCGGGTGAGCCGCTCCTCGACGGTGCCCCCGAAAGGGCCGCCGGGGCCGCCGGTGCCGCGGGCGGGGCGGGCCGCGGCCGCCGCGTCCTGCGCCGCGCGGAAGGTCTTGATCATCTCGTCGAACTTCGTCTTCTTGTCGTCCGCGAGCGCCTCGCGCATCTTCGCCGTGGTGTCGTCGCGGAGCTTGTCCATCGCGGCCTGCGTGTTGTTCTGGCCGCCCTGGCCCCGGCGGTTCCGGAACATCTGCTGCATCTCCTGGCGGACGCCGTCGCGGATGGCGTTGATCTTCGTGACCTCGTCGTCCGTGAGCGAGATCTCCTTCTTCATCTCGTCGGTCGTGGGATACCAGCCGCCGCGGAAGGTCGTCGTGCCGCCCTGCTGGTTTCCATTGCCGCGTCCCGGCGGCTGGCCGAGGCGCGACCCGTCGTCGTACGCCTTCTTCTGCTCGTCGGTGAGGATCCCGCGGATGTCGTCGTGCCCCTTCTTGACCAGCTCCCGCGCCTTCGTGACCTGGTCGTCCGTCAGTGTCAGCCGGTCCTTGAGGCGCTGCACGTCGCGCTCGACCGGATCCTGCTGCTGCGGTTGCTGCGCGAG
>JBGPCZ010000194.1:0-10040 GCA_041482015.1 Planctomycetota bacterium | reverse complement strand
TTCCAGATGGTCTTCATGGACACGACGGCGACCATCCCGACGGGCGCGGCCGCGGAACGGTGGAAGTTCCCCGCGTTCGTCCTGTACGGGCTGGCCGTCGGCACCGTCATGTATCCCATCTACGGGAACTGGGTCTGGGGCGGCGGCTGGTTGTCGCAGCTCGGGTCGAAGCTCGGCCTCGGCCACGGCACCTGCGACTTCGCCGGCTCCTCCGTGGTTCACCTGCAGGGCGGCATCATCGCGTTCTGGTTCGCCAAGATGATGGGTCCGCGCCTGGGCAAGTACAACCGCGACGGGAGCGCGAACGTCATCCCGGCCCACAGCGTGCCCATGTGCGTCATCGGCACGTTCATCCTGGCGTTCGGCTGGTTCGGGTTCAACCCGGGTTCCAGCCTCGCGGGCACAGACCTGCGGAACGCCATGAGCGTGACGAACACCATGCTGGCCTCCGCGACCGGCGCGCTGGCCGCGACCTTCTGGATCTGGAAAGTCCGGGGCAACAAGCCCGACACCACGATGATGTGCAACGGCATGCTGGCCGGGCTGGTGGCGATCACCGCCCCGTGCGCGTTCGTCACCTCGTGGGCGGCCTGCCTCATCGGGGTGATCTCCGGGATCCTCGTGGTCGAGTCGGTGATCTTCTTCGAGCGCAAGGCCAAGATCGACGACCCCGTGGGCGCGATCTCGGTCCACGGCGTGAACGGCCTGTGGGGAATCATCGCCCTGGGGCTCTTCGCGGATGGAAGCTACGGCCAGGGTTTCAACGCCACCGGGGTGACGGAGTACCTCGGCACGAAGGCGGAAACGCTCAAGGGTGTGACGGGCCTCTTCTACGGCGACCCCAAGCAGTTGCTGGCCCAGTTGATCGGCGGGGCGGCCTGCCTCACCTATGTCAGCATCATCTCGATCGTCGTCTACAAGCTCATCGAGGTGACCGTGGGGAACCGCGTGAAGCCCGAGGTGGAGATCGAGGGCCTGGACATCCCCGAGATGGGCGTGGTGGGCTACGCCGGAATCGTCCTGGACAAGGCGGGCGAGTCTCCGATCTCGAAGGGATGGGAGAACGAGCCCGTTCTCGAACCGGCGATCGCCTCGGCCGTGACGGCGCCACGATCGCTGCCGGACATCACCGGAAGTGATCCGCTCGGTGACGTGCTCGAACCCGTCTCATCGGAAGTGCTGCCCAAGGATTCGGGCAACGGGAAGTAGACAGCGCAGACAAGGCACACCCGCCCTGCGGTGCGAAGAGATTCGCATCGCAGGGCTTTTTTTTTGGGTCCGTCATGAGATGAGATGATCAGGAGATCTTCCCGATCTGGCGAGTCAAGACACTCGCCGCCGGCTCTTTCCTGTTCGTAGGTTTGATTCGGATTCCTACCCGGAAGTATCCCGGCCCGGCCCTTCCTGCAGGAGGCTCCCCTTGGCACGGTGATTGCAGCAATGGTCCTTGAACTTTTTGCGCTCGGCCGAGGTGTGGCACCGGCGCCAGGGAGGATAAACCGTGAGAATAATGTGGATCATCATCGGGACTCTGGTCGTGACGTCGTTGTCCTGCCAGGGGCAGGCTCCTCCCCCTCGTGCCGCCACCGGCCCCCCCAAGACGCAAATCTCAAGCGCCAAGGTGCAGGGCAGCGCGCTGACCATCGCGGCGACGTACTTCGCCCCCAATTCGACGGCGACGTTGAACGGGACCAGCCTCAAGTTGGGTCCGGTCAAGCCCACGGAAATGACGGCGGTGCTCGCGGACTCCCTCGCCCCCGGCAGTTATCTCCTCTTCGTCACGGGAGGCACACCGGCCACCACGGACTCCTTCACCGTGACGATCGGTTCCACCGGACCTCCGGGACCCCCCGGACCTTCCGGACCTCCGGGTCCCGCGGGTCCTCCAGGCACTTCCGCGCCCCTTCCCTCGGGCTTCTCCATCCTGGGAGACACTCCGACTCCTCCGAAGGGATTCGCGTACACGGGGAATTACATCGTGTCCCAGGGTGGCGCGATCGGTTGGACCCTGAGATCCCCCATGCCGACTCCGAGAGTGAGTGCGGCGGTCGGGGTGGTGAAGGGAACTCTCTACGTCATCGGGGGCGCGAAGGATGACACCCTGGCCGGACTCTCGACCGTCGAGGCCTACGATCCGGCCACGAATGCCTGGACCCCGAAGGCTCCGATGCCCAGCCGGCGCTACGCGGCGGGAGTCGGTGTCATCAATGGGATCATTTACGTGGTCGGAGGGGCCGAGAAGAACGACATGTTCACGGGAACCTTCGAGGCTTATGACCCCGCGACCGACCAATGGACGGCGAAGGCTCCCATCCCGGCGCCGCGGAAGGGCGTCGTCACGGCCGTGGTCAACAACATCCTGTACGTGATGGGCGACTTTGCCTCGTTTGCGACATCATCCGTGAATTCCGCTCCCGGCGTGGAAGCCTACGATCCTGCGACCGACACGTGGACGCAGAAGGCGCAGATGCCGACCTCCCGCTCGAATTTCATGCTCAGTGTGCTGAACAACATGATCTACGCCGTGGGGGGCATGACCGACACCTTGCAGGCGACCACGGAAGCGTATGACCCGGCGACCAACACCTGGACCCCGAAGGCCCCAATGCCCGGGCCCCGCACGGGCTTCGCCCCGGGGGTGATCAACGGGATTCTCTACGTCGCGGGGGGTGTCAACGAGCGTGGTCTCGCAGGTCCGACGTACGCCTACGACCCGATGTTTGACACCTGGTCGACCAGCCTCACGATCCCGATCCTCACCGGTTCCCCCGCGGGCGCCGCGACCGACGAGGGGGTCTTCTTCCTGTTCGGCGGAAGCTCATCGGGAGGCAAGATCCTGCCGGCCGTCCAGGCGTTTGTCCCTTCAGGCCCGCGGTACTACATCCACAAGGTGCCGTAGCCTCGTCCCCGTGGGATGCAAGAGGGAAGCGAACGGCCCTGCGGTGCGAAAGGTTTCGCACCGCAGGGCCTTCGGATTCAGTTCGGAAGGGAACCGCGCCGGAGGTAGGCCCGACGGTTGATCCCGGACCTGATGGAGGAACGGGTCGCGGGCTTGGCGGTCGCCTCGGCAAGTCCGGGTCTCAGGCAAAGCCTGGGTTCGGACGGAGGCACAGGCCTCCGGGCTTTGAGAGGGACCCGATCCATCTCCCTCACGTCCGCCGGCCGGAGCCGCACGCAGAAGTGAGCGAAGAAAAAGACGGTGGTCGAGGCGATCCAGAGCTGGGGCGGGAACCCGTCGAAAACGGATACCTCCAGCAGGTAGCTATAACAGGTCACCATCGCCGTGGCGAATCCTGCGATCACCAGGAGATCCGCCAGGTGCTTGCGCCTGGACAGCCTCGGAATGGCGCTCCACTCGGGAAGGCAGCCTACCCGGAGATGTGAAAGATTCTTGGGCTGCTCCTGGACGCTGTGCTTCCCCATTTCCTGCCTCATGGCTTTTCCCCTCTCTCTATTCCTAGGCTAAGTATACCACACCTTGGGGGAATGCAAACGGGATGCCTTGATGAAGTCTTGGGGCAACTCGCCCTCGGCCGGGTGAAGATGCGAACTTTTGCGCGGTGGAGTCCGGGCCATTCGCTCCTGCTTCAACCGGTTTGGAGGCTGCGAAGCTACTCTTCCAGCCAGAGGTAGACGGGACTCTCGCCGATCGTGAGCCGGCCGCCGGGGGCCTCGACCTTCTCCACTTTGCCGGAGGCCAGCTCCATCCGCTCGGCGCGGATGACCTTCGACTTCCCGATCGGGAGCTCGACGGCGGCCGTGCGGCCGGAGCCCGTCGGGGACCAGGCGACCCAGACCTTCTTCTTCGGGTCGGTCGCGTGGACGTACTCAAAGGCGTAGAGCTCGCCCGCCTTCTTCTCGATCGCGCGCGCGAAGCGGTAGTCGCCCAGCGAACGATAGAGGTGGGCCGTGGCGTGGAACGAGGCCTTGGGCTCGAAGTTCCGCGTCAGGCCCGACGCGGCGTGGTAGCTCGGTTCGTCCTTGTCGTCGAAGAAGTACATGTAGGCCCGCCGGACGTCCATGGCCGAGAAGAGCAGCCAGGCGCGGACGAGGTACTGGGCCTGCTTCTCGTCGCTGACGTTGCCGTCCCACTTGGCGAAATCCCCGGTCTTGTGGTTGGGCTTCGTCGTGGCGTCCCAGCCGAACTCGGTGACCCAGACCTCCTTTCCCTTCGCGTTCGCATTCCGCCACTCGACCAGGTCCTGCACGGTCACGAGGAACTTGATCTTCGGGTCCTCCGGGTACGAGCGGTGCCAGGTGGGCCAGCCGTCGGCCATCGCGTACGTGTGGATGTTGAGGACGTCGTAGAGCGGCTCGAGGCCCTTCACGCAGTCGACACTCTTCTCGTAGCCGCCGCTCTTCCCGACGATCAGGTTGCACGTGAGGATCTTCACCTTGGGGTCGCCCTCGCGCAGCCCCTTCGCCATCGCCTCGAAAACCGCGCGGTATTTCTCGTCGGGGTAGTTCCCGGGCTCGTTCCCGATCTCGACCGACGAGACGAGCTTCTTCTCCGACGAGGGGCCGAATGCCCTCGCGAACGCGACGCCGTAGGTCTTCGCGTCGCGGGCGAGGTCCTTCCACGAGTCGGGCGGCGTGTTGTTGAACATCACGCAGACGTCGGTCTCGAATCCCTCCTTCTGCCACGAACCGTAGATCTCGTTCCAGTTGACGCGGTTGCGCGCCTCCGGGAAGCGGGGGACGAAGTCGGTCTCCTTCCCGAGATCCCACTCGAGGCTGTGGTAATCGCGGACCTTGCGGAGCGCCTTCCCGTAGAGCGCCGGCTTGAACTGGACCGTGTGGCCGTTGACGCCCATGAACTCGGCCATCGTCGGCCGGGGGTCCTGGGCGGCCGACTGGAGCGCCAGGAGCAGGGGGATCGCGATCAGCATGAGGCCCATTGTAGGAGCCGCCCGCCGGCAGGAGAAGAAATCGGAACCTCTTCAGGCTTCGGGCAGGAGCGTCTTCGAGAGGATCCGCAGCCGGTGGAGCGCCGAGGCCTCGATCTGCCGGACCCGCTCGCGCGTGAGGCCGAGCGCGCGGCCGATCTCCTCCAGCGTGCCGGACGGCCCGCGGTCGAGCCCGAAGCGGCGGGAGATCACCTCGCGCTCCCGTGGCTCGAGGCGCGCGAGGACCAACGCCACGTCCTCCTGGAGGAACAGCTGCATCGCCCCGTCCTCGGGGCGGCCGGCCGAGCGGTCCTCGAGCACCCGGGCGAAGGGCGAATCGTCCCCCTCCTCGAGCGAGCGGTCGAGCGAGACCGGGGCGCGGAGCAGCCGGATCGTGCGCTGCGCCTCGGGCAGCGAGACGTGGGACGCGCGCGCGACCTCCTCGAGCGAGGGCTCGCGACCCGCCTGGCGGAAGAGCCGGGCCGTGGCCTCCCGCACCCGCGTCATCGCGTCGAACGCGTGGCCGGGAACGCGAACCGTCCGCGACTGCTCGGCGACCGACCGGGAGACGGCCTGCCGGATCCACCACGTCGCGTAGGTCGAGAAGCGGATGCCGCGCCCGGGGTCGAATTTCGCGGCCGCCTTCATGAGGCCGGAGTTTCCCTCCTGGATCAGGTCGAGGAACGGGACGCCGCGGTTGCGGTACCGCTTGGCGATCGAGACGACGAGGCGCAGGTTGGCGCGGACGAGCTCGCGCTCCGCGACGGCCAGGTCGGCCGGGCGGGCGCGGCGGCGGGCGTCGGCGATCCGGGCGCCGAGCCGGCGCTCCTCGTCGCCCGACAGCAGGGGGAAACGGCCGATCTCCGCGAGATAGAGGTGGATCTCCTCGCCCGTCGGGCGGCGGCGGCCGTTGAAGGTCTCTCGCTTCCAAGGCACCATGGCAACTACCTACTTCCTACTTCCTATGGCCTGCTTCCTACATCGGTGGGTTTCGCCCGGAAGGGTCGGTCGCTTCGGCCGGCGACTTCTGGAGTGAACTTCCCCGAACAAAAGGAGTATACCCCGCGGGCGGCGGGGAAAACAAGGGGGTGCCGGCTACTTGGTGTGAGCGAGCAATCTCCGAGAGCGAGTCGAACTACTTCGGCTTTCGGATGGCCGTCCCGCGGCGGGCGGGGGGCGACCAGCGGAAGCCGAGGCGCGTGCTGTTCTCGTCCTCCTTGGGGGCGATCTCGATCCGGTAGATGAGCGTGTAGGGGACGAGGTTGATGGTGATGTCGCAGGCGGCCTCCTCGGCGCGGTAGGCCCGCAGGGCCAGGTAGTCGTCGGCCAGCTCGTCGATGGCGCAGACATCGAGCGTCGAGCCGTCGGCGAGGAAGAGGAGGAGCTTGGTGTTCTTTTCCTTGGGGGCGCGCTGGAGGATGTCGCCCAGGGTCACGTTGAAGAAGGTGCGATTGAAGGGTGCCTGCGCCCCGCCGCTGCCGACCATGTAGACGCCCATGAGCGACCCTCCGACCCTCGCGTAGTATACGCCCCGGTTACGCTTCGCTCGTGCAGAACTTGCAGCGCTTGGCGTCGGGGTGGATCTGCTCGAGGCACATCTTGCACTGCTTGGTCGGGGGAGGCGGCGCCTGTCGGACGAAGACCTTGGTGATCAGGAAGACGATCGTCGCGATGATCGCGAAGTCCAGGAGGGCGCCCGCCAGGTGGCCGACCGTGAACTGGAGCTTTCCGTAGCCCCACTTGATGGCCCGCCACTCCCCGTTGTGCTGGAAGACTCCCACGAGGGGCATGACCACGTCGGAGACGATCGAGGAGACCACGGTGCCGATGGCGGTGCCGATGACGACGCCCATCGCCATCGAGAACATGTTGGTTTTCATCAGGAATTCCCGGAACTCCAGGGCGTACTTCTTGGCCGCCTCCCTCGAACCCTGGGCGACCTTCAGCGCCGATTCTTTCGGATCCATGATTCCCTCCTAGAATTTGTAGGCGATCCCGGCGAAGTAAACGTCGTCGCGGCGGGCGATGTCGACGGGGGTCCGCGCGTCGTAGTCGGTGATGACGCCCACGCGGAACGACCAGCCCTTCCCGAGCGCCGTGGTGATCGATGCCTCGTTGTGCATCTGCCAGTCTGAGTTGTGCTTGAAGTTGGGGTAGAAGACGACGTCGTCGATCGCCTCGAGCCCGAGGGGGAGGTCGATCCTCACGTGGCCGGCGAGGCGGGCGCCGAGGTGCGACTCGTCGTCCGCCTCGATGAAGTTGTTGTCGATGTACGCGAAGCCCGCCTCGGCGGAGAGGTCGTGGATGATCCACGCGTCCTTCGCGATCAGGTAGCCCGCGCCGCCGGAGATCACGCTCCGGAGCTTGAGGTCCTTGAAGTGGTCGTGAAAGAACTCGGCGCTTCCGTAGCCGTAGAGCCCCTCCCAGAGGGTGTACTGGTACTTCGCGAGGCCGTAGCCGTTCTGTTCCTCGAGCTGACCGCTTCTCGCGCCGTACCGGAAGATCCCGCGGATCGTGAACTGGTCGTCCTCGGTGGCGCGAACGCCTTCGAATTGGGCGACGAGGCCCTTCGAGTGCGTGTTGCCGTCGGTCGCGCGGCCGGAGAGGTCGATGAACCCGTGCCACTGGACGGGCGGCTCGTTCAGGTGGGTCACCTTCCCGTACTCGACGACGACGGGCTGCGCGGTCCCCTCGCTCTGGACGTTGAGCCTGCCTTCGCCCCCGGGCGCGAGCTTGCCCTCGACGATCTCCTTCGTCGAGAGCCGGACCTTCACCTTGTCGTCGGTCTTCAGGGTCGCGACCTGCGTCCAGTCGATCTTGATCACGCCCGAATGGGCGGTCTCGAACGCGAGCTTGCCGCCGGCCATGCCGAGGACCTTGCCCGTCAGCTTGTCCCCGTTCTTGAGCGTGACCTCGTCGGCCCCGGCAAACGCCGGCGCCGAAAGGAGCGCCGCGAGCAGTAGGTATCTTTTCATAAAGAGTCTCCTCCGAAGTCCCCACAGTGTAGTTTGGGGATCCGCGGAGGGAAGGAATATGGAGGAGCTACCGCCGGGCGCGGCGCGATAACGCCAGGAGGGAGAGGACCAGCGCCGCCTCAAGGCCCGTGGCCCCGCAGTGCTTCTTCCCGCCGCCGCTGCTCGAGCCGGCCCCCGGGGGCGGGGAAGGCGTCGGGGGCGGGGGCGGCGGCGGCACCGGCGTGGACGTGGAATCGTCGGGCTTGGATCCCCCCCGGAATTCCTGGATGCTGGTGAAGGTGTCGCCGTCCTGGTCGGAATTGGGATTCGCCGAAAGGGGATAATTCGTCTCCCACAAATCGGGGAGCCCGTTTCCGTTCGTGTCGGGCATCGCGGCGAGGGTGATCTTGAAGTCGACCTTGACGTTCTCGCCCGTCAGGGGAACGCTCGTGACCGTGAGGCTTCCCGGTACCGTCGGCGTGCTCCCCGGTAGGTTGAACCCTGTCGCGGTCACGTTCACGGGTCCGCTGCCCGGGAGCGGGACGGCGAAACCGCCGGAGCTGGAAGTGATGGCGAAGGCGGTGGTCCCGGTCACGGTGATCTTCACCCCCCCCAATCCCTCGCCCTGCGTGTAGAAGTTGTCGCCGTCCCTGTCCCAGTAGACCACACCAACGAGGAAGGGCCCCGAGGCATCGATCCGGCCGAAATCCTGGCTGAGGAAGACTTCCCAGCCCGACGGGTTGGCCACGGCGTTGGCGTAGTACCCGATGCCGATCTCGCGGTAGGGGGGCGAGCCGTAGATGTCGAGGAGATTCTTGCGATGGCCCCGACCCGCGATGCTCGAGTCGATCATGAGGCTGTCTTCGAGGTAGGCGGCCGTGTGGAAGACGGTGCTGGAGCCGACCGCGATGTTCTCGCCCGCCGAGTCCCAGGCATATCCGGCGGCGGTCATTCGCTGGAACGGATCCTTGCCGTCGGGATTGGTGTGGTCGAAGAAGTTACGGTTGTACATGTCGAAGCTGTGGGCCCTCGCGGTCCCGATCAGGATCGGGTTGAAGGCGAGCGGGGGCTTGGCGGCCACGAGGGCGGCGTCGGCGCCGCTCAATCCCTCCTTGATGTCGCCGCTGGGGAAGAGGGAAGGGTAGACGGTCTTCAAGCGGGCCCCTTCCGTGGTCGGGTTGGAACGCGCGCGGTTGATGATCTCCAGGATCAGCTGCTCGTCGGGCGTGGGATTGCCGTGGTCGTACTGGGTCTGCGCGACCAGGAGGAGCAGCGCGTGGATCATCCGGCCCTCACGAAACTCTGCATGCTTTATACACCCTTTGGGGACGTGATCCCCCCGAAGAAAGAGACACCGGGGCGCCCCGGGCCCCGTTACACTTGCATGATGATCCGAACCGTTCTGGCCGTCCTCCTCCTCGCCGCCGCGGCCCCCGCGCAGGACACGCCGCGCGCGAAGGAGCTTTGGGAGAAGCTCGGCCCCCTCTTCGCGCCACCCGAGAAGTTCAAGGGCGATCTCGGCAAATTCCGCCCCGTCCTCACGTGGGAGGAGGGGAGGCCCGTGAAGGACGCCGAGGACTGGACGTACCGGCGGACCCAGATCCTGGGGAAGTGGAACGAACTCCTCGGCCCTTGGCCGCCGCTCCTCGAGAAACCGTTCGCCCACGAGCAGTTCAAGGAGACGGTCGAGGGATTCACGCGCCGGCGGATCGAACTCGAGGTCGCCCCGGGCCGAAAGACGGGCATCTATCTCCTCACCCCGGAAGGGAAGGGGCCGTTCCCCGCGATCATCGATGTCTTCTACTATCCGGACGACGGCGCGGGCCTGAAATCCGACCGCCGCCAGCAGAACGACTTCGGCTACCAGGCGGTCAAGCGCGGGTTCGTCGCGCTTTGCCTGGGCCAGAACCCGATCGCGCCGCGCGAGAACGCCGACCTCTACTTCCCGACGTGGGACAAGGCGCAGCTCCAGCCGCTCTCCTACCTCGCGTACGTCGCCGCGAATGCGCACACGTACCTTTCGCAGCGGGGCGACGTGGACCCGAAGCGCATCGGCGTCGTGGGCCACTCCTACGGGGGGAAATGGTCGCTCTTTGCGGGCGCGCTTTACGACAAGTTCGCCGCGGTCTGCATCTCCGACCCGGGCATCGTCTTCGACGAGGCGAAGCCGAACGTCAACTACTGGGAGCCGTGGTACCTG
>JBGPCZ010000193.1:0-10167 GCA_041482015.1 Planctomycetota bacterium | reverse complement strand
CTTTTCGGCGGGTTCGTGACCGACCTGCTCCCGCTCTCCGCGCAGCGGCGGAGCTTCCTCTACTACGCGCCCTACGTCTTCCAGAAGCTCCGGCTCTACGCGGAGGGCGGGACGGAGCACTGGGAGGAGAGCCTGGAGACGCAGCTGCTTTACGTGAAGGTCCCGCTGGCCACGATCGCGGCCCTCCTCCCCGGCGCGTACGTGATTTTCCGGCGGCGCAACATCACGGCGTGAGGTGGATCTCCTTCTTGAAGGAGGTTCATGCATGAACTATAATCGCCCCCCACACGCATGAGGCTCTCCTCCCTTCTCAACCCGAAGCTCATCCGGTGCGGTCTCGCCGCGACGACGAAGGAGGCCGCGCTCGAGGAGGTCCTCCAGCTCATGGCCGCGGGGACGCCCGGGGTCACCCACGCGGAGCTCAAGGCCGCGCTGGCCGAGCGCGAGAAGCTCGGGCCCTTCTCGATGGCCAAGGGGAGCGCCTTCCCCCACGCGCGGACCGAGAAGGTCGCCGACTTCCGCATCGCCGTCGGCACCGCGCCCGGCGGGATCGACTTCAAGGCGCCCGACGGGAACGCGATCCGGCTGATCGTGCTCTTCGTGATTCCGAAGAAACACTCGAACCTTTACCTCCACACGCTGGCGCAGTTCCTGAATCTCTTCGGCGCGGAGGGGAACCTGGCCCGCGCCGTGGCCGCGAAGACGGGGGAGGAGTTCGTCGGCGCGATCGACGCCCTCTCTCCGCGGCCCGCGGCACCGCCGGCCGGCGCCTCGGGCGTGCCGAGCGTGACGCCGCAGACGCCGCTCGGGAAGGCGGTCGAGACCCTCGCGCAGAACCGCCTGGACGCGGTGCCCGTCGTCGACGCGGAGGGGAACCTCGTGGGCGAGCTGACGGCGGGGGCTCTCCTGCAGCTCGGGGTGCGCGAGCACTTCCTCCACCTCGCGAGCACGGCATCGCTCCGGCAGGGCGAGCCGATCGAGGCGGTGCTCCGGCTCCACGCGGAGTCGCCGCTCGAGGTCCTGGGCGTCATCAGCCCGAACGGGTACCGCACGGTGCAGGAGGACGAGCCGCTGGTCGAGATCGCGGTCAAGCTCTGCCACGCCGGCGCGCGCGGCGCGTACGTCCTGCGCGGCCGGAAGCTCGTCGGGAGCGTGGGCACGGGTGAGATCCTCAAGCGGGTCGCGGCGGGGGGGAAGTGATGCCCGAACCCGCCCCCGCGGTCAAGCTCTACAACGCCGGCGCGGAGCACTTTCGCAAGGGCGAGTACGACAAGTCGGTCGACTGCTTCAAGCGCTCGGCCGCGGCCGACGACAAGCTATACCGCGCCTGGGCGTACCTCGGGATGGCGTATGCGCAGCTCGGACAGCTCGACCCGGCGATCGAGGCGTACCGGAAGTGCATCGACATCGCGCCGCAGTACCACAAGGCGTTCAACAACGTGGGCGAGCTCTACCGCCGCAAGGGGCTCCTCGACTACGCCGCCATGGTCTTCAAGATGGCGGGCGAGATCGACCCGACCCAGGCGCACTACTTCTACAACCTCGGGATCACCTACTTCGAGATCGGGATGTACGGGCAGGCGGAGGACGCGTTCTCGGCCGCCCTCAAGATCGACCCCAACGACTTCGAGTACGCGACCGAGCTTGCGCAGGTCCAGTTCACGCAGCGGAAGTACGAGGCCGCGGCGGGGACGCTCGAGAAGTTCGTCGCCGCCCACCCGGACCACGAGCGCGCCGCCGAGACGGGCGCGCGGCTGGCGATGCTCAAGAGGCGGATCGAGGCCGAGAAGGCCCTGGCCGCCCAGCAGCAGGCCGACGCCCACAAGAGCGAGATCCGCCAGGTCCCCATCGAGGACGAGGACGCCAACTCCCAGACCAAGCAGGTCGAGTCCCTGCGCCCCCCGGGACAAAATGACCCGCCCAAGCCCCCGGCGTAGCGGAAGCCCGTGGCAGCCGGATTGCTGGTGTTGACGAACATGCGCGGCGTGTTCGTTAACATGAAGATCGGCTGTGTCCCGTACCTCAACGCCAAGCCTCTGATCGAGGGGCTGGAAGGAGTCGTCCTCAAGCCGCCGGCCGAGCTTGTGAAGCTTTTGGCCTCCAGGAAGTTGGATGTGGCGCTCGTGCCGGTCGCCGCGGTCTTCGAGAACGACTGGGACATCGTCCCGGGGATCGCCATTGCCTCGCCCGGCAAGACCGACAGCGTCCGCCTCCACCACACGGTCGAGGTCCCGGACATCACCCGCGTCGCGCTCGACCGGAACTCGCGGACGTCGAACCTCCTCGCGCGGATCATCCTCGAGAAGCGCTACGGCATCCGGCCCCGGTACCTCGTCCGCGACCCCGTGAAGGGTCTTTCGTTCAAAGGCTTTGACGCCGCGGTGACGATCGGCGATACTTCGTTCCGCCCGCGCGGCGTGCCGTTCCTCGACCTCGGGACCGAGTGGAAGGCCTTCACCGGGCGGCCGTTCGTTTACGCCGCCTGGGCCCACCGGAAGAACCACCCGGAGGCGAGGGAGATCGCGGCGCTCCTCCGGGACGCGAAGAAGCGCGGCACCTCGGCGATCAGTGCGATCGCGAACCGGGAGTCGAAACGCCTCGGCCTGACGCCGCGCTTCTGCCGCACGTACCTCACGGAGTACATCACGTTCGATCTCGGCCCCGCCGAGCGGGCGGGCCTGGGGCTCTTCGAAAAATATGCGGGCGACGGTTCGCGCGATCATCGATAAGGCGAAAGCCGGCGGGCGCATCAACGACGCCGAGGCGGTGGCGCTGTTCGAAGAGGCGTCGCTCCCGGAGCTCGGCGAGGGCGCCCACGCGGTCCGCTGGCGCCTCCACCCCGAGAGCGTCTGCACCTACATCGTCGACCGGAACATCAACTACACCAACACCTGCATCACCTACTGCAAGTTCTGCGCCTTCTACCGCCCGCCCGGCCACCCCGAGGAGTACACGCTGACCAAGGAGGCGATGGCGCAGAAGATCCGGGAGACGAAGGCCCTCGGCGGCGTCCAGATCCTGCTGCAGGGCGGCCACCACCCGTACCTCAAGCTCGACTGGTACGAGGACATGCTCCGCCACATGAAGTCGTTCGACATCCACGTCCACGGCTTCTCGCCCTCCGAGATCCAGCACTTCGCGACGGTCAACAAGATGTCCGTGCGCGACGTGATCGTGCGCCTCCGCGCCGCGGGGCTCGACTCGATCCCGGGCGGCGGCGGCGAGATCCTCGTCGACCGCGTGCGCGAGGCGATCAGCCCGCTCAAGATCAGGACCGACGCTTGGCTCGAGGTGATGGAGGAAGCGCACGCGATCGGGATGAAAACGACGGCGACCATGATGTACGGCCACGTCGAGACGGTCGCCGAGCGGGTCGAGCACCTGCGCCGCCTCCGCGACCAGCAGGACCGGTCGCTCGCGCGGAAGAACGGCGGCGGCTACACCGCCTTCATCTGCTGGAGCCTCCAGCCCGACAACACCGAGATGGCCGGGACGCCGAAGACCGGCGGCTACGAGTACCTGAAGACGCTCGCGGTCGCGCGGATGTATCTCGACAACTTCCCGAACCTCCAATCGTCCTGGGTGACGCAGGGGGACAAGGTCGGCCAGATGGCCCTTCTTTACGGCGCGAACGACATGGGCTCGACGATGCTCGAGGAGAACGTCGTCTCGCAGGCGGGCGCGAACTTCCGGATGACGGAGGCGACGATCCGCCGCGTCATCGAGGACCTCGGCTTCCAGCCGCGCCGCCGGAACATGTACTACCAGCTGCTGGAATCGTGACGTCACCTTACTTTGGTTCTTCCGAGTCTTCTCCGTGTCCCCTGTGTCTCTGGGGTGAGAATCATTTCTTGGGGCCGATGTACCTCGTTGCGACGACCACGTCGTCGAACCACACCGTCTGCTCGTCCTTCCAGTATTGCTTCGTCGGATCGCCGTCGTCGTAGCCGTAGTGCTCGAGCCAGACGGTATTCACCTTGAGGTCCATGTCGGTCCGCCAGTGGATCCCTTTGAAGTCGCCGGCGACCTTCCCGTCGACCCACATGGCCTGGCGTCCGTCGGACTTGTCGGGCGCGCTGTTGGCCTGGATCATGAACTCCCAGCACTGCCACTGGTCGAGGGGCGGGATCACGCGATCGGGGCCGGCGGCCTGCCCCTTGCCCGGCCCCTTGGGGAAGTAGGCGTTCCCCCAGTACTTGTTCATCTTCTTGTCGGGCTCCATGTCGAGCGAGTAGGTGTAGAGGTTCACCTCGCCCGGTGACGGGTTCTTGCCCCACGCGAACCACGGCTCCATCCCCGCCGAGTAGTACGTGCCGTCGGGCTTGTTCCCCGCCTTCCCGAACGCGGACCACTTGTTCTTCGCCTGGTTGGCCATGAGCCAGACGAAGTGGTGGTTGTACTGGTAGTCCGCGGAGAACTTGACGTAGAAGCGGACGTGGACCGCGTCGGCGCCCGGCATGAACCATTTGACCGCGTGGCCGCCGTTGTCCTTCCCGCGGTGCATCTCCATCCTCGCGCACGACTTCCCGCCGTGCGGCTTCTCGTCGACGACCTCCGCCGTGCCCTTGCGCTCGTCCCACTTCTTGAGGTCGCCCGACTCGAAGTCGTCGGCGAAGAGGACCGCGGGGTCCTTCTCGATGCCGGCGTCGCCGGGATACTTCGCGGCGAGCCCGGCCTCCCCCTGGGGGAGCGGGGCGAGAAGCGTGGCGAGGATGAGGAATCGCATGGTACCCTCCAGCCCATGAAAAGCCGGCCGGGCGGCCGCGTGGCCACAAAGGCCGTCGTCTTCGACGCGTACGGGACGCTCTTCGACACGAGCTCGATCGCGGCCGATCCGGCGCTCCTCTCCCTGTGGCGCCAGAAGCAGCTGGAGTACACCTGGCGGCGGTCCCTCATGGATCGCTGGGAGGACTTCTGGAAGCTGACGGAGGATGCGCACCGGTTCGCGGCCCGGAAGCTGGAGACGGACGTGCCGGCGGCGCTCGACCGGGCCTGAAGGGGCGGCCGCTCGCCATCCTCTCGAACGGCACGCGCGCGATGCTTGAGGCGGTCGTGGCGTCGAGCGGCCTCGCGGGCCGGTTCTCGCACGTGCTCTCGGTCGACGCGGTGCGGGTCTACAAGCCGTCGCCGAACGTCTACGCGCTGGCGACGGCGGCGCTGGGACTCGCGGCGAGGGAGATCCTCTTCGTCTCGTCGAACGCGTGGGACGTCGCGGGCGCGAAGGCCTTTGGATTCCGCGCCTGCTGGTGCAACCGCCGGAAGGCGCCGATGGAGGAGCTGGGCGCGGCCCCGGACCGGGTCGTCGATCGCCTCGACGAGATCAGGTCAGAAGGGCCGCGTACACGTCGCGGATGGCCGCGGCCTGGCGCCGGACGTCGTAGAGCCGCACGGCCTTCTCGCGGCCCGCCTGTCCCATCGCGCGGCAGCGCGCGCGGTCGGCGGCGAGCGTTTCGATCGCCAGCGCGATCGTCTCGGGCGTGTCGTCGATGACGATCCCGGTCTTCCCGTGGTCGACGATCTCGGGGATCATGCCGCGGCGCGCGCCGATCACCGCCTTGCCCATGGCCATCGCCTCGCGGATCGCGCGGCAGGTGCCGTCGGAGCCGGGGACGAGGAAGAGGAGCGCGTCGAAGCCGGCCAGCGTGTCGAGGTACTGGTCGCCGAGGTAACCGGTGAACGTGACGTTGGTCAGGCCGAGCTTCTTCGCGGGCTCGACGGCGACCTCGTTCATATGGGTCCCGCGGCCGACGATGAGGACTTTCAGGTCGGGGACGTTCGCGAGCTTGATTCCCCGGAGGAGGATGTCGAAGCGCCGGTGGCGCTGCATGCGGGCGACGACGCCCACGACGAAGCCCTCGTGGGGCGCCTCGCGCGGCGTGAAGCGCTCGAGGCGCATCGCGGGATCGACCCGCCAGCCGCGGAGCCCGAACGCGGCGACGTCGGCGTCGAGCGCGGCCTGCGAGGAGGTCAGGTAGCCGTCGGTCAGCCGCCGGTAGAGGTACTTCGCGCCGAGTCCCACGGGGGTCGGGACGGCCTTGTGGTTGGTGCGGACGATCTTGATTCCGCCGACTTTCCGCGCGGCGCGGCCGCCGACGAAGTGGTCGTGGGAGAAGTGGACGTGGAGGAGGTCGTACCCCTTGAGGGCGGCGGCGACGCGGCCGGTGTCGGCGAGGGCGGCGAAGACCGACCGCCGGAGCGGGGCGACGTGGAGGGGCTCGACGCCGCGTTCGCGGGCGCGGGCGGGGAGGTTGCTCGAGGCGCCGGGCATGGGCTCCTGGCAGGCGAGGTCGGCGTGGACGCCGAGAGCGCGGAGCTCGGTGCAGAGGTCGAGGGTGGGCTCGGAAGGTCCGGTCCACTTCCAGTCGCCGAAGAGATGAAGGACGCGCATGAAGCGGTGGATTATAACTCTTGATCGTCCCGTGGGGACGCTTTAGACTTCAACTCCCCTGTCGGCGCCTAACTTTCCCAGCTGGTGGCGTACCCAAGTGGTCTAAGGGGACGGTTTGCAAAACCGTTATTCGTCGGTTCAAATCCGACCGCCACCTCCAATCCCCTTCAGTACCGGGGGGTTACGAACGGCCTCTTCCGGCCTTCCGGGACGGGGCGTTTTGTACGACCGGTGTACGATTTCCACCGTCCAGGCAGTCCGTTGCGCCCTTCAGGTTGTCGGGCGCCAGATGCGCGTAGCGGCTGACCATGTTGGGGGTCGTGTGGCCGACGATCTTCATGATGATCCGGTCGGGGATCCCGGCCGCGACCATTCGCGAGACGGCGGTGTGACGGAGGGTGTGGAAGCTCACGTCCTCGACGTTGGCACGTCTTGCGGCGGCCGCGAACGTGTTTGAGATAGACGTGACCTTGTACGCCTTCTTGAGTCCAGGGTTCACGAACACGAATGGAACGAACCCGTCCTCACACGCTACGGGCTTTTGGGCGTCCAGAGCCGTCTTCAGGGCCGCATTGATTGGGACGTGTCGCGCCCGATGGCCCTTCGACTCGGAACCGATCCGGATGAAGCCGCCTTGCACGACTTCACCGTCCTTGCGGTCAATTTGCGACCACTTCAGGCCGAGGATCTCGCCCAGCCTCATTCCAGTGTTGATGGCGACCTGGATGATCGGGATCAAGAATCGTGGCGACGCCTCCAGAATCTCCTTTTCCTCGTTTGGGGAGAGGACCCGGTCCTGAGAGTTGTCCTCCCGGAGCTTCTTCACGTCTTCGACGAAGTTCCTGTCGATCAGCCCCCACCGCTTCGCCATGCCGAGGACGGACCCGAGGAACTGGCGCTCCCGGTTCATCTGCGCCTTGGAGGGCGGAGTCCCTCGGTACGTCTTGCTCGACTTGCGCTTCGCGAAGTACTTCTCGATATCTCCGGTGGTGATCGCTCCCAGGAGCATCGGGCCAAAGGTACCCTTGACGTTCTTGTAGAGTTGCTGGTCTCGCTCATGGGTACTTTCGCGACGTGCCGGCGGGGCTTGTGCGATCATGTACTCCAGGTCCACGAACTTCTCGAACGTCACGAGCTTGCGTCGCTCTAGCGTCAGCAGGCCCTTCTCCTTCGCCTCCGCGATCTCCGACAGACGGAATCGCAACACCCGCTGAGCTTGCTCCTTGGACTGGGCCTCGGTCCTCTCGCGGTGCCATTTCGCGTCGAGGCCCTTGTAGAGGATGCACCACGTGGGACGGCCTCGCGTCCTCATGTCCTTCCAGATGGTTGCCATCGGTCTCCTTTCTGCGGCTGTGCCGCTGCTTGATCACGCGGACATCTGATTCGCCTGTCCTTTCAGGAATTTGACCAGGCCCACGATATCCACCCGGAGCGTCCTGGGTCCGACACGCAGGATGAACTTCCGCGGCAGATCCCCGCGGTCGAACTTCTTCCGGAGCGCGGGCCCCGACATGCCCAGGATGGTTCCTGCCTCCGCGAGCGCGGGGTAACGATCGAGCCCAAGGGTCGCCGTGGGCCCGCCGTCTGGACCGGACTGCTCCGTGAGCGCAAAGGGTGCGTGTTTCCTCATGACCCCACCATTTCCTTTCTCGCCCTGATTCCAGGGCATTCGAGATTCCGAACCGATCGTAAAGGGGACCGGAGAACTGTCAACCGGCCCATCGAAACAATTCCAATTGAGAACTAGCCCGCAGGCCTCCGGGAAGGCCTCAGCTTATGGGGCTCTATTGCGGCCAGAACGGTCCGTTGAGGGATCGTGGTCTCCCGGGGCCGTCAGAACGCCGCCGCGTGCGCCATTCAGGCGGATAGACCTTTCTTGACCCACCCGAAGGCAGGCGTCGCGACACAGGTCGAGCGCGGACGAGATCCCGTCTTCGATTTCCAAGGAGCACGCCTTGAGATCCAGGATGGCTGCCACGCCGGCCATCCGGCGCCGGACGAAGTGCTCCACCAGTCCTGAGAAGAGCGATCCGAGCGAGGAGTAGAGCTTGTCGTCCGCATTGGACTTCGAACCCATCCTGAGACACCAACCGTGTCGATTGACCAGGAGATGGGGATAACGCGCGCCCGCACCTCCCAATCGCGCCACCTCATGCCAGCCTTTGCTCATGCCGAACCTCCTGACAGAATTCCTCCTTCCCCGCGGGGCATTCCGGGCTGCTCCCCAGAGGGAGCGGCCTGACTTGTCCCGCACAGGAAGAGGACCAGGAGGGAGTAAAACCCTCCTGGTCCAACGGCTCGAAAGTGTGCCCTCCTATTCTTGTCCCTCGTAGATCAACTGATCGATCCGGCACTCGGCAGGCGTCTTGTCCTTCCGCCACACCGATCCGCTCGAATCGTCGAGCGAGGGCTGATAGAGTTGGTCGCCCGAGGTGGCATAGAGATAGCGCACCTGGATGACCCGGTTCACCTCGACCTCCCAAGCATGCTTGGGGGCCACGGTGACATTCCCCACGGGGATGACCTTCCCCTGGGCATCGTGGGCTCCGAGCGATACGGACTGACGATCGCCGTTCCAGCCGAGAACGACGAACTCGCCCGAACGCCAGAACTTGACCTTGACCGCATGGGCCCGGGCCAGGTTCTCCACTTTTCCGGGCAGGTAGCCGACGCCCTCCAATTTCTTGAAGACGATTCCTTCGGCGTTCCGCTTCTGGAGCGTCTCGAGAAGCTGTCGCTTACTCGCCGGTGTCGCCACGCACGGGATGGGCTTGACCTTCGACTCCGACAGGAGGTTGTGAAGGACGTGGTACCGAAGGCTGTAGCCTTCGGGGCGATAGTCCTTTCCCTCTGCCTCCAGGAGATCGAATGGAACATAGGTCGAGCCGACCATCTCACCGTCCAGGACGACGTTGAACCGCCCGAGTACGCTTGCGATCTCACGCGGAATGGCGCACTCGAGGCCACGGCGATTGGCCGCGACGACTTGGCCTTTCTTTGCGCGGATCATGATGCGCTTGCCGTTCAGCTTCTCCTGGCCGCACCATTCGCGATCCTCCAGGAATCGCTCTGCGTCTTCGATGGACGCCGGGGTGAGGAGCATCGGCCGGAGACCCGTGTCCTTCGTGGGGCCATCCGACACCGTGTAGGCGGGTGCATCCTCCCCTTCGTGATAACCCTTCGCCTTCTTCTCCCGGACGAGCTTCTCCCAGACCTTGAGAGCCTCGTCGTGGGGAACCGGCTCCTTCGTCTTCGTGCCCGCCTGCAGGGTTCCCGTCCGGGGTCCCCACCAGCATCGCACGGAGAAGCCCGAGGCTTCCTTGACGACTTCGGTCTTGTACAACTTGTCGGAGCCGTTCTCCTGGCAGTAGAGGGTTATGCTCTTGTCGATCATCGCTTCCTTCCTTGAGCTGCCGGGATCGAACCCGAACCTCCGCGGGCAGCCCGCGCGGAGGTTCGCAGAAACATCTTCTCGGTCATCTCGATCATGAAGTCCCGCCCGGACCCGGAAGGACCGTGAGGTCCTCCCGGGCCGAGCGAGAATGAATCACGACTTGAGGATGTCGAGCACCTCCCCGAGACTGTCCCGAAGCGCTTCGACCTCGGCCCGGATCGTAATCCGGATTCCGCGGCGCGTGAACCCCTCTTATGTGGCGCTATCGTTTATGTTGCGCAGATTGAACTGCCGCTTACTTGTTCGAGCGGCGAACCCTCCTTTCTCCCGATAGCTTGACCACATAAGCCCAACTCAGCGCCAGCTAGTTCGTTCAAGTTCAAAG
>JBGPCZ010000192.1:0-10179 GCA_041482015.1 Planctomycetota bacterium | reverse complement strand
GGCGGGATGCCGCGCGTCATCGGCGCGCCGCACTTCGAGCAGAACTTGGGCTCGAGGATCGGGGCCATTACCGGCTCGCCGCCGCAAGCTGCTCCAGCTTCTTTTTCGCGTTCCCGCTGTCGATCGCCTGCGTCGCCTCCGCCGCACCCTCTTTTGGATCCTCCGCCGCGTCCGCCGCGACGAGCGCCACCGCCGCGTTGAGGAGCACGATGTCGCGGTGCGGGCCCGTTCCGCCGTCCAGGATGGCGCGGGCGATGGCGGCGTTCACCGTGGCGTCGCCGCCCAGGAGCTCGGCGACCTTCGCGCGCGGGACGCCGATCGTCTCGGGGCCGATCGTCCACTCGGTGATCCGGCCGGCCTTCATCTCGATCGCGTGGTTCTCGCCCGTCGTCGAGAGCTCGTCGAGGCCGTCCGCGCCGTGGAACGTGAAGACGTGCGTCGAGCCGAGCGCCTGGAGCACCTCCGCGACGGGCCGGACGAGCTTCGGCGAGTAGATCCCGACCACCTGCGCGTTCGCCCCGGCGGGGTTCGAGAGCGGGCCGAGGATGTTGAAGATCGTCCGGAAGCCTAGCTCCTTCCGGACCGGTCCCGCGTGCTTCATCGCGGGGTGGAAGTTCGGCGCGTGGAGGTAGGCGATCCCGACCTCGCGGAGGATCGCCTCGATCTTCTCCCTTGGATTCTCGATCTTCACTCCGAGCGCCTCCAGGAGGTCGGAGCTCCCGCACTTCGAGCTCGCCGCCCGGTTGCCGTGCTTGGCGACTTTGACCCCGCAGGCCGCGACCACGATCGCGGTGACGGTCGAGACGTTGAACGTCCCCAGGCCGTCTCCGCCGGTGCCGCAGGTGTCGAGGACGACGCCGCCGCCCGCGTCGACCCGGACGGCACGCTCGCGCATCGCGCGGGCGCAGCCGGTGATCTCGTCGACGGTTTCGCCCTTCAGCCGGAGGGCGGTCAGGAAGGCGGCGATCTGGGCGGGCGTGGCCTGGCCGTCCATGATCTCGCCCATGGCGGAGGCGGCATCGGCGGCGGGAAGGTCCTGCGCGGCGGCGAGGCGTCCGAGGGCGTCCTTGAGCATGTCGGAATTCTACAAATAATCCTTGCCCCGCCCAAGGCGCGGGGCTACTTATATCGCCCCATGAGCGAGGGGTTCCGGCCGCTCGACGAATACGAGGCCGAAGAGTTTCTGAACAGCCCGAAAACCCGGCGGATGCTCAAGAAGATCGGGCCCGTCGAGCCGGAGATCGATTCGCTCGAGGAGTTCGAGAAGCACCCGCTCTACCGGAAGGCCGTGCGGTTCGGGACGTACGTGAACCGCGTGGCGCACCTCTACCGCCCGCGCCGCCGCAAGCGCGACCCGAAGCCCGTCGAGGAGCTGGTACTGAACGCCTACATGACGGGCGCGTCGATCGCCGCGGGGGTCGGCCGGATGGAGGACGCGGAAATCGGCTTCTCCATCGCGTACCTCAAGCGCGCCCTCCGTTCAACCCACCTTGCGCTCCAGGCGCTCCACGACGTCCGCCTGAAGAAGCAGTTCCCCGAGAAGGCGGCGGACCACGTGACGCGCCGGCTCATTTCCCTCCGGGACGACGTCGTCTCCGAGGTCATGAACCTGCGGCAGGAATGGCGGGCCAAGTTCGCGCATTAAGAAAACCACAGAGACACAGAGGCACGGAGAAGAGGTGTAATCGAAAGGGGGAATCTCTCCTTTTTCTGTTCCAAGAAAGGACCTTCCCCATTTCTCCAACCGTCCCCCTTTCCCCTTTCCTTACACGGTCTTCTCCGTGTCTCTGCTCACGAAGGGGCGGGGAAGAAGTCTAACCGGGCGGAAATAAGCTTTGTGTCGCCCGTGAGTTTGTGGTGAATTCACTCGCACGATGATCCGGTTCCTCGTCCTCGCGGGCTCCGGGCTCCTCGTCCAGGCGGGCGTGGACGTCGCGACGCACGCCCATCCCGCGCACCTCCTCTGGACCAGCCCGGCGATCATCGGCGCCGCGATGCTCATCGCGTGGGGCGCGGAGGCGGCACAGTTCATGGTCTCGCAGGGCCTGGCCCTGGCGATCCTCGCGTGGCTCCAGACGCTTCCCGAGTTCGCGGTCGAGGCCAACATTGCCTGGAAGGCGGGCCGCCACGTGCCGAACTTCACGACGGACCTCGTGACGGCGAATTTCACGGGCTCCATCCGGCTCCTCATGGGGCTGGGAATGCCGCTCGTCTACTTCATCTACGCGTTCACGCAGAAGGGCCCCCGTCGCCGGTCGATCGACCTGGAACCGCTCCACTCCGTCGAGATCGTCTCCCTCTTCCCGCCGGTGATGTACTTCTTCTTCATCGCCTGGCGCGGGCGGCTCGATCTCATGGACTCGATCATCCTCCTGGGGTTCTACGCGATCTACATGGGGCTGCTCCTGAAGATGCCGGCCGAGCAGGAGGGGGAGACGATGGAGGAGCTCCCCGCGGTCTCCCGCTTCATCCTCAAGCAGGGTCGGTTGGGCCGGATCCTGGGCATCACCGGGATCTTCGTCGCCGGCGGCGCGGTCCTGATCGTCAGCGTCGATCCATTCATCGAGGGCCTGCAGTCGCTGGCGTTCAAGCTGGGGATCTCGAGCTACTTCTTCATCCAGTGGATCGCGCCGTTCATGTCGGAGTTCCCGGAGAGCGCCAGCGCGCTCAACTGGGCGCGGCAGGAGAAGAAGGCGTGCATGAGCCTCATGAACTTCCTGTCCTCCAACCTGAGCCAGATGACGCTCCTGGTCGCGATGATCCCGATCGTCTACTGCGTCGCGGCGGGCTCCGTCAGCCCCATCTGGTTCTCGCCGAGCCAGAAGGCGGAGGTGCTCCTCACCGCCTCGCAGGCGGGGCTCTGCATGGTGCTCCTCTTCAACATGAAGTTCGAATGGTGGGAGGGCGTGGGGATGTTCGCGCTCTTCATGATCCAGTTCCTGAGCCCGGCGTGGACGAAGCTCGTGCCCGGGCTCAAGAGCGACGACGTGCGCCAGGCGATGGTCTACGTCTACTGCGGTTGGGCGCTGCTCGAGGTCGCGCTGGCGGTGTTCGGCCTCCGGCGCTGGAGCTTCCCGCTCCGGCTCGGGAAGGACTCGCGCCGCTTTCTCCATGCGCGGTGAGGGCGGACATGGCCAGGAAGCGCGCCGCGAAGAAGTCTGAAAGGGCGCCGGCGGCCACCGTCCCGGATTCCGCCCTCCCCGCGGCTCCGAAGAAGCCGGGGAATCGGAAGCCCGTCGTCATCGTCGAATCGCCCGCCAAGGCGAAGACGATCAACAAGATCCTGGGCTCCGGCTACGTGGTCAGAGCCTGCATGGGCCACGTCCGCGACCTCCCCGAGCGCAAGTTTGGGATCGATCCCGACAACGACTTCGAGCCCACCTACCAGCCCATCAAGGGAAAGAAGAAAATCCTGTCCGAGCTCCGCCAGGTCACGCGCGGCGCCGCCGCCGTCTACCTGGCGCCGGACCCGGACCGCGAGGGCGAGGCGATCGCGTGGCACCTGGTCGAGGCGCTCAGGATCCCCAAGGAGAAGGCCAAGCGCATCACGTTCAACGAGATCACCCGGCGCGGCGTGCTCGACGCCTTCAAGACCCCTGGCGAGATCTCGATGCCGCGCGTCAACGCCCAGCAGGCGCGCCGGTTTCTCGACCGAATCGTGGGGTACAAGCTTTCGCCGCTCCTCTGGAAGAAGGTGGGCCGGGGACTCTCGGCGGGACGCGTCCAGTCGGTCGCCGTCCGGCTCATCGTGGAGCGCGATCGCGAGATCAAGGCCTTCAAGCCCGAGGAATACTGGTCGATCACCGCGAAACTCGACAAGAACGGCGCGCTGTTCACGGCGCTCCTCACCCATCTCGACGGGAAGGAGATCGGGCTGCTCGGCGACTCGACCGGGAAGCGCCCGCTGCTCCAGATCGCGACCGAGGCGGTCGCGAGGCCGCTGGTCGAGGAATTGAAGACGGCGGCGTTCGAGGTCCTTACCGTCAGCCAGACGGAGCGCCAGGAGCCGCCGCCCCCGCCCTTCACGACGAGCCTCCTCCAGCAGCAGGCGTCGATCAAGCTCCACTTCTCCGCGAAACGGACCATGAGCGTCGCCCAGCAGCTCTATGAAGGCGTCCCGATCCGCGGGGAGGGAGCGATCGGCCTCATCACGTACATGCGCACCGACTCGTTCCGGATCGCCTTCGAGGCGCTGGCCGAGGTCCGGGATCACATCGGGAGGACGTACGGGCCCGCGTACCTGCCCGAAAAGCCGATCTTCCGCGCGAAGCGCAAGGGCATGCAGGAGGCGCACGAGGCGATCCGGCCGACGTACGTGATCCGGCGGCCGGACGACCTCAGGTCGCACCTGACCGGGGACCAGTACAACCTCTACCGGCTCATCTGGCGACGTTTCGTCGCGTCGCAGATGAATCCCGCCCACTATTCGCTGACCGGGGCGGAGATCAAGGCGGGCCGGGCCACCTTCTCGGCGCGCGGACGCGAGATGAAGTTTGACGGCTTCACGCGGGTGTGGGGCCAGGCGTTCGGGAAGGACGAGCAGATCCTGCCCCCGCTCGCCGCGGGGGACCGGCCCGCGCTCAAGGAACTCGTGCCCGGGCGGCACTTCACGGAGCCGCCGCCCCGCTACACGGAGGCGTCGCTCATCAAGTCCCTGGAGCGGTTCGGCATCGGCCGCCCCAGCACGTACGCGCCGACGATCTCGACGATCCAGGAGCGCGGCTACGTCCGGAACGAGGAGCGCAAGCTCTTCCCGACGGAGCTCGGCACGCTCGTCAACGACAAGCTCGTCAAGCACTTCGACACCCTCATGAGCCCCGGCTTCACCGCCGACATGGAGAAGGACCTCGACCGGATCGAGGAGGGCGAGGCGAAGTGGGTGGACGTGCTCCGCCAGTTCTACACCGCCTTCTCGGGCGACCTCGAAAAAGCCAGGGAGGGGATGGAGAGCGAGAAGGGGCAGGAGGCCCCCGGCGTCTCCTGCCCGAAGTGCGGCAAGCCCATGATGATCCGCTGGAACAAGTTCGGGCAGTTCATGGGGTGCTCGGCCTTCCCGGAGTGCAAGGGCACGAAATCGCCCCCGTCCGGGGACGCCGGGGGCGAGACCTGCGACCTCTGCCGGGCGCCGATGGCGATCAAGTCGGGCCGCCTGGGCCGGTTCCTCGCGTGCACGCGCTACCCGGACTGCCGCGGCACCCGGTCGCTCCCGCGCGGCGGGAAGCGGCTCGAGATCCCGAAGGGCTGGAAGGAGGAGTGCGACAAGTGCGGCAAACCTCTCCGGATCCGCTACGGCCGCCGCGGGGGCTTCATCGCCTGCTCGAGCTACCCCGTATGCAAGAACACGCGCCGCTTCCCCAGGGACTGGCAGAGGGACCTCAAGTCCGCCGGCCCCAAGGAGGAGGCGGAGGGCGAGCCCGAGGCCGGTGAGACGAACGAGTGACTCGATCCATCTTCGTCACAGGAACCGATACGGGCGTGGGCAAGACCCACGTCGCGGCGGGGATAGCCCGGGCGCTCCGACGGCGCGGTGTCGATGCGGGCGTCATGAAACCCGTCGCGAGCGGCCCCTCCGACGATGCCGCAATTCTGAAAAGGGCCGCGGGTGTCGATGATTCCCCCGGGCTCATCAACCCGGTTCATCTCAGGCTGCCGCTGGCGCCCAGCGTCGCGGCCCGTATCTCGAGAGCGCG
This sequence comes from Planctomycetota bacterium, assembly GCA_041482015.1. GTDB lineage: Bacteria > Planctomycetota > MHYJ01 > MHYJ01 > JACPRB01 > JACQFK01. The sequence continues at coordinate 4,489 of JBGPCZ010000192.1, read as the reverse complement.
GATCGATCTGCGCCGGGTGTGGCGCGCGTTCAGGACGCTGTCGTCCCGCCATGAATGCATGGTGGTGGAGGGCGTGGGCGGACTCCTCGTCCCCATCCTCGACCGCTACCCGGTCGCGAAGATGGCGAAGCGCCTCGGGCTGCCCCTGGTGATCGTTACGCGGCCGACGCTCGGGACGATCAATCACACGGCGCTCACCGTCCTCGCCGCACGGAGCTTTGGCCTCAAGGTGCTCGGGCTTGTCATCAATCATCACGAGAAGTTCAGGATCGGGCCCGCGGAACGAACGAATCGGGAGGCGCTCGAGATCGAGTGCGGCGTCCCCGTGCTGGGGGAGGTCCCCTTTGGACGCGCGGACCGCGTCTTCGACCGGATCGCGGATCGACTGTAGCCCGCCGGCCTTTCACGCCGATGTATTCAGAAGAGACGTGAAAGGGTCTGTCCGATGAAAGTCCTCGTCCTCGCGCTCCCGTTCTTCGCGCTCCCTTGGGCCGCGTTGGCCGACGACGCGCCGCTGCCGGAGCGGATGTCGCTGGAAGGTCCGTGCTTCCAGGAGCGCCAGCCCCTGGCGCAGGAGGAGCGGCTGCGGCCCGAGGCCGGCGAGCGGCCCGTGATGGCCTACGTCTACGAGCACAGCGAGCTCGAGGCGGGCGTGATCTACACGGACTGGGGCGCGAAGCTCCGCCTGGACTCCCACGTCGGGGGCTATGTCCGCTGGGGCGTGGAGATCGCGCCGAACATCAACGTCAACCTCGCCTTCCGGTACGCCGAGGGCGGGAACTCCGAGGTCGCCCCGGACGAGAACGTGCTGGAGCGCGCGCTCCTGGCGGGCGTCGGCGTCCGGGTCCCGCTCGCCGCCGAGTTTGCGGCGACGGGCAACGTCTCCGCGGGCTTCGTGCGGTTCGACTCGGGCACGGCGAACGTCGGAAATGCCGTGGGCCCCATGTTCGCGATCGAGGCGGCCCTCACGGCGCGCCTCTGGGAGGTCCTGCGCTTCAAGGCGGGGATCAGCCTCGATCTCGTCGACACCGACTTCCACCGGGCGTCCTCCGCCTGGTCGCTGAACCTCACGTATCTTGTGGGGTTCGAGCTGGGCGGGTAGGGCCTTCGATGGCGAGCGTGAACTCGCCGCGCGGCTCCTCCGTCCGGTAGCGCTCCGCCGCCTTCGCGATCGTGGTCCGCCAGACCTCCTCGTGGACCTTCGTCAGCTCGCGGCAGACTGTCATCCGCCGGTCGCCGAGCGCGACGAGCATGTCGTCCAGCGTCTCCGCCACCCGGTGGGGCGACTCGTAGAAGAGGAGCGTGACGTCGAGGGCGGCGAGGGCCCCGAGCGCCTTCCGGCGCTTGCCGGGCTTGCGCGGGAGGAACCCCGCGAAGTGAAACGCGTCGACGTCGAACCCGCAGACGCTCGCGGCGGCGGCGATCGCGGAGGGCCCGGGGACGGGGAGGACCCGGATGCCGGCCTCGAGCGCGGCGTCGACGAGGCGCGCGCCCGGGTCGCTCACGCCGGGAGTGCCCGCCTCGCTGACGAGGGCGATCGACTCTCCGCGCTTCAGCCGCTCCAGGATCTCCCCGAGCCGCCGGGGCGGGCTGTGCTGGAAGTACGCGATGAGCGGCTTCCGGATCTCGTGGTGGGAGAGGAGCTTCATCGTCGTGCGCGTGTCCTCGCTGACAATCGCGTCGACTTCCCTTAGAATGCGGAGCGCGCGCGCCGTCAGGTCCTCGAGGTTGCCGATGGGCGTCGCGATGACGTGGAGCATGGACGGGATTCTACTGGTCGACAAGCCGAAGGGAAAGACCTCCCACGACGTGGTGGACCTCGTCCGCCGCGAGCGGGGGGACCGCCACGTCGGCCACGCGGGGACGCTCGACCCGCTGGCGACGGGCCTCCTCGTCCTCGGCCTCGGGAAGGCGTTGAAACTCCTCGAGTTCATGACGGAGTACGGCAAGACGTACGAGACAGAGATCGAGCTGGGGATCCTGACCGAGACGGACGACGCGGACGGGGCGCGGGTCGGAGAGCGGCCGGTGCCGGACCGCGCGGCGCTCGAGGCGGCGGCGGCGAAGCTGGTGGGGGAAATCGTGCAGAAGCCGCCGCGCTACTCGGCGGTGAAGGTGGCCGGCCGGAAGCTCTACGAGTACGCGCGGAAGGGCAAGGAGGTCGAGGCGCCGGAGCGCCGCGTGCGCGTCGACGAACTCGCGCTCCTCTCCTATGAGCCGCCGCGGGCGCGGTTCCGCGTGAGGGGCTCGAAGGGCCTCTACGTCCGGTCGCTGGCGCGCGACCTGGGGGGCCACGTCGCGGAGCTCCGGCGGCTGGCGTGCGGCCCGTTCCGCATCGAGGACGCGGGGGACGAACTCCTCCCGATGGACACGGCGGTGATGCACCTGCCCGAGGTGCGGCTCTCGACGGAGGAGTCGCACGCGTTCGAGAACGGACGGCGGGTGGAGCGCGAAACGGCCCCGCTCGTCCGGGTCTACTGCGGCCCGCGCTTCATCGGCATCGGCGAACGCGAGGGGAAGGTGATGAAGCCGCGCAAGGTGATCCTGACGTAAGAAAACCACAGAGGCACGGAGACACGGAGATGACATATAGAAGGGCCACGGCAGGAATTCACGCAATTTGAAACCAAAGTCGATCTCGTCCAAACTCCTCGAGCAGCTCGGGCGGGTGCCTCCGTCCACGGATGACATGATGCAATACCGTCCTTGTCGAGCCACGCTCACCGATGGCCGGGTCTTGGATCGGGTGTATGTGGCGGAGTGCGAATCTTACATCCGAAGCTGGGGTGTTTGGCCCAACGAGGATGAGGCGAAGAAGTATGTTTTGATCGAAGACGTAGCATCCATCGAGAATAGTCCGGTGCGGTTACCCGCTCATCTGGCAAACAAGATGTACAGGGCGGGCGAGTCAGGCATGGGTGGCTGCGTTTTCACGTTGATTTTGAAAGACAAGAGATGCCTGCCCCAGATATCCGGGAATGCAGTGGACTTTCCCAGCCTTCCAGACGGAGTGACCCCAGATATGATCATGGATCTGATTCCTCACGAGGGTCGTGAAGAATCCCCTTCGGAAGGGCCGGATTACTACTGGTGTTTGTACTCGAACAAATGAGCAAATCGAAAGGAACGACGGTTATTTCCACCCACCTCTTGACGGAACCTCTTCATGACGTCGCCAAGGAGCGGATCAGCTTGATTCATGCAGGTGGGGTGACAGCGAGGACTTCCTCTGTGCCTCGGTGCCTCTGTGGTTTTCTTAGGCGAGGGCCTGTACAGCGACGCCGCGCTCGCCGAGGAACTTGAGGGCGCGCTCGATGTTCTTGGAGGAGCCCAGGAGCTCGACCTCGAGCCACGCGCCCTTGTCGGTGATCCGGCCGCGCATCATGTTGTAGCTCACGCCGAAGTCGTTGGAGAGCTTGGTCATGATGGGCTCGCCCACGATCTTCGCGGGGAACGTCATCTTGTAGCGGACCGACTTCCGGGCGTCTTTCGCGGCCATGGTGAAAGTAATCTCTACCCGCCGGGGCAAGCGGGTGTCAAGAAGAAGGTTGAACCGGTCACCACCCGACGCGGACGCCCGAGAAATTGCGGCGTCCCCAGTAAGAGTAGCCGAACCCCCACGAGGGATACCAGTAGGGGCCGTAGTAGTAGCTCCGGTAGATGACCGGCTGTTCGACGTAGACGATCTCGGGCTCCTTGCGCACCGTGGCCTGCATTTTCGCGATCACCGCGTCGGAGCCGCCCGCCTTCTTGATCGCCACGATGTCGTCGGCCGAGAGGGGTCGCGCGCCGCGCTGGTCCACGAGCTCGAGCATCGTCGCCTCGGAGACGCCCGCCGCGGACAATCGCTCCATCTCGTCGCGGGTCACCGGGGGCGGGATGGGCGGGCTCATCGCGCGCCGGTCGTAGGTCTCGTAGAAGCAGCCGGACAGGAGCGCCAGGGCGAGCGCCAACATCGTGTTCTTCTTCATGCGCTCCACTATGCCCTCCCGCGAGATCGAAGTCAACCGCCTGAAATGGCGCAGCGTGGTGTAGGATGGTCCGCTCCATGACCGAGATTGCCCGGGCCGAACGGCTCACCCGCCGGTACGTCATGGGCGAATCCGTCGTCACCGCCCTCGACGGGGTGACCCTCGCGCTCGAGGAGGGGGAGAGCGTGGCGATCGTCGGGCGCTCGGGCAGCGGCAAGTCGACGCTCCTCAACCTGCTCGGCGGACTGGACCGCCCGACGGGCGGGGATGTCTACGTCCGCGGCAAACGGCTCGCCGATCTGACCGACGACGACCTCGCGCTCTACCGGAGGCTCGACGTCGGGTTCATCTTCCAGTTCTTCAACCTCGTCCCGGCGCTGACCGCGGCGCAGAACGTGGAGCTGCCGATGACGCTCGCGGGCGTACCGAAAGCGGAGCGGAAGCGGCGCTCGGCGGAGCTCCTGGAGCGCGTGGGCCTCGGCCCGCGGAGCGGCCACCGGCCGGGCGAGCTCTCGGGG
>JBGPCZ010000191.1:0-10264 GCA_041482015.1 Planctomycetota bacterium | reverse complement strand
AGTCGTCGGGATAGTAGTCCTCGCGCAGGCTTCGGCGGTAGTCGGCCATCCAGCAATAATCGCGAAGCTTCGCGGCCTCGGGGCCGAGCCGGGCCACGAGCGCGTGGTCCTTCCCGAGCGGGGCGAGCCCCGCGTCGGTGATCTCGGGGTGCGGTCCCCAGGCCGCGAGGAGGAGCGCGATCGGGAGGGCGGCGAGCCGGCGAATCATCACCTACTCAACACCGTCACACGATCTCGAGGGGGACTTGGATCATCGGATCGCCCGCGAACTTGATGTCGAGCTCCGCCTGGAGCCAGTAGACCACGCGCGAGTTCGAGCCCTGGTACGGCGCCAGGCTCGGATCGAGCACGAATCCAAAGGTGATGTCGTGGGCGGCGGCGGCGGGATCGGGCGTCTTGAAGAAGCCCGTCAGGACCACCGAGGTCGTGTTGCGGACGCATCCCCGGGCCTCCGCATGTTCCACGGAGAGGAGCGAGATCGTCGCCCCGCGGATCTTCTTCGACGAGCGGTTCCGGACGAGGAGCCGCCCCTCGAGCCGCTCCTTCCACCCGAGCGGGCACCCGTTGAATTCGAAGTCCGTCGAGACGTCCGCCTGGAGGGAAGCGAGAAGGCCGCCCGGCACGTGGCGCTCGGCCCTCCGGCCGGGGGCGATGGTCCACGATTCGGGAGGGATGACGTAGAGACCTCCATTGAAACGGAGATCCGGACCGACGGGGACGTCGACTTCCGCGCGGATCGAGTAGGCGACCGTCGCGTGGGTGCCCGACCAGGTGGGGAGCGCGTCGTCCGGGAGCTCGAACTCAAAAGGGTACTCGTGCCGGCCGGCCGGGAGGAGGGGATAGACGAGCGAGTGGGTGAGGCTCTCGATCGCCTCCCCCAGCGCCTTCATCATCCCCACGGGCTGACCGCCGAACAGGACGAAGCCCCGGGAGAGGATCCCGCTCTGCGACCGGTAGGTGGTCGAAGTCCGGTTTCTGCCGGAACCGCGGCTCACCGTGATCTCGGTCTCCTCGGTGCCCACGAGGTAGACGCGGATGCCGCGGGTGCGCAGGGGCTTGGGAAGAAGAAGTTCGACGGTCCCGCGAACGGTCTCGCCCGGTGCATAGGAGTCCCGATCGAGGAGCAACCGGAGGGAGCGGCGGGTGGGGGTGGCCATCGGAAATTGGACGGTGCGGCCGGCCGGCCGTGACCGCCCGGTCCTAACCTTCCTCGAAGATCCGGATCATGACCGGCTTGCCCGCGAGCACGGGGAGGCGCGTGATCTCCTCGATCGCTTTCTTGAGCGCGCTTTCGCGGCAGCGGTGGGCGAGGATCTTGACATGGCCGCAGCCCGGCTTGCCCTCGACGAGCGTTGCCGACGCGTGGGAAATCGAGACGCCGCGGTTCCCGAGAGCGGTCGCGATGAGCCCGATCACGCCGGGCACGTCACGGATCGGGAAGCGAAGATAGTATTTCGACTCGAGGTCGGTGGCGATCGGCCGGTTCGCGCTCTCGGGGATGTGCCAGACCGCCTCCGCGTGGCCATGGCCGTTCTTCGAGATGTCGATGATGTCCGAAAGGACGGCGCTCGCGGTCGGCAGCGAGCCCGCGCCCTTCCCGGTGAAGATCATCTCGTCGACGGCGTCGCCGCGGAGAAGGACGCTGTTGAATTCGTTTCGCACGTGGGCGAGTGGGTGGACGTTGGGCAGGAGCGCCGGGTGGGCCCGGAGGTCGAGCGAGTCGCCCAGGTCCTTTCCGACCACGATGTGCTTTAGGACGTAGCCCAGCTCCGCCGCGCTCCGGATGTCCTCCTCCTCGATCGGCCGGATGCCCTCGACGGGGAAGGCCACGCGATCGAGTTCCGCGCCGAACGCGAGTTCGGCCAGGATCTGGAGCTTCTGGGCCGCGTCGTGGCCGTCGATGTCGAGCGACGGGTCGGCCTCGGCGAAGCCGAGCTTCTGCGCCTCCGCGAGCGCCGTCGCGAACGTGCACTTCTCCTCGGTCATCCGGGTCAGGATGTAGTTGCACGTCCCGTTCACGATCCCGACCATCGTCGAGATGCGGTTGCCCACGAGCCCCGCGGTGATCGCGCGGATGATGGGGATGCCGCCGCAGACCGAGGCCTCGAAGCCGATTCGCACGCGGCGGTCGGCCGCGCGGCGGAAGAGCTCCGCGCCCGACTGCGCCAGGAGCGCCTTGTTCGCGGTGACGACGTTCTTGCCCGCGTCGATCGCGCGGAGGAGGTGGGCCTTCGCGGGCTCGATGCCGCCGATCAGCTCGACGACAATGTCGACGTCCTTCGCGTCGAGGATCGTCGCGGCGTCGGTGGTGAGGAGCGATTTCTCGACGGGCCGTTCCTTCTTCAGGTCGCGGATGAGGACGCGCTGGACCTCGAGCTCGACGCCCGTGCGGTCGGCGACGACCGCGCGGTTGCGGCGGATCAGCTCGACCAGGCCGCTTCCGACCGTGCCGCAGCCGAGGAGCCCGATCCGGACCTTTTTCAAACCGGCACCGGCTGGCTGACCTTCACCTTCTCGAGCGCCTGCTCGAGATCGCGGATCAGGTCGCGCACGTCCTCCAGGCCGATCGAGAGGCGGATGAGGCCGTCGGCGATGCCGACCTGCCGGCGCATGGCGGGATCGACCGACGCGTGGGTCATCGTGGCCGGCTGGCAGAGGAGGCTCTTCACGCCGCCCAGGCTCTCGGCCAGCGTCCAGAGCTCGACGTTGGAGGTGAACTTCTTCGTCTCCTCGATGTCGGCCTTGAGCTCGATCGAAACCATCGCGCCGAAGTCCTTCATCTGTTTCTTCGCGATGTCGTGGCCGGGGTGCGTGGGCAACCCGGGGAAGTAGACTTTCGAAATCTTCGGATGCTTGGAGAAATACTCGGCGATCTTCCTCGCGTTCTCGCAGTGGCGGTCCATGCGGACGGCGAGGGTCTTCACGCCGCGGAGCGTGAGGAAGCAGTCCATGGGGGCGGGCACGGCTCCGACGGCGTTCTGGAAGAACTTGAGCTGGTCGTGGAGTTCCTGCTGGGCGGTGATGATCGCGCCGCCCAGGACGTCCGAGTGCCCGTTGATGTACTTCGTGGTCGAGTGGACGATGATGTCGGTGCCGAGCTTGAAGGGCGACTGGAGGTAGGGCGAGGCGAACGTGTTGTCCATGACCACGAGGGCGTTCCGCTTCTTCGCGATGGCGGCCGCGCCGGCGAGATCGATGATGCGCAGCAGCGGATTCGAGGGCGTCTCGAGCCAGAGCAGTTTCGTCTGGGGGGTGAACGCCTTCTCGATGGCCTCGAGCTTCGTCGCGTCGACGAACGTGAACTTGACGCCGAACTTTTCATAGAGCTTGGTGAAGATGCGGTACGCGCCGCCGTAGAGGTCCTGGCAGGTCACGACGTGGTCGCCGGACTTGAGCAGGTTGAGGACGTTGTTGATGGCGGCCATGCCGCTGGCGAAGGCGAGGCCGAACTTGCCGCCGTCCTCGAGCGACGCGAGACACTCCTCGAGCGCGGTGCGGCTAGGGTTCCCGGTGCGGGCGTAGACATAGCCCTTGTGGACGCCGGGCGTCTCCTGGCCGAAGGTCGAGGTCTGGTAGATGGGCACGTTCACGGCGCCGGTGCCCTCGTCGTTGGGCTGGCCCTGGTGGATGGCGCGGGTCGAGAACTCGTAGGCCATATCATCCTCCAAGCAAGGCGGGTAAATATAACTACATGTAGATACGTTGTCAAACGGTAACGATCGGAATCGCGGGGCCGGGGCGCGTCAGAACGCCGGGTCGTAGCCGCTGCTGCCCCAGGGGGAGCAGCGCCAGAGGCGGCCGAGCGTCCGGGCGGTCCCCGTCAGCGTGCCGTAGTGCGCGATCGCGTCCTCCGCGTAGTGCGAGCAGGTCGGCTGGTAGCGGCAGCGGATGCCCAATGCGCCCACGGCCGGGGACCCGAGCTTATGGTAGACGTGGAGGGCCGCCGAGCACGCGCGCGCCGAGGGCTGCCACGCGGGGGGGAGGAGCGACTCGAGGGCGAGATAGATCGCGAGCGCGGCGATCGACCGGAGCGCGATCCGCTTCCAGTTCCGGGGGGGGGGCGGGGTTGGCGCGGGGGAAGGCAACGGCTCCATCGTCGCCATTCTCGGCCGGTCCCGGGGTCAAGTCAAGCGCGTGGCCGGATCAGGAGGAGGATCACAAGGGCGACGACCGCGTACATCCCGTCCGTCGCGATGCTCCCCAGGCGGTTCCCGGCGAGGTCGAACACGGCGAGGGTGATCGAGCCCAGGGCCGCCGCGAGCGCGGCGAGCGTCGCGCCCTTCCTGGGTTTCCAGAGGGCTGTGCCGACGGCGAAGAACAGGGCGGCGTGGAGCAGCGAAACCCACCCGAGGGTCCTGGACCCGTGGATGCCCGCGCCTCGTGGGAGCGCCGCGAGGAGGCTCGCGCCGAAGAAAGCGCTGAAGGCGCCGTACAAATGGCTGATCGCGGCGAGCGTGCGCCGGAGGATGATCCGGTTGCGCTCGTCGTGGGTCGGGGTCATCACTATCTATAGGCTATAGGGCCGAATCCCGCGACCGGCCTCAACTGTTAAGTGACGAATCCGATTCGTCACTTAACACCTTAGTCCTCGGCGAAGACGAAGACGGTTCCGCCCAGGCCGATCATGTCGCCCGGCTTCATCGGGAGGCGCTTGGTGACCCTCTCGCCGTTGAGAAAAGTTCCGTTCGCGCTCGCCAGGTCCTCCACCAGGACGCGGCCGTCCTCGACCACCACCCAGCAGTGGTAGCGCGAGACGGCGGGGTCATCGAGCGAGACCTCGTTGTAGGGGTGGCGCCCGAGGCGCAGCGCGCTCCGGACGTCGTACACCTTCCCCGCATTCGGACCGGTGCGGAGACGCAGGGTCGGCGTGGCCAGCAAGGTCGACATTTCTTCCCCCTCTCTACCGAAACAGCAACTCGGTCAAATTGTAACTTATGAATTGTAAAAGGCAAGGTGGGATTGAAAAAAAAGACCGGCGCGCGGGCCCGGAAATCCGGAAGCCCCTCGCGTCGGGGCCCCGTCCCGCCTAGAATTATTGAATCCTGTAACGGGCCCTCGGGCCTTCGATATCAAGGGTGGCAAGGGGAGAAAAAAAATGGACGAACAATCACTGATCCAGCAGGTGCAGGAGGGGAGGATCGAGGCCTACGGGAGCCTCATGGACCTCCACGTCCGGCGCCTCCGCGCGGTCATCGCGCTGAACGCGCCCGTCCCGCACCTCGTGGACGAGATCGCCCACGAGACGTTCGTGTTCGCCTACAACAACATCCAGAAGTTCGAGCGCGGGACGAGCTTCTTCGCCTGGATCAAGTCGATCGCGTGGAACCTCCTCCGCGCCGAGGTCCAGCGCTTCAGCCGCGAGCAGGCCAACCAGCTCAAGTACGCCGAGAAGCGCGTCGTCGAGGCCTTCCCCCAGAAGGACAAGGAGAAGGCGCCGAAGGAGCTCGACGGCCTGGAGAAGTGCCTCGACCGGGTTCCGCCGAAGCTCAAGCAGCTGCTCGAGATGCGCTACCGACTCTCCTTCTCGACCCAGGAGATCGCCGACAAGGTCGACCAGTCGGCCGCGTGGGTCCGCACCACGCTCTGCCGACTCCGCCGGCAGCTCCGCGACTGCGTGAACGACAAGCTCGCCACCACGGAGAAGACGTCATGACCGACAAGGACCTGATCGACCTCCTTTTCACCGGCGAGCTGACCGACGCCGAGCGCCTGCAGCTCGACGCCGAGATCGCGAAGAACCCGGAGCTCCTCCACGAGATTGTCGCGCAGCAGGAGATGGACCAGGCGCTCCGAGTGCTCCTGGCCGACGAGACCGCCGACCAGCAGGTGACCGTCTCGGTTCTCTCCGTCCTCCGCGGCGCGCCCATCGACGACTTCAAGAAGAACCTCATGGCCGAGGTGCAGGCCGCCGAATCGCGCAAGCTGAAGGAGGAGGCCTCCCATCGCGTCCTCCCGCAGGTCGTCGCGCCCGCGGAGGAGAAGCCCGCCTCGCGGCCGATCCCGGTCGCGAAGCCCTCGAAGCGCCGGCCGGGCTGGGCCTGGGGTCTCCCGGTGGCCGCCGCGGCCGCGGCCGCCGTCCTCATCACCGTGCTCATGAACCGCGCGGAGACCGGCAGCGGGAAGTCGCGCGCCTTCCTCCTTTCCCACACGCCCGACGTGCGCGTCCAGCGCGGCAACTCGTCGTTCGCCGCGAAGGTCGACATGGCGCTGGAGCCGGGCGACCGGATCACGACGGGCGAGGGCGGCCAGGCCAAGGTCGGGTTCGCCGACGACCCGACGCGCGTCGAGGTCCGCTCGCAGGCGCAGCTCCACCTCTCGCGCGGCGGCCGCCGCCTCGAACTCGAGAAGGGCGAGATCTCGGCCACCGTGCCGCCCTCGGTCGCCGAGCCGCTCGTTGTCACGACGGTCCACGCCGAGTTGCGCGTCCGCGACGCGGAGTTCCGCCTTCTCGACGCCCCGGAGTTCTCGCGCCTCGAGGTGCGGAGGGGCTCCGCCGAATTCATGCGCCGGGGCGACGGCCGCCGCCTCGAGGTGGCCGCCGCGCAGTTCGCGGTCGCGGGGAAGGACGTGGAGTTCATCGCGCGGGCGCTGGTCCCGGTTCCGGCCGGCGGCGCGGGCCCCGGGGCGATCGCGGTCGCGCGCCGAGTCCAAGGCGACGTCTTCGTCTTCACCCAGTCGCCCGCCGAGCGCATCCCTCTGAAGGCGGGCCAGCCGATCCTCGAGGACCAGGGGGTCGTGACGGAGGGCGCGAAGAGCCTGGTCGTCGTCGACTACTCCGACACGACGCGCCTGGAGATCGGCGGCGACACGGTCGTCCGCCGGCTCTGCGCGGAGAAGGACAAGGGGCGAAAGCACGTCGCCCTGGAGTCGGGCCTCGTGAACGCCGACGTGACCAAGCAGCCCGCCGGCCGCCCGATGATCCTCAGCACGGCGCACGCCGACGCGCGCGTCCTGGGCACGCGCTTCACGCTGGCCGCGGAGTCCGGCCAGACGCGCCTCCAGGTGGAGGAGGGCGCCGTCCAGTTCACGCAGAGCCGCGAGCGGGAATCGATCGTCGTCCGCTCGGGCTTCTCCGCGGTCGCGGCGCCCGGCCGGCCGTTCGAGGCCGTGCCGGTCCCGGGCGCGGCCAAGTACCTCGCGATCGACCTCTCGGCCGGTACCCCGGAGGGGGACGGCGAGTGGCGGGTCGAGGACCGCGCGGTCCGGCAAAGGAAGGCCTCGCGGCTCCCCGACGGCCCCGCGGGCTCGCCCGTGTCGAGCCTGATGTACGCGGTGGAGGACAGGGAGAGCGAGAAGGGGAGCGTTCTTCTCGAGGCGACCGCCGAGGTGAACCAGGTGACGCCCGACGTCTCGCCGGGGCTGGGCGCGTGGGGGTTCGGCCTCTCGGCGAATTTCCGCGGCCAGAACGTGATCCTCCAGTCGCACCAGGGGACGGAGGGCGGCTCGGTCTTCGGCTTCAAGGACGTGAGCGCGATCCCGTTCGAGCACGGACGCGAGGGGACGTACCGCCTCAAGCTCCGGATCGAGCGGCGGGAAAACCAGCCGGCGGTCCTCCGCGGCAAGATCTGGCAGGGCGACCGCGAGCCCGACGGCTGGATGATCGAAAGCGAGCTGGCGCTCGACGGCCCCATGGTGCAGGTCGGCTTCCGCACGATGCGGTGCTCCTGTGCGTTCACCTCGTTCCGCGTCAAGGTGCTCGGCTCCAAAGAGGAATCGCACTAGCCCCTGCCGGTCCCGGTCCCCGATAACTGACGGAGGTTTCCCGATGGCGGACGCGCCGAAATTCCAGACGATCCAGGAGGGCTCGCCCAAGGCGGGGGCCCCGGTGAAGGTCGCCGCGGAGGACCAGGAGCGCGCCCGCCGCCTGGTCGAGGCCTACAAGAGCATCATCGCCGAGGTCTCGAAGCTGATCGTGGGCCAGGACAAGGTGATCGAGCAGCTGCTGATCGCCGTCCTCGCGCGCGGCCACTGCCTGCTCGAAGGGGTGCCGGGGCTCGCGAAGACCCTGATGGTCCGCGGCCTCTCGCAGGTCATGGCCCTCTCGTTCCGGCGCATCCAGTTCACGCCCGACCTCATGCCCGCCGACATCACGGGAACCGACATCATCCAGGAGGAGCCGGGCTCGGGCCGCCGGCAGCTCGTCTTCCAGAAGGGGCCGGTCTTCGCGCAGATGATCCTCGCCGACGAGATCAACCGCACGCCGCCCAAGACGCAGGCCGCGCTCCTCGAGGCCATGCAGGAGCACTCGGTCACGGTCGGCGGGAAGACCTACACGCTCGAGGAGCCCTTCTTCGTGCTCGCGACGCAGAACCCGATCGAGCAGGAGGGGACCTACCCGCTGCCCGAGGCGCAGAAGGACCGCTTCATGTTCCACGTGAAGGTGGACTACCCGCAGCGCGAGGAGGAGCGCGAGATCGTCTCGCGGACGACCGGCGCCTCGAGCGCGAAGCTCTCGGCCATCATCAGCGGGGCCGAGATCATCCAGTGCCAGGAGACCGTGCGCAAGGTGCTCGTCCCCGACCACGTGATGGACTTCGTCCTCGACGCGGTGCGCCGCACGAGGCCGAAGGACGCGGGCGCCCCGGCGTTCGTCAAGGAGCTGGTCGAGTGGGGCGCCGGTCCGCGCGCCTGCCAGCAGTGGGTCCTGGGCGCCAAGGTCCGCGCCGTCCTCAAGTCGCGGTTCCACGTCACGCTCGACGACATGGAGGCGCTCGCCTACCCGGTGCTCCGCCACCGCATCGTCCCGACCTTCAACGCCGAGGCGGAGGGCATCACGGTCGACGAGATCATCAAGAAGATCCTGGAGTCGGTCCCGCGCGGCGAGTCCAAGAAGCTCCTCTAGGCAGACCATGGCGCAGCTGGGCGAGCTCCTGACCCCGGCGGACCTGAAGAAGATCTCCAACCTCCAGGTGCTGGCGCGCCTCGTCGTCGAGGGCTTCTGCACCGGTCTCCACCGCTCGCCCCACAAGGGCTTCAGCGTCGAGTTCAAGCAGCACCGGCAGTACGTCCACGGCGACGAGATCCGCCACCTCGACTGGCGCGTCTTCGGCAAGACCGACCGCTTCTACATCCGCGAGTACGAGGAGGAGACGAACCTCCGCTGCACGATGCTGCTCGACGCGAGCGGCTCGATGGCGTACGGGAACCCGCAGGGAAGGTCGAAGCTCGTCTACGCCCAGCGGCTGGCGGCCTGCCTCGCGTACCTCATGCTGGGCCAGCAGGACAGCGTGGGCCTCGTCACGTTCGACACCAAGGTCCGCCGCTACATCCCGCCGCGCGCCCAGACGAGCCACCTCAAGGTGCTCGTCAACGAGCTCGAGGCCACCAAGCCGGGCGGCGAGACCGAGCTGGCCGACGTCTTCCACGACCTCGTCCCGCGGCTCCACCGCCGCGGCCTGATCGTCATCCTCTCCGACTGCTTCGGCGACGTGAACAAGCTGCTTTCCGCGCTGGCCCACATGCGCCACGCGCGCCACGAGATCGTGATCTTCCAGATCTGGGACCGCACCGAGCTGGAGTTCGACTTCCGCCAGTGGACGCGCTTCGACTGCCTCGAGGTGGACGGCAAGAAATACCTGGTCGACCCCAACCACCTGCGGGCCGCGTACCTGGAGAATCTCGAACAGTTCCGCGCCGAGCTCAAGTCGGGCTGCCACCGCCACCGCATCGACCTGGTGCCGATGGTGACCGACCAGCCCTACGCGGAGGCGCTCGCCCAGTACCTCACGCTGAGGATGCGGCGATAACATGCGAAACCCAGAATCCAAAATCCAAAATCCCAACGGGATTCCCCCCCGTCCCCCGCAGGGGGAGGAGAGGGGGGGGCGGTCTGTTGGGATTTGGGATTTGGGATTTGGGATTTCCCGCCCGACGGCCGGAGGGCGGGCATGACTTTCCTCAATGCCGCCCTCATCGCCGGGATGGCCGCGGTCGCCATCCCGATCATCATCCATCTGTTCCACCGCAGCAAGTTCAAGATCGTCCCCTGGGGCGCGATGCACCTGCTGGAGGCGGTGCTCCGCAAGAACACGAAGCGGCTCAAGCTGGAGCAGCTCATCCTGCTCCTCATCCGCTGCTCGATCCCGGTGGCCCTCGCGCTCTGCATGGCGCGGCCGGTGATCACGGGCCTCGATCCGCTGCTCAAGAACAACAAGGTCTCCACGGTCCTGATCATCGACAACAGCTATTCGATGGAGGCCGGAGGTCCCGCCAACTCGAACTTCCAGCAGGCCAAGGAGGCGGCCCGGCAGATCGTCGACAACCT
>JBGPCZ010000190.1:0-10505 GCA_041482015.1 Planctomycetota bacterium | reverse complement strand
GACTATCTCAGGGATTCGGCCAGTGAAAGGGATCGCCGGTACCAGTCGAGCGTCCGACGCAAGCCTTCATCGAGCGGAACTTGCGGAGTCCAGGCCAGCCGCTCACGTGCGACTCGGATGTCGGCGCACAGGTGCCAGATCTCGTCGTCGCGGTACGGCAGAGCCCCTACCCGCACGGGCACCGTCGACCGCGCGATCTCGCGCACTTTCTCGACCAGCGCCTTGATCGTCACGACCTGTCCCGACCCCACGTTGATGATTTCTCCCGCTGCGACCGGCGGAATCCCGGCCCGGAGGTAGGCCTCGACGACATCGTCGATGTAAATGAAGTCCCGGGCCTGAACTCCGCCGGTCATCAGAATCTCCTCCCCCTTGAGCACGCACGTCGTCACGTACCCGACCAGGCGGTCGGACCGCTCGTAGGGGCCAAACGTCGTGAATGGCCGCAAGGTCACGATCGGCCGGTGCCGGGTCCGGGCGAACACCACTCCAAGCATGACCGCGGCCGCCTTCGATACTCCGTAGGCGCTCACCGGCCCCGGGGCTTCCGACTCGGGACGGGGTCCATCGCCCCGGGGCCCGTACTCGGAGCAGGTGCCCGTATTGAGAAAGGCGTCCAGCGGCATTCCCTCGAGCGCTTCCAGAAGGTTAACCAATCCCAAGACGTTCGACTGGAACATAGTCTCCAGGTCCCGCTTTCCGGGGTCCACCCCTTGGGCCGCGACGTGGAAAACCACCCTCGGCGGATGCGCTCGAACCCAACTCCTCAGGCCTTCGGCGTCCCGAAGGTCCACTGCGTGCAGGGTGACGCGCGAGGAAACGTCCGCGAGCCGGAGCAGGTTCGAATTGGGGCGGTGCAAACCGGTGCAGCGAGCGCCCACGTCGGCCAAGCGACGGACCAAGTGGGCACCCAAGAAGCCGTTCGCGCCCGTGATGAGAACGTCTCGTCCCTGGTAGAAGGATTTCAGATCGGCTTCCGTGATCGGCGACCTCTCGGCGGGGACGGGAATCACCGTCATGGTCTCGAATTCGGAGGCGCGAATTTGTAGAACTGGACGGACTGGAAACTACATGCTTTCATGCGGAGTGTCAACGGCCACGGGAGGGTTCCAATCCCCGATCCGGTTCGCGTCCCCCCCAAGGAGTCCGTCCTTGGAGTCGGTATCACTCTCGCCGACCCCTCGGAGATCGTATCCGTCACGCGGGACTTGATCGCCGGCCGAAATCGCGCCTCGACGATCTGTTCGATCAACGTCCACACCTTCACGGAGGCCCTGCGCACCCCCAGATACCGCGAGGCCCTTCAGAGCGCCACGATGACGTTTGTGGACGGAGTGCCGATCCGCTGGATTCTCCGAGCCGGAGGACACCCCCGACCCCCACCCCGGATCCATGGGGCCGACTTCATGGCCCTCCTGATCTCCGAGCTGCCTGAGGCACGACATTGTTTTTTCGGATCGACCCCGCAGACCCTGGACCTTCTCGAAGCCGGCCTGATCCGGCGATTCCCATCCATCCGCATCGCCGGACGGATCTCGCCCCCGTTTCGCAAGGTCGCGGTGCGCGAAGACGCCGCCGTGATCCGCGAACTCAACAGCTGCAACGCCGACATCCTCTGGGTCGGCCTTGGGGCGCCCAAGCAGGAAATCTGGCTCCACCTCAACGCCGCCGCCCTTGAAATCCCGGTCTGCGTGGGGATTGGAGCCGCCTTCGATATCTTGGCGGGTCGCTTCAGTCGGGCTCCGAAGGAACTTCAAAGGCTGGGACTCGAATGGGCGTGGAGGCTGGCCCAGAACCCGGCCCGCCTTTGGAGGCGCTACTTCAGCACCAACGGCTACTTCCTCTCCCTCCTGCTGAGGGAGGCTAGTAGGCGCCTCTTCCGCCGACCACCGCCGGGATCGTCTTCGCCAGGATCTTGAGATCGAGCCCCAGCGACCACCGGTCCACGTACTCCAGGTCCAGCTTCATCCACGCCGCGAAGTCCGTCACGCGGTTGCGGCCCATCACCTGCCAGAGACACGTGATGCCGGGACGCATCGTCATCCGGCGGCGCTGCCAGCGCTCGAATTTCTCCACCTCGTAGACCGGCAGCGGACGCGGGCCCACCAGCGACATGTCCCCCTTCACCACGTTCCAGAGCTGCGGCAGCTCGTCGATCGACGTCCGGCGCAGCAGCCAGCCCACCCACGTCACCCGCGGGTCGTCCTTGATCTTGAAGACCGGGCCGTCCATCTCGTTTTGGGACTCGAGCCCCGCACGCTCCTTCTCCGCCCCCTCCGCCATCGTCCGGAACTTGTAGAGCGTGAAGACCCGGCCGTTCATCCCGGCGCGCTCCTGCCGGAACACCGCCGGGCCCCGCGACGTCAGCTTCACGAGCAACGCCACCAGGAACAGGAACGGCGACAAGAGGAGCAGCATCGTGAGAGACCCGAGAAAATCAATCGCCCGTTTGATCGCCAGCTGCGACCCGCTCCGCGGCGCCGTCGAGAAGGTCAGGTAGTCGCCCCCCGCCGCCTCCTGCACGGTCACCCGCGACATCAGCCGCTCGAAGGGCGCGAGCCGCAGGTAGACCGTCATCCCCATCGCCTCGCATTGCTCCACGATCGAGCGATACTCCTCCAGCTTCCCCAGCCGCGGCAGCAGGAACACTTCATCCACCGGCTCGCGCTCCGCCAGGCGCGGGATCTCGTCGAAGCGCCCCAGCACCTTCCAGGTCCCGCGCGTCTGCCCCACCTCTGAGGGATCCTCCGTCACGAACCCGCGGATCTCGTAGACCGCGCCCCGGATCGCCTCCAGCGATTCCGCCAGCCGCAGCGCCTCGTCGTGCGTCCCGCCGATCAGGACATAGTGCCGGTCGTACCCCTTCTGGGTGTAGTGCGACAGGAACGCCGCCGCGGAGAGACGCAGCCCGAACGTCGCGAAGAACGAGACGATCCCGAGCAGGCCCACGAAACTCCGGTTGATCGTTTTCTCCTTCAGGATCGTGATGAGCGCGAAGAGCGCAAGCGTCCCCAGGAGCGAGACCGTCCCCATCGAGAAGCCGTGGGCCAGCAGGCTGCGCGACCGGAAGGCCTGGTACGAATTGAATCCCCAGAGGAGACCGCTCCAGACGAGGAGCGCCGAGGGCCAGATCCAGAGGTAGTGCGGAAGCGACTCGAGCGAAATGCCAAAGAGCGCGTCCGTCCGCTTCCGGAGCCAGTACGTCGCGAAAAACGCGCCCGAAAGGATCAGGAGCTCGACGAGGAAAAAGGCGAACACGCGCACGCCGTGATGCCGACGGTTCAACATTTCCTTTCGCCCCGCAGGACTCTAATCGACGCGAGCCCCCAGTTCAAGTATCGGTCCGCGATCGGAGCTTCCTGGCCTGTTCCCATTCCACCGGGCAAAGGAACCGCGCGAACAGCAGGAAGACCGCGGCCCCGAGCGCGACGCGCACAAGCACGGGCGCCGGCCACATTCGCGCCATCCCCCACAGCGCGCCGGCCATCACCGCCGCGCAGAGCGATGTCCGGAGCATCCCCGACAGCAGCCCCTTCACGTCCGGCCATCCGCCCGCCACCCGGGCGAAGAGGGCCAGCGAGACCGCCCAGCTCGCACCATGGGCGATCGAAAAACCCAGCCCCAGGCCGCCCTGCCCGTACCGTCGCACGAGCAACGCCCCCACGATCGCGGTCCCCGCCAGCATCACGAGCCCCGATCCAAGGATCGCCCGAGTCCGACCCATCGCGTAGAACGCTTGGTAAAGAATCAGGTGACCCGAAAAGGCGAGTGCCGGCGCGTATCCACGAAGCGCCGCCGCCGTCCCAGCCGTCGAGGCCGCATCGAACCGGCCGTGCTGGCAGAGAAGCGCGACCACCGGCTCCGCCAGCATCGCCAGACCCACGGCGGCCGGGATTCCAAAGAAGAACGACATGCGCAGCCCCACCGTGGTCAGGTGGCGCACGCGGTCGAGTTCCCCGGCCGCGGCATGCTCCGACATCGCCGGCAGCAGCGCCACTCCCAGCGACGCCACGAAGAGATCTGGCGGCGCCGAGTAGATCCTTTCCGCATAGGTCAGGTGGGACACGGCTCCTACGGCGGGGATTCCCGCCGCATACGTCCGCATCACCGCCGCCGTCGCAGCGAGGAGGAGACCGTTGAACGCCACGGGCGAAAAGGCGGAGATCGCCCCGCGCATCGCCGGATGCAGGAGCCGAGTTATCCCCGGGCGGCGCTTCGCCGCGTACTGGGGCAGGACGAGGATCAGCTTCGCGACCCCTCCCCCCACCGCCGCCGCCACGAGCGCAAGGCCGCCCCAGCGGTCGACGAGGAAGGCCGCGACAGCAATTCCTGCGACATTCGCCGCCGCCGTGTCCATCGAGGGGACGAAGAGCACCCGCTCCGCGTTCAAGATCCCCTTGATGACGGAGGAGATCCCGGCGAGGAACACCACCGCGAAGGAGACCTGCATGTATCTTGCGAGACGGACCACCTCCTCCGGCCGGAACGAGGCGCCCATCAGGCGGGCCAGGATCGGGCTCGCGAGCACTCCCGCGGCGGCCACCAGGAAGAACACGATTGCCGCGAGCCGCGGGGCCGACCGTCCGAACGACCATGCTTCGTCCGGCCCTTTGACCACCTCGATCGACTTGAAGACCGACGTGAGCGCCGGCGGCAGGAAGAGGGAGATGATCGCCATGAGCGCGTTCGGGATGATGAGCGCGTTGAAGACGATGTCCGTCGCGCGGTCGCTCCCGAACCGGTGGGCCGTGTAAAGCATGAAGCCAACGGCGGCGGCGAGGCCGAGCCCGCGGGCGATTCCCACGCCGGCGGCGGACCTTTGAAGGCTCATCGAGCGGGGTAAATCGTCACGGACCACGCGCCGGGCCGGACCCCGGCGAGCACGACGGGCTCGCCCACCCGCCCCGTGACATGAAGCCAGTCGACGTAGGACCGCCTGCGGTCATCGAGGTCCTTCTCCATGAACACGTAGTACGCCGCCGGCGACTTCACCACCTCGGCCTGAAAATCCTTCAACGCCAGCGGAAAGCCGCGCGCGCCGCTCCCCGCGAGAAACGCGAGCTTGTCGGTCGTGGTGTAGAAGGTCTCTCCCGGCCGGCGATGCTCCACGAGCCACCCCCCGGCCACCCGGAACGTCGCCTCCTCGGCGCGATGCGGCCGGAGCACCGAGACCGCCATGACCAGCACCATGACCGCGACCGCCGCAAGCGCCCCCCGCGTCGCCTTCGGCTCGGGCCATCGCTTCGCGAGGTGGCGCGCCAGGACCACGAACCCGAGCCCGGCCAGGACCATCAGCAGGTTCATGACCGGCACCACGTAGCGGTAGCTCATGTAGGGGACCGACCGGAGCGAGTTCAGGATGCCGGCCAGGTAGCCCAGCGGAAAGCTGAAATAATACAGAGGCCCCCGCCAGCCGTGCCCCCCCAGGCCGGCCAGTCCGAGAAGCATCAAAGGCACGGTCACGATGTAGGTGAGCCGGCCGAGCGATTGGATGAGTTTCGCATATCGCGGAGACCATCTCGACTTGCCTTCCTTCTCCCCGAGATCCTCCTCGCGCAAGCCTCCCTGGCCGACCGCCCGCGCCGCGTCCGTCACCGAGACTTTCGCCGACACTTTCCATGTCCCCATCTCCGAGCGGACCCAGGCGAGAAAGGGAAACGCGAGGATGAGGGCCGCCAGCATCCCGAGCCCGACCCCCGACAGCCGCAAGGGTCTCCCCTCGCGATTCCGGATCGCGAACACGACCGGCCAGCCGGTGACCAGCACCACCGCGAGGAGTCCCTCGGCCCGCGTGAGATAGGCCGCCGACGCCGCGAGGCCCGTGAGGATCGAACGCTCGATCGAGGGCTCCTGGATCGTCCGCCAGCAGAGCCACATCGACGAGAAGAAGAAGAACGCGAACGTGCCCTCCGTCATCACGTCCGCATGGAGTTCGACAGTATGAGGCTGGACCGCGTAGAAGAGCGCCGTGACAACGGCGGCCGGGCGGCCAAAGATCGATCGCGCCAGGAAAAACAGGGGAACCATCGCGGCCGACCCGAAGATCATCGACACCCAGAATCCCGCACGCTCCACGTCCCCCGTGAAGACCGAGAGTGCCGAGGTCAGGAGAGGATATAGCGGATGGTACGTCACTTTCAGCGCGTCGTGGAACCGCCCCTCCCCCATCCATCGCGCCATGAGGAGGAATTACGCGCTGTCGGTCCCGTAGATCTCGGTGCCCAGGTAGAGGACGTACCGGGCCAGGAAAGCCGCGATCCAGAGAAAGAACGCAATCCGCGTGTCGGACATGGGAAACGAGTTTATCCCGCCACCGAAACGGGGTCGAGGAACTTCTGGGCCCAGAGCTCCAGGACGAGCAACACGAACAGCCGGTCGCGATGGTCGGCCGCGCCGGACTGGTGTTCGTCGAAGAGGCGCCGCACTTCCGGGCCTTCCACGATCCCCCGCTTCGCGAGCGAGGCCGTCGCGTCGCCCAGCATCGGCCGCAGGTCGCCCCGCAGCCACTCCGCGAGCGGCACGCCGAAGCCCTGCTTCCGCCTCTCGAGGATCGACCGCGGCACGAGCCCCCGGAACGCGCGCTTCAGCACCCGTTTCCCCAACCGGAGCGACGACGGGATCCGCAGCGCGAGCTCGACCACCTCAGCGTCCAGGAACGGACACCGCACCTCGAGTCCGTTCGCCATCGACGCGATGTCGACCTTCGCCATCAGGTCGTTCGGCAGGTAGCAGACCAGGTCCGCGTACGACGCCGCGGCCACCGGGTCGGACTGGAGACGGGCAAACGGTTCCGTCAGCGCCGTCGCCACCCGCCCCTCAAGCCCCAACGCCCGGCGCATCGGCCCCATGAAAACGCTCACGAGGTCGGCATACAGCTCGCCGAGCGGCGCGCGCGACGAAGCCAGGAGGCGCCCCACCCGCTCGCCGTAGTTCGTCTTCCACGGCTTGAGCGCCACCGCCCCCGCCGCCACGAGCGGCGCGGGCCACTTCCGCAGACCCGCCATCCGCCGGATCGCATCGTACCGCAGGTAGCCGGCGAACAGCTCGTCGCCCCCGTCGCCCGACAGAGCCACCGTGACGTGCTCCCTCGTCATCTTCGCGAGCAGGTAGGTCGGGATGCACGACGCGTCGCCGAACGGCTCGCCGTGACGTTCGACGAGGAGCGGCAGCACCTCCGCCGCCTTCGGGGTCACCTTGAACTCGCGGTGCTCCGTCCGGAAATGGGCCGCGGCCTCGCGCGCGAACGGCGTCTCGTCGAAGCGCTCCTCCGCGAAGCCGATCGAGAACGTCCTCGCCGGCCCCATCTGGCTCATCAACCCGGCGACGATCGTCGAGTCGACGCCGCCGGACAGGAACGCGCCCACCGGGACGTCGGCGACGAGCCGCTTCCGGACCGCCCGGCTCAACGCGTGGAAAACCTTCTCGGCGTACGCGTCCTCCGATTCCTCGACGATCTCGACCCGCGGCTCCCAGTAGCGCTCGACGCGGAGCGTCGACCCGTCGAACGTCAGGGTGTGGGCGGGGGGCAGCTTGCGGACGCCCTGGATCATCGTGAGCGGCGCCGGAACGTATCCCAGCGTGAGATAGCTCTCCAGCGCCTCGCGGTCGATCCGCCGATCCCCCTCGATCGCCGCCAGCTCCGAGGCGAAGTGGAACTGCGTCCCGGAATGCCGGTAGACGAACGGCTTCTTCCCCATCCGGTCGCGCGCGGCGAACAGCGTCCGCGTCTTCGCGTCCCAGATCGCGAACGCGAACATCCCGTCCAGCTCCTCCACGCACTCCGCGCCCTTCTCCTCGTAAAGGTGGAGGATGACCTCGGAGTCGGACTGCGTGCGGAACGCGTGGCTGGAAAGGCGCGCGCGGAGATCCTTGAAGTTGTAGATTTCGCCGTTGAAGACGAGCCAGCAGTCGCCGCACCCCTTCATGGGCTGCGCGCCGCCGGCCAGGTCGATGATGGACAGCCGGCGGAATCCGAGAACGTCCTCGTGGAAGCGCTCGTCATCCGGCCCGCGATGCGCGAGCCTCGCCGTCATCCGGCGGACGTCCGCGCCGCCGCCGATCACGCCCGCGATGCCGCACACGGATCAGTACTTGGCGCTGAATCGCTTCTCGCCGCAGGCGTACGTCGAGCACTGCCCGTTGAACTCCCAGCAGTCCTTGTGGTGCGGCGTCTTGCACCGCTTGCAGTAGACCCGGTTGTCCGTCGGGATCTTGGAGCCGCAGACCTGGCACACGGGGCTGGCCGTCGCGTCGATCGGCTCGTCGTCCAGGATCTCGATCCCGCTCTCGCGCTGCCAGGCGACGTAGAGGCGGTCGTAGATCACGAACGCCAGGTCGCCGAAGACCGTGAGGTCGGCCAGCTCGCCGACGACCCCCTGCTTCCGGACCATCAGCCGGGACGAGTTGATGGAGACCAGGATCTTGTCGTTCCCCAGGAGCGCCCGCAGGTCCTCGACGGACTTCTGCACGCGCGGCTCCAGGAACTCGCGCACGAACCCCTCGTCGTCCGACTTGATCACGTAGCGCGGATCGAAGTGGGGATCGCCGACCTTGATGTCGTCGACGTTCAGGTACTTCACGTCGTTCTCGTGGTAGCGCTGCGGGAAGATCTCGAGGCGGTGGGTCCAGCCCTGCGGGATCGTGAACGTGAGCTGCGTGTAGAACTGGGGCGCCGGGTCGCTCGACTCGTAGATCGACAGGAGCGCGCGGGAGCCGTGGTAGGAGAACGAGACCTTGGGGCTTTCGAAGAGCTGGCGGTCGTGGACCTGACCGTCATGCAGCTCGCTGAAGTGCTGGAAGGCCTGGCGGAGGTTCCCGAGGTCGGCGCCGCCCATCGTCCGGCGCACGGAGCGGGAGGAGGCGACCTGGCCGTAGACGCGGTTGTCCCAGTTGGAGCGGTGGATGTCGCGGACGATGTCGTTGATGGTCTGCCAGATCCACCCGGCGCCGTAGATGACGAAGATGATGACGAAGATGACGACGAGTTCCATACGACCCTTAGACTATCCCTCGAACAGTTGCGTGTCACCCGAAGAGGCCTCGTCCACGACGAGGGGATGGATCTCCAGGAGCTGGGTGCGCGCGTTCTTCTTGCCCACGAGGAGGAGCCGCGAGCCACACTGCGGGCATTTCCCCCTCTTGTCCACCATGGACGGACGCGCGTGCAGCTTGAAGCCGCACGGGCAGTGGAACGCGATCTTTTCCTGGGTCTCGGGGATCTCCTTGAAGTGGTCCTCGATACGGAACTGGTCCTCGATCATGAACGTCTGGCCGGTCTTGTCCCCCTCCAGGAGGAGCGGGTTGACGAACGACTTGCCCTGCGTCCCCGCCTTCCCCGTCAGGAGAAGGCGTCGCTTGCACTTGGGGCAGAGGCCGTGGCCGTCGACGCGCCACGCGGGGATCTTGAGCGCGGCGCCGCACGGGCAGGCGAAGCGGATGTAGTCGTCGTCGGGGGGAGGAGGCGCAGCGGGCTTCGGCGCCTTCGGCTTGGGGCGCGCAGGCTTCTTCATCGATCTGAGCGAATGATACTCTTTTTCAGGCGGGGGCAGGCAGAAACATGCGCGGGTCGCGGAGGATCGGGGAAAGCCGGGCCAGCTCCTGACTCCCAGCTCCTAGCTGCCGAAGATGTCGTCGAGCTTGCCCTTCGCGGCCTGGCCGAACTCCTGGGAGATCTTTTCACCTTCGCTCTTGCGCTCGGCGATATCGGTAAAGACCTCGGCGAGCTTGGAGGAGACCTGGCTCGCGTAGAGCCGGACCATGCCGAGCGTCGTCTTGTCGTCGAAGATCACGGCCAGGATGGTGCGATCGCCGACCAGGGAGAGCTGGATGTTGTCCTTCTTGCCCTGGTGGAACATGATCGAGAACTCCTCCTCGCCGAGGAGCTTGGCCATCTGCTTGGTGGCGGCGAACGAGCCCGCGACCAGCGCCGAGATCGTGTCCATGTCGTAGGTCGAGGATTCGCCTTCCTTCGTGACGAGGTGGCCGTCCTTGTCGACCAGGAGAACGCAGCGGGCGTTGGCGTTCTTGAGGAACGTGATAAGCGTCTTGGCGATGCGCTCGATGTCTTCCTTGTAGAAGACGAGCCGGTGCGACCTGAGGGATTCGTCCGCTTTGCCCATCGCCATGATCGTTCTCCTCCCCGTGCACCCAGTTTACCACAGGGCTGTCGCCGACGGCAACTCTAACGAACTCCCAACTCCCACTCCAGCCCCGCTACTTGGGCATCCATTTCAGCCAGGGGGCGGGCGGCAGTCCGGAGATGAGGGCGAAGTGCCATGCGGCGCCTGCCGCGATGAGAAGCAGGAGGATGACGAGGAAGATCAGCGCGCCCTTCCCGCCCTTCTTGACCGGCGCGGGCTTCGGGGGCGGCGGGGCCACGGGAGGCGGCCGGACGGCGGTGGGCCTCGCGGGTGCCGGGGGCGCAACGGGCCGCGGCGGTGGCGGCACGGGGCGCGCGACGGGCGGCGCGGGGGCCGGCCTGGCCGGCGGAGGCGCGGCGTGCGCGG
>JBGPCZ010000189.1:0-10518 GCA_041482015.1 Planctomycetota bacterium | reverse complement strand
TCCTCCAGGTCCCCAACCGCTACAACCCGATCTACCAGCGCGGCAGCGACTAAACCATTGAGTCCATCGTCGATCCTCGCGGTCATCTTCGACATGGACGGGACCCTCACCCGCCCCACTCTCGACTTCCCCGCGATCCGCGCGGAGATTGGCCTGCCCGAGCCGCTCCTCGAGAACATGCTGGCGCTCGCGCCCGGCGCGGCGCGCGACCGCGCGTTCGCCACCCTCGAACGGCACGAGGAGCGGGCCGCGGAGGTCTCGGAGCTGAACGACGACGTGCATGACGTGCTGGGCTTCCTCGCGGGCCGGAAGGTCCCGGCGGCGCTCGTCACGCGGAACTCGCGCGCGTCGGTCCGGCGCGTGCTGGAGAAGCACCGCCTCGGGTTCGACGTCGTGGTCACGCGGGAGGACGCGCCGGCCAAGCCGCGGCCCGAGCCGCTCTGGCTCATCTGCGAGCGCCTGAACGTCGCGCCCGCTGCGGCGCTCATGGTCGGCGACTTCAAGCTGGACGTGGTCGCGGGGCGGAACGCGGGGACGCGGACCGCGCTCCTCACGAATGGCGGGCCGCCGAAGTTCCTGCCCGAGGCCCCGCCCGATCACGTCCTCGGCCGGCTGGGCGACCTGCGCGCGCTCTTCAGAAGCTGACCTCGACCATCGGCCCGATCGACTGGTTCGTGAAGAGGTGGGTGCCCGCGCGGTTGAAGTTGGAGCTCACGAAGGTCGTCATCCCCGTGATCCCGATTTTCAGGTGCGGCATCGGCTTGAACGCGATCGACCCCTGGAGTTCGAAGAAGGCGTCGGTGTCGTTCGTGATGACGTTGTGGAAGTGGTAGAGGCCGAAGATCGCGTAGAGGCCGAATTCGAGCCAGGGCGTGGCGAAGTCACCGCCGACGCCGAAGCGGTACTGGCGGATTTTCGATTTCGCGGAGAACGTCTGCTGGTCGTCGTTGTCCGTTTCCCAGCCCGCGTACCCGATCTTGAAGTTCAGCGTGACCGGCGTGCCCCAATCGAGGCCGAGTTTCACGTCGCCCCCGAACCCCCAGGCGTCGTCGACCCGCAGGCCCGTGTCGAAACGGGTCCAGACGGCGAAGACCTCCGCGCCGATCCGCTCCTCCACCCCGTGGGGCGGTCGCGGCGTCCAATTCAGGTCCGAAATCCGCGGCAGGTCCTCCGGAGGCGGGCCCCCAAGATCGAATGCCTGGCAAAGCAGGATGACGAGCGTCCCCATCGCAGCCTCCTGAGATTGACCGGATTCTACCTCAAAGCACGAACCGATGGCACTCAAACGCCTCCGCCGCGGCGACCGAGATCTCCCGTCCCCGCATCTCGGCCAGGAGGCGGATCGCGCCCAGCCCCGCCTGCGAGGGCTCCGGACGCACCTGCGATTGGTGGCACCCGAAGGCCTTCAGCTTGAGCTCCAGGAATTTCCCCGAGAGATCGACGTAGAAGTTCGGCCGGAACGGGGCGCCGGCGCTCCAGGAGAGCTGCGGGGCGTCGGCAACCAGGACCACCGGCTGGAAGGCCTTGAGGCTCGGAAGGTGCGGGCGGCACGCCGCGATCCCCGCCTTGTAGACCGCCTCGTGGTCCTGGTTGTAGCTGGGCGCGGGGAGGACGATCATCGTGGGCCTCGACTTCTCGGTCGCGAACCGCGCGCGTCTCTCGATCTGGTCGGCGAGCTCGCGGCGCGGGAGGGTCTCGAGGCGCAGGTGGAGCCGCGTGTCCTCGTAGACGATCTCCCAGCCGTCCACGCCCAGCGTCTTCATCGCCGCCTCCAGCTCGTCCCGCCGCGTCTTCTTCCTCGTCTTCTTCTTCGTGTCGTCGAAATGGAGGAGGTCGCCCGTCGAGAGGACCATGACGTAGACCTTTCCGCCCGCGTCCTTGACGCGCGCCATCAGGCCGCCCGCCCCCGCCGTCTCGTCGTCGGCGTGAGGCGCCACGACCAGCACCCGCTGCTTCGCGAGGAACTGCTTCGTCGCCAGTCCGTCCAAGGGATTCTCCTAGTCAGGCTCGGGATGGATGAGATGGCGCAGCGACCGGAGCGCCGCGCTCGCCAGCAGGTTGAACGGGCTCGACCGCCGGCCCGAGAGTACCGTGTTCCCCGCGAGGATCGCCTGTTTCGCCTCCTCGAGCGATCCCGCGGAGACAATCGTCCGGCCGCGCCCGATCTCGCGGACGAAATGGGCGTCGCTTCCCGCCGTGAGCGACAGGTCGAACCGCTTCGCAAACTCCGCGATCCGCGGCTCGGGCTCCGTCCCCTCGATCGAGGCGATCTTTGAGTGGCGCGCGTTGAACCCCTCGCAAGCGTCGAGCGCCCGGGCCACGCGGTCGTCGATCGACGCGCTCTTCGAGAACGGGTGGGGCAGCACCGCCACGCCCCCCTGCGCGTGGATTGCGGCGATCGCCTCCATCGCGTCCTCCGTCACGATCTTCTCCCGGAGGAAGAGCCCCAGGATGTCCCCCGCGTCTGTGTCGATCTCCTCCCCCACGATGACGAGGATCTCCCCCGCCGCCGCCGCCCGCGCCTCGAGCGCCCCGCCGATCTCGCCGTGGTCGGTGATCGCGATCGCGTCGAGGCCGCGCGCCTTCGCGGTCCGGACCGCGCGCGCGGGATCCACCGAGCAGTCGAACGACCAGCTCGTGTGGTTGTGAAGGTCAAGAATCACGAGAACTCACCCCGGTCGACCCGTCGATTATAGATTCTTCTTCGAGCCTTTGTGTGGTTCTTCGACGACTCCGATGTACGGCAGGTTGCGGTGCAGGCCGTCGAGGTCGAGCCCGTAGCCGACCACGAACCGGTTCGGGATCGAGAACCCGAGGTAGTCGACCGGGACACGCACCCTCTCCCGGTCGGGCTTGTGCAGGAGCGCGCAGAGCCGCGCGCTCGCCGGGCGCTTCGCGCGGACCTCCGCGAGAACCTTCGCCGCGGTATGGCCCGTGTCGACGATGTCCTCGACAACGAGCACGTGCCTCCCGCGTAGCGGATGGGAGACGTTGAAATCGAAGCGGAGGCGGCCGGTCGGGGCGGTGCCGGAACCGTAGCTCGAGATCTTCATGAATTCGCACGCGAGGGGCAACCCGATCGCGCGGGCCAGGTCGGCCATGAAGACGAACGCCCCTTTGAGGACCCCGACGAGGACCAGGTCGCGACCGCGGTAGTCGCGGCGGATGTCCCGGCCGATCGCGCGCACGCGGGCGCGCAGCCGGCGCTCGGTGATGAGCGCCGGGATCGGCCTACTTCTTGTCATCCTTCTTGGGCTCGTCCTTCTTCGGCTCCTTCTTCGGCTCTTCCTTCTTGGCGGGCTTCTCGTGGTTCCAGAGGTCCTCGTTCTCGTCGGTGCCGCCCTCGGCATCGTCGGCGCCGTAGCTCCAGAGATCGTAGGGATGCGGGGGCGTCCCGTTCACCTGGTACTTGAGCTGGCGGTCGAAGCCGTCGCGCGGCGGGGCCTTCATGTAGAAGCCTTCCTTGGGCCAGTTCTTGAGGGCGTACTTGGGCTGCTGGACGAGGTCGAAAAGCTTCTCCGGGAGGCGGCCCTGTTCCGCGTTGAACTTCGTGATCGCCTCGACGGTCTCCTTGATCACCTTCTCGGTCTCGGCCTTCTTGAACGCCTTCCACTTGTCGTGGTTCCAGAGGTCGGCGTTGTCCCCCGCGCCCCAGGGAACCCCGTCCTTGCCGAAGCTGACGATGTCGTACTCCCCGCCGGCGAGGCTGGTGCTCCGGTAGATGATCGGCCGACCCCAGGCGTCGTTCCAGTCGCCCTGGTAGTAGCCGTCCTTCGGCCAGGTCTTGGCGTCGTCGGGTTTCTTCTTGAGATACTCGGTCACCACGGGCACCTTGCCCTGATCCTTCTTGAAGGCCTCGACGGCGGCCGCGATCTTCGCGATCTTCGCCTTGGTCTCGTCGATGTTCCTCTTCCCCAGGCGGCTGTCGGCCCAGGCCTTCCAGGCGTCGACCGTCTTCTTGACGTCCTCGGCGGCGCCGACCAGCGTGCCGGCGCGAGCTTCGTCCTTCTCGGCCTTGCCGCGGAGCTCGTGTTCGAGGATGCGCTGAAGCGCGCGGGCCGCGTGGAACGCGAGCGACTGCCCGCTACCGGGGTTCTGCGTGGCCGCGTCGGTGAGCAGCTTCCCCACGTCGTCGGCCGCGTCCTGCGCACGGATCGCGCCCAGCGCGTCGGCCGCGGCGGCGGCGATCAGGTAGGCGTTCTCGTCGCTGTCCGCCCCCGTCGCGGGCTTCTTGTCCTCGAGCGCCTTCTTCAGCGTCTCGACCGCCTCGGCCGAGCGGAAGATGCCGAGCGCGCGGATGCACTCGTACTTGAGGACCTTGTCGGTGTCGACGGTCTTGGATTTGAGGACGTCGAGGATGGCCGCCGCGGCGCTCTCGTCGCCGATCGAGGCGAGCGCGCGGGCGGCGGCGGAGCCGATCGAGGTGCCGTACTCGTCGGTGTCCTTCAAGCGCGCCACGAGCGCGGCCACCGCGTCCTTGTTGGGTTCGCGGATGCGGCCGAGGATCTCGCAGAGCGGCTGCTTCCACTCGGGCTTGGTCTCCTTCTTGTTGAGCTCGGCGACGACGGCCGGGACGGCGCGGCGGCCCAGCTCGACGAGCTCGTCCTGCGCCCACAGGCTCTCGGTCCCGCGGTTCGAGCCCAGCTTCTTGATGGCGTTCTCGATGTCCTGCTTGAGGATCTCGTCGCGCGACTGGAGCGGCTTGTTGTCCTGGAGCGCGACGGCGAGGACGAGGAATAGGGCGCAAAGCACGTGCATGTGGAGGCCTCCCAGTTAGGGCGCCCATTATAGGCAGGCCGGAAAGGGGGGTCAAGACACCGACCGCACCATACAAAACAGACCGTCTGTTTTGTACGCCCCCCCCTCTGGGGAAAACGCAACTGGAGGCTTTTCGCCGCGGTACCTAAGGTGAGGACTCCACGTGCGCAAATCCATGGCTCTCGGGCTCTTGCTGGGACTGCCCCTGACAGCGCCCGCGGTACCCCAGCAGTCCAACGAGGACCCCTCCCAGGTCCGGGCCCTCTTCTCCAGGAGCTGCTTTAAATGCCACGGCCCTGACCAGCAGAAGAGCAGCCTCCGCCTCGACAGCCGTGCCGCCGCGCTCAAAGGGGGCGAGTCGAGCGACAAGGCGATCGTCCCCGGAAAGAGCGCCGAGAGCGACCTCCTCCGCCGCCTCCGCTCGGCCGACCCCGACGTCATGATGCCGCCCAAAGGGGCGCGCCTCGCGCCGCAGGAGACCGAGCTCGTCCGGCGCTGGATCGACGGGGGTGCCACCTGGCCGGCCGGCGCCGAACCCGTCGCCCCCGCCACGCCCGACCGCCCCATCACGCCCGAGCAGCGCGCCTATTGGGCGTTCCAGCCCGTCCGCAAGCCCGACGCGCCCCGCGTCCGGCGCGCCGAGTGGGTCCGCACGCCGATCGACGCGTTCATCCTCGCGCGGCTGGAGCGCGAAGGCATCGACCCCGCGCCCGAGGCCTCGAAGCTCGACCTCGTCCGCCGCGCCACGTTCGATCTCACCGGGCTGCCCCCTTCCCCGGCGGAAATCGACGAATTCACAAGGGACGGGTCGCCCGCCGCCTACGAGCGCCTGGTCGACCGCCTCCTCGCCAGCCCGCGCTACGGCGAGCGGTGGGGCCAGCACTGGCTCGACGTCGTCCGCTTCGCCGAGAGCGAGGGCTTCGAGTACGACACCCCCGTCGCCAGCCTCTGGCGCTACCGCGACTACGTGATCGCGTCGTTCAACGCGGACAAGCCGTACGACCGCTTCGTGATGGAGCAGGTCGCCGGCGACGAGCTCGACCCGCAGAGCCGAGAGTGCCTCATCGCCGCGGGGTTTCACCGCCTGGGCGCGGTCCGCCGGAACGCAGGGAACCAGGACGTCGCGAGCAGCCGGAACGAGGTGCTCACGGACCGGACCGACATCATCGGCGCCGCGTTCCTCGGCATGACGATGGGCTGCGCCCGCTGCCACAACCACAAGTTCGACCCGATCCTCCAGAAGGACTACTACCGCCTCCAGGCCTTCATGGCCGCGACCGAGCAGCACGACCTCTCCCTGGCGACTCCCGAGGCGCAGGCCGCGTGGAAGGCGAAGACCGAGCCGATCCAGCAGAAGATCAAGGCCCTCAAGAAGCAGCTCCGGGAGTCGAAGGAGGAGGAGCGGCGCTCGATCATGGAAGAGATCGAACGCCTGGAGGACGACCTGCCCCCGCCCCTGACGGGAATCAACACGGTCCAGAACTCGGCCGAACCGACGAGGATCCACGTGCTGCGGCGGGGCGAATTCGACAAGAAGGGCGATCCCGTCGGCATGCGCTTCCCGACGGTGCTCGTGAGCGACGATCTCGACGAGATGCCGCTCGCCACGCCCCATCCGCGGACCGAGCTCGCGCGCTGGCTGACCGACCCGAAGCACCCGATGACGCCGCGCGTCATGGTCAACCGGGTCTGGCAGCACCACTTCGGCCGGGGCCTCGTGAGGACGCCCAACGACTTCGGCGTGAACGGCGACCGGCCGAGCCACCCGGAGCTGCTCGACCACCTCGCGGCCGCGTTCGTTGAGGGAGGATGGAGAGTCAAACCCCTCCACCGCGCGATCCTTTTGAGCAGTGTTTATCGCCAGTCGAACGCGTCTCCACAGGCGGCCCGCGCCCAGTCGAAGGACCCCGACAACCGCTGGCTCTGGCACTTCGAGCGGCGGAGATTGTCGGCCGAGGAGGTCCGCGATTCGATGCTCGCCGCGTCAGGCCGGCTCAACCTGAAGGCGGGCGGCGAGAGCGTCTTCGTCCCCGTCGATCCGGAGCTCGTCTCGGCGCTCTACAAGCCGGCGCAGTGGGCCGTCAGCCGGGACAAGGAGGAGCATTCCCGCCGGTCGATCTACCTCGTGTCCAAGCGGAACCTCAGGCTTCCGTCGATGGAGGTGTTCGACCAGCCGACGCTCAACTCCAGCTGCGGCCGGCGCGAGTGCAGCACCCATGCCCCGCAGGCGCTCGAACTGCTGAACGGACTGACGTCCAACCAGCTCGCGACGGCGTTCGCCGAGCGCCTCACGCGCGAAGCCGGGTCGGACCCCGCCGCGCAGGTCGACCTGGCCTTCCGCCTGGCGGCGAGCCGCCCGCCCAACGAGAAGGAAAAGCACGTGGCGACGGAGTTCCTCGCGCGCCATCCGCTCAAGGAGTTCGCCCTCGCGATGTTCAACCTGAACGCGTTTCTCTATGTCGACTGACTGCGACCATTGTCGTCCGACGCGCAACCGCCGCGAGTTCATCCAGGACGCGTTCTGCGGCTTCGGCGCCCTCGCGCTCGCGTCGATGCAGGCACGGGCGCAGGACAGGGTCGTCAGTCCGCTGGCACCGAAAGCCCCCCACCTGAATCCAAAGGCGAAGGCCGTCATCTTCCTGTTCATGTCGGGCGGCCCGAGCCACCTCGAGACGTTCGATCCGAAGCCGCTCTTGAACCAGCTCCACGGCCAGCCGCGTCCCAAGGAATTCGGCGAGGCGAAGTACCAGTTCATCAGCCCCAACGCGAAGATCTTCGGAACGAAGCGGACGTTCCGGAAGCACGGCCAGAGCGGCATCGAGGTGTCGGACCTCTTCCCCCACACGGCGACGTGCGTGGACGACCTGGCGATCCTCCGCTCCTGCCACGGCGACATGGTGGTCCACTCGGCGGCGCAGTACGAGTTGTTCAGCGGGCGGATCGTACCCGGATTCCCCAGCATGGGGTCGTGGGTCACGTACGGCCTGGGCAGCGAGAGCGAGTCGATGCCCTCCTACGTGGTCATGCCCGACCCGCACGGCGCGCAGGAGGCGGGCCAGCCGATGTACATGAACGGATTCCTGCCCGCGATCTACCAGCCGACGATGTTCCGCCCGGGCCGGCGTCCCGTCCTCAATCTCGATCTCCCGCCCGGAGTCACCCTCGAGGAGCGGAAGAAGACGGTCGACCTGATCCGCGACCTCAACACCGCGAACCTCGCGCCGGACGACCCCGAGTTCGCCGCGCGAATCGGCTCCTATGACCTCGCGTTCAAGATGCAGACCGAGGCGCCGGAAGTCTTCGACCTGTCCAGCGAGCCGCGGGAGACGCTCGACCTCTACGGCGTCGGCCGCGAGCCGACCAACGACTACGGCCGACGCTGCCTCATGGCACGGCGGCTGGTCGAAAAGGGCGTGCGGTTCATCTGCGTCGTCTCGGGCGGCGGCTCGGGCGACCTGCAGTGGGACGCCCACAAGGACATCGAGGAGAACCACCTGCGCATGGCCTCGCAGACCGATCTTCCGATCGCGGGCCTGCTCAAGGACCTGAAGCGCCGCGGCCTGCTGGACAGCACGCTCATCGTCTGGGGCGGCGAGTTCGGCCGCTCCCCCGAGGCCGAGAACGGCCGGGGCCGCGACCACCACAATCTTGGCTTCAGCATGTGGATGGCCGGCGGGGGCGTCCGGGGCGGGCAGGTCCTTGGCGCGACCGACGCGATCGGCCTGCACGCGATCGAGAAGCCGGTCCACTTCCGCGACCTCCACACGACGATCCTCCACCAACTCGGCCTCGAGCAGGAGAAGCTCACCTTCCTCCACCAGGGCCGACACGAGCGCCTCACCCTGCTCAAAGGGAGGGTGATCGAGGAGATCGTGGGATAAATCCACCTGTACCTGTTGGAATTATCCCATCTCTTGTAGAATCCCCCGCCATGAAGCACTTTTCAGACCGGCTGATCGAGGCGATACAGAAGAAGAAATCGCGCGTCGTCGTCGGGCTGGACCCGCGGCTCGAGAGCCTGCCGGACGACTTCAAACCCTCGGGGCCCAAGGACATCGAGAAGACCGTCAAGAGCCTCCTCGATTTCAACGGCGCGCTCATCGAGATCGTCAAGGACCACGCCGTCGCGGTCAAGCCGCAGATCGCGTTCTACGAGAAGTTGGGGCCGCACGGCGTCCTCGCCTACTTCGCCACGCTCAAGTTCGCGCGCGATAACGGGCTTATCGTCATCGGCGACGTGAAGCGGGGCGACGTGCCCGATACGGCCAAGGCGTACGCCGACGCCCACTTCATCGCCTTCCCCGCCGACGCGATCACCGTCAACCCGTTCTTCGGGACCGACGGCATCGAGCCCTTCACGCAGGCCGCCCAGAAGGCCGGCGGGGGCGTGTTCATCCTCGTCAAGACCTCGAACCCGCGCTCGGGCGAGATCCAGGACCTGCCCGTGAACGGCCAGCCCCTCTACCTCCACCTCGCGAAGAAAGTCGCCGAGTGGGGCGCGGGCTCAAAGGGGTCGGGCGGCTACTCCGACGTGGGTGCCGTCGTCGGCGCAACCCATCCCAAACAAGCGGCCGAGATCCGCGCCGTGCTCCCCGAGGCCTTCTTCCTCGTCCCCGGCTACGGCGCACAGGGAGCCACCGCGCAGGACCTCGTCCCGTGCTTCAACAAGGACGGCCTGGGCGCCGTCGTCAACTCCTCGCGCGGTATCATCACCGCGTGGGAGAAGGAGGCCTACAAGGGCCTCCCGTGGCGGAAGGCCGTCGAGAAGGCCGCGATCGACATGAAGGCCGACATCAACCAGGCGCTGGGCCTTGCCTAAGACCATCGCCTATTGCCTAATGGTGTCGTGACCTACGGCCTCCTCTTCGCCGCGTCGTTCGTCGTCACCGCCGCCCTCGTTCCGATCGTGATGCGCCTCGCGCGAAGAGTCGACTTCCTCGATCACCCCGGCCCGCGCAAGATCCACACGCAGCCGATCCCCTATGGAGGCGGGATCGCGGTCGCCGTCGGCCTCCTGGCGACCGTCACCGTCCATCAACTCACAGGCCGGACCGTGCCCGATCCGTCCTCCAAGTTGGTTCCGGTCTCCTTCTTCGCGCTGGGCTCGCTTGTGATCCTCGTCCTCGGGCTCATCGACGACCGCCGCAAGCTCTCGGCCGGCTTCAAGCTCCTCGTGGAGACGATCGTCGCGACGGGGATCGCGCTCAGCGGCGCGCGCCTCCAGCTCTTCGGCGCGCCCGAGCCCGTCTGCGTCGCGGTCACGGTCCTCTGGATCCTCGGCGTGACGAACGCGTTCAACCTGCTCGACCACATGGACGGCCTCTCGGGCGGCGTGGCGCTCCTCTCGGGCGCGGCCTTCCTCTTCGTGGCGATCCAGACGGGCCAGCTCTTCATCGGGTCGCTCCTCGTCCCGCTCCTCGGCGCGTGCGCGGGATTCCTCCTCTTCAACTTCCCGCCCGCGCGCATCTTCCTCGGCGACGCGGGCAGCCTTTTCATCGGGTTCTGGCTCTCGTGCCTGACGATCTCGTTCACGTTCTACAGCGCCCACTACGCGCTCTACACCTACTTCGTGCCAGTGGCCGTCCTCGCGGTCCCGCTCTTCGACACGGGGAGCGTCGTCGCCATACGCCTCCTCCGCCGGCGGCCGATTTTCGAGGGCGACACGAACCATCTCGCCCACCGGCTGACGAGGCTCGGCATGTCGCGCCGCCTCGCGGTGCTCACGATCTACGCCCTCACCCTCTTCGCGGGACTTTCGGC
>JBGPCZ010000188.1:0-10537 GCA_041482015.1 Planctomycetota bacterium | reverse complement strand
GGTGCTCCTGCATGGCCTCGAGCAAGGCCGCCTGCGTCTTCGGCGGAGTGCGGTTGATCTCGTCGGCGAGGATGATGTTCGCGAAGATCGGGCCCTTGAGGAACTGGAACCGGCGCTCGCCCGTCGCCTTGTCCTCCTGGATGACCTCGGTGCCCGTGAACTCCAGCGGGTTCTGCGTGGCGATGACCATGAAGGGCGAGGGCAGCGCGTGGGTGACGCCGTCGACGCTGACCTTGCTTTCGCCCATCGCCTCGAGAAGGGCCGACTGGGTGCGCGGGGTCGCCCGGTTGATCTCGTCGGCGAGGATGATGTTCGCGAAGATGGGGCCGCGCTTGAAGGAGAAGTCCTTGCGGTCGGGGTCGAAGACGGAGACGCCGGTCACGTCCGAGGGCAGCAGGTCCGGCGTGAACTGGATCCGGCGGAACACGCACGAGATGGAGCGCGCGGTGGCGCGGGCGAGCGCGGTCTTCCCGATGCCCGGGATGTCCTCGATGAGCACGTGGCCGCGCGCGAGGAGCGCGGTCACGGCGAGCTTCACGACCTCGCTCTTGCCGAGGATGACGCTCTCGATGTTCTTGCGGAGCGCGCTCACGCGGTCGAGGTCCTGTCGCTGGATCGGCATGGTCGGGGTCGTCGAGAGGAGGGTCATCATGAGTCCTCGAACCTCCGGATTATAGGCCATGGGTTCTCGGGTCGACAAATGATTTGACGCCGCCGGGGAGCGCGGTGGTGCGGGTCGGCCGTCAATTCCAAAAGAACTTGACAGCCTCTTTCGTAAAACCGTATATTTCTGCCATTCAGGCCTGTTTTACCGGTTTTTTGCCCCCCACGGGGGGCGGAAGGAGAGACCATGGCGGAGGTTTATGTCGTGCAGTCCAAGGTGCGGGCGCTCGCGAAGAAGATGAAGTGCCGGTGCAGCGGCGATGCGATCGACGCGCTCTCAAAGAAGGTGGAAAGCCTGATTGCGGACGCGGCCAACCGCGCCAAGGGGAACAAGCGCCAGACGATCAAGAAGAGCGACATCTAGCCGCCCGTATCCAGAGGGAAACAAGAAGCTTGACGGCCCTGCGCCGCGATGCGGCGCGGGGCCGTTCTGTTTTCTTGGACCCGCGCGGAGGGCCTAAGGCTGGCCTGAGGGCCATTTCAGGCCCGTTGCTTGACTCGCCTTTCGGGCGGGGCTATCATTACGACTGGCCCGCTGTCCTTGGGGGGTTGGGGCGGGTCTTGGGAGAACGCGTTTGCCCGATCTGACCATCCAGGTCCAGGAAGTCAAGGGGCTGGCCAGCACCGCGATCGTCATCCTCAACGGCTCGATCGACGCCAAGACGGTCATCACCTTCCAGACCCATCTCAACTCGGTCAAGGAGCGCGGGATCGAGCGTTTCATCATGGACATGGAGAACGTGAAGTACGTCAACTCCACGGGCTTGGGATACCTGATCAATCTCTCCGACTCGGTCGGCCCCGAGAAGGGCGGCATCTCGCTCGTCAAGGTCCAGCCCAAGGTCAAGGTCGTCTTCGACATGCTGGGCCTCAACGCCTTCTTCAAGATCTTCCCGACGCGGGAGGAGGCGCTCAAGCACATGACGTCCGATTCGGTGGCGAGCCCGACGGACCAGACGGTCGTGCTCAAGAGCCCCGTCTCCGCGCCGCCTCCGCGCCCCGGGACGGTCGCGATGACCACGCCGCCCCCGCTCCCCCCGCCGGTCCTCCACGCGCCGCCGGTCCCCGCCTCGACGCTCGCCGGCGAGACGCTCCACATCGAGTGCCAGTCCTGCAAGGCGCTCCTCGCGGTGAAGGAGGTCGGGACCTACAAGTGCCCCCGCTGCATGACGCCGTTCAATTACGTGGGGGGCGGGCGGGTCAGCTTCCTGCCGCGCCAGAAGTCGCTGCCCGTGCAGCTCAGCCTCAACTTCAGCCCGGAGGCCACGGACGGCCTCATGGAGTTCGTCAAGCGCCTTTCCCAGAAAAGCGGGTTCACGCCGGCCGGCATCGCGGAGGTGCAGTCGGCCGTGAAGGAGACCGTGGAGGCGATCCGCCGGCACGCGTACGGGGGCAACGACAACAACGTCTACCACGTCCTGCTCGTGTCGGTCGACTCCGAGCTCGAGATGAGGTTCGCGGATTACGGCACGTCGCTGAGCGCGGACCGGGGCGACGTCTTCGGCGCCGCGCGGCGACTGATGGACCGCTTCGACCTCAAGAACCATCCCAAGGGCGGGAACGTCCTGACGGTCTCAAAGAAGGCGCGATGACATGCTGAACCTGCTGGGCATGGTGAACGGCGTCGAGATCGTGATCATCATCCTGATCATCGTGGTTCTCTTTGGCTCGTCGAAGATCCCCCAGCTGATGCGGGGGCTGGGCTCGGGCATCAACGAGTTCAAAAGGGGATTGAAAGACGGGGAGACGGCTCCCGCCGACGCCGCCAAGCCCGCTCCGCCGCCGCCCGCGGCCCCGGCCGACCCGAAACCCCCCGACGCCCCGCCGGCCAAATAACCCTTTCGTGCCCCGATGGCCCTCGACCTTCTCGCCTTCGCCGCCCATCGGGACGACACCGAGATCACCGTCGGCGGGCTGCTCCTCCGCATGGTCGAGAAGGGGTACAAGGTCGGCGCATGCGACCTCACCCAGGGCGAGATGGGCACGCTGGGCTCCGCGGCCGACCGTAAGGCCGAGTGCGACGAGGCCACGCGGATCCTGGGCCTCGCCGTCCGGGTGAATTGCGAGCTTCCTGACAGCGGGGTCTTCAACACCCGCGAGCACCAGGCCCGCATCGTCGAGGTGCTGCGCGAACACCGGCCCAAGGTCGTCGTCCTCCCCGGGCACGAGCAGCGCCATCCAGACCACCGGATCACGCCGCAGCTCGTCTTCGACTCCTGCTTCTTCGCGGGCCTGGAGAAATTCGGGAAAGGGCAGAAGCACCGCCCTTCCAAGATCCTGTACTGTCACACCCTCCAGTTCGAGGACCGGCGCCCCGGCTTCGGGGTGGACATCACCGCCCAGATGGACCGGAAGATCGCAGCGGTGATGGCGTACAAGACGCAGTTCCCGGACCGCGAGAAGATGACCGAGTGGCTCCGCGCGCGCGCCCGCGCCTACGGCATGATGATCGGGACGACGTACGGCGAGGGCTACACCCAGCGCGAGGTGATGCAGGTCGACGACGTTGTCACGCTGCCGGGCGTCAGCATTTAGTTAGTGCACGACGCGGAGCCGGCCCCCGCCTTCCGGCGTCATCTCCACGTCGATCGCCATCCTCATGGTGGATGACCGGATGTCGCCGAAGAAGCGGGGAAGGTCGAGGACCTGGAGGAAGAGGAAATACTTCATTTCCCCCGGACGCTTCTGGGGCACCACGGTGTATTTCTTCTCCAGTTGCAGGTAGGACGCCACCTGGTCGTCCATGAGCTGGATCTCGATCTTGTCCACGCCGACGTGGTCGATGAAGTAGAACGTCCGATCCATCTGGCGGAGGAGGGGGAGCGGCGTCACCGCCGCCGGTGTCACGAGGCTGAACTCCGCGCCGCGCTTCAGGATCCACGCCTGGAGCGAGGCGCAGTACGTGTACTGCTCGACGGCCGAGCCCCCCGTCTTCCGCACGGCGTCCGGGAGCGAGAAGGCGCGGGGTCGGAGCTCGGATTCCACCTTGAGCGGCTTGATCGACGCGTTGGGCTGCACCCGCTCCGCGAAGGGATAAAGCACGGTCCGGTGCTTGACCGCCTCGGGATTGGGTTCGGGCGTGAGCCGGGCGGCGAGGTCCAGGCCGATCAGCGCGCGGTACCGGATCTCCCGGTCCTGCCTCGCCTCGAAGTAGACGTCGGACCGGATCTTGTCGAGGGGCAGCTCGAAGTAGAGGAGCTGGAAATACTTCGGCATGCCCAGCAGGCGGATGCGGGTGCGCACGGTGAGCGCCTCGGTCGGAGCGAGGAGCCCGGAGTTGAACACGGCCGCCGTGACGTCATTCTTCTTCGACCGGTCGTACGCCCACTCGTTCCCGTCGGCGTTGTACGAGAGCTTCCCGGGCTGCCCGAACTGCCACGTCGCGGCGGCGCTCGCGCTCTCCTTGAGGCCGGGGTCCGCGAGGT
This sequence comes from Planctomycetota bacterium, assembly GCA_041482015.1. Taxonomy (GTDB): domain Bacteria; phylum Planctomycetota; class MHYJ01; order MHYJ01; family JACPRB01; genus JACQFK01. The sequence goes on along the minus strand of JBGPCZ010000188.1, from coordinate 6,449 downwards.
ACGTCAGGTCGCGGAGGATGACGTAGTTCTTCGTGGTGTTCCGGATGGTGAAGACGACGGTGGCGAGGTCCCCCTCCCAGGGGACGGTCGCGGTGATGTCGAGCATCGTCGACACCTGGAGATCGCCCACGGCGCCCCTCGGGGCCGGCCCCGTGCAGGAGGGCGCGGCCAGGGCGGCCGCGAGCGTCAGGGCCGCGAAAGCGCCTTGTCTTGCCATATCCGATCGAATTCGTCGCGGTATTCGCGGGCGGCGCCCTCGTTCCGGAGGATCACGACGTTCTCGTGATTGGCCGTGTCCGCGAGCACCGTCCAATTGTACGAGCCGGTGACGACGACCCTGCCATCGAGGACGCAGAACTTGTGGTGGAACCGGGCGTTTTCATCGCGGGGCGTGGCGCGACGGACGTCGACCTTCGCGGCCCGGAGCCGCGCGACGAGGTCGTCGTCGGCCTGCGCGGCGTCGAGGAGGACGAGGACGTTCAGTCCCGCGCGCCGGCGCTCCGCAAGCGCGTGGAGAAGGCGGTCCGAGGTGAAATGGAACATCGCGACGCGGACGTCGCGCCCGGCGGAGCGGATCTCGGCGGCGAGGCGTTCCTGGAGGGCGTGCTTCTCCCCGGTGGGGGCGAAGAGGACCTCGATGCGGTCCTCGCGCTTCGCGACGGCGACCGCGAGGAAGGCCAGGAAGACGACGGCGCTCACCGCGGCACCTAGGAGAGCCTGTTTTTCGCGGCGAGACGGACGACCCTCGGCGCCTTGAACTTCCGGACCTCGGCGGGGGAGAGGTACCCGTACGCCATGATGATGATCTCGTCGCCCGGCTTCCCCATGTGGGCCGCCCCGCCATAAAGGCAGAAGGCGCCGCTCCCCTTGGGTTCCGGGATCGTGTAGGTTTCGAACCGCCGTCCGTTGGTCACGTTGGCGATCAGGACCATCTCGTAGGGTAGGATGCCCGAGGCCTTGAGAATCCCCTGGTCGATCCCGCAGCTCCCCTCGTAGTGGAGCTCCGCCTTCGTGATGTGGGCGTTGGCGATCTTCGCCGTGCAGAGGCGCTTGAGCATCGGGCGGGTCAGGATAGCAGAAGGGGTGGGGGCCTTCAATCATTCGCATCCTCCTCCACCCAGTAGTGCCGCGAAGGGCCTAAAACTCGACAGGGAAAGCGACTCGATCCGGGAAAAAGTCAAAAAATCGAGTGGCAAGAAGGTTGTTGACGATCATGCGCGGCGCGTTCGTGACACAACTCAAGGCTTGAGGTGCGTCTGGCTGAGGTCCCAGAGCGGGTCGCCCAGCTCCAGGGCCTGCACGTCCCCGGCCTTTCGGAGCACACAGCCGCCCTCCTGTTCACCGTGGTTGCCGACCTTGTCCGCGCCGATCGGGTCGCCGGGCATGGAATGGTTGACGTTCGTGATCGGACCGCGGTAGTCGGTCTGGCCCAGGTCACCCGGCTCGGCCTTGAACGGGCAGAAGTACAGGTCCTTCAAGTCCGCCTGGATGAGGGGAGGTTCCATCTTCTGGAATGTAAGCCATAGGGATCCGCCTGTCTCCTCGGGCCACTGTCCCCTGTGCTGCGAGGCGTAGATCGTGCCCATGCTGTACAGCTGCTTGAGGTTGTTGGCGCAGGAAGTCAATCCCCGATTTCTGCCTCCACACACGGGGGGAAGCAGTACTGCGGCGAGTATCCCAATCGCGATGATGATGACGATGACTTCGAGCAAAGTGATTCCTCTGTTCATATGGAGCTCCTTTCAGCGATAGAGGCCCGGCCCCGGGACAGACTGTCCCCCCGGGGCCGGGCGATGGAGGTGAATTGAACTGACGGGACTACGGGATGAGCTTCTCCGCGCAGAGGGTCCAGAGCGGGTCGTCCAGCTCCAGGTTCTGCACGTCCCCGGCCTTCCGGAGCACGTTGCCGCCGTAGCCGTCGCCGTGGTTGCCGACCTTGTCCGCGCCGATGGGATCGCCCGCCTTGCCGTGATTGACGTTCCCTGACGGGCCGCGGTAGTCGGTCTCGCCCAGGTCCCCGGGCTCCGCCTTGACGTGGCAGAAGTAGATCTCCTTCAGATCCGCTTCGAGAAGGGGAGGCTGCATCTTCTGGAACTTGAGCCAGAGCGCCTCACCCGTCTCAAGAGGCCATTGCCCCTTGTGCCCGCTGGAGTAGAGGGTGCCCATGCTGTACAGCTGCTTGAGGTTGTTGCCGCAGGCGGTGGTGTGGGCCATCCGGATCGCGTGCGCGATGGCGGGCAGCAATAATGAAGCGAGGATGCCGATGATGACAATGACCACGAGCAACTCGACCAGGGTGAACCCTTCCGTCGCACGCCTGCGGTGAGACCAAGACAATGCAACCATGTCTTCCTCCTTTCGCATTGTCAAAGAACCAAACAGTCTTCTGCCTTCTATCTCAGGGGCGACGCCTCGGAGCCGGCCGGCGGGCCGGTTCGGTGGCGCGTCACCCGGAATATCGCGAGCCTAGTATCGGCAGTGCTTGGTCACCGCGGCGCCCCAGAGACCTTTCTCGTGGGCGTTGTCGTTCACCACGGCGCCGGAATTCAGGAGGATGTTCCCCCCCTCGTGACGCCCGTGCAGGCCGTGGTTCATCTCCACGTCACAGCCGATCGGGTCGCCCGCGGCGACCGAGCGCGGATCGGCGGCCGGGCCCATGTAATGCACCGCCGGCGCGCCTTCGAGGTCCATGAGCGGGCACCGGAGCGTGCGGGGCTCGACGAGCGGGGGCGTCGTCTTCGCGAGATTCTCCCAGTAGGCCCTGCCCAGCTCCGGCGCGGAGCCAGACTTGGAATAGAACGACAGTCGGGCGCCGTTGAGGGTTTTCAGGTTCGCGGCACAGGCCTCCACCTTCTCCTGCCGCGAAACGCGGGCCGCCGCCGGAACGATGAGCGCGACGATCAGGATCACGAAGACGGCGCCGACAAGGACCTCGATGAGGGTCCATCCGCGTTCACGGTTCGTGTCCACTGTTCCCAGTATACCCCGGCTCCCCGGCGAAACAACTCGCGTCACGCCTTGATCACGAGACCCTGCCCCGTGGGGATCTCGAGCACGGGCTCGGGCTTGTCCCGGAAGAACGTGTCGATGGCCGCGCGCGCGCCAGGGCAGATGAAGAAGCCGTAGTCGTCCAGGAGGAGGATCCCTCCCGGGTTGAGCCGGGGATAGAAGAACTCGATCGAGTCCCGGGTCGGCTGCTCGAGGTCCACGTCGACGTGGACGAACGAGAAGCGCCGGTCCGCCACCTCGCCAAAGCGCGAGGGGATCCAGCCCTTGTAGACACGCAGGCCCGGGACGTCCGCCATCCGCGCGCGGAATGACTCCTCCGATTCCGCGAGGTCTCCCTTCGTGAAGTGCGAGCCGTCGCGCGGGCCGGGCCCGGGAATCCCCTCGAAGGAGTCGAACGCGTGATGGGTCCGGCCCAGCCCCTTCGAGATGAGCCACGATGACCCGCCCCGCCACGTGCCGCACTCCGCGGTGTCGCCTGCGACGGGGCGCGCGAGCTTGAGAAGCTCGCGGAGCATCCATTTCCGGTCGAGCGCCCGGCGGTTCCCGCGCCCCTCGAAAGGCTCCAGGGCGCGGGCGAATTCCGCGTCGCGCGGCCAGCTCCTTCCGTATTCGCTCAGCACGCAGTCCGGCGAGAAGCACCGGGCGACGCGCTCCGCCAGCCGGTAGCGCGCGAAGGGATCGCCCGTCGCCGCCTTCCACAGGGTGCCCAGGATCCGAGTCAGCATGATCGTTCTTCCTTTCCCGCCACCACCACGAGGCCGCCCCAGCGTCGACAAAACTCCCGCGCGGCCGGAATCACCCACGGAATCCGGAGCAGAGGTCCCAGGGGGCGGAGGCGCCGGTGAAGCGCCACGCGGAACCGCAGGTACTCTTCCTCGGCCGGGGACGTCTGGAAACGACGGCCGAAGCTGCGGAGGATCTCCGCGCGCCGCCGGTAGATCGTGTACCGGTCGATCCAGTCGAGCGCGTGCCGGGCCCACTCGGCGGCGCCCCGGCCCTCCGTGTGCAGCCCCCCTCCCATGCGGCGCCACAGGGTCGCCCACGCGAGGCGCAGGCGCGACCCCCGCCGGAGCCAGTGAAGGAATGGGACGCCGAAGTGGTTCTCGCGAACGACCTCCCGCGAAGGGAAGAAGGCGACGAGCCGTCCGCCCGGGCGGAGGACGCGATGGATCTCGGCGAGCGCGGAGTCGAGGTCCTCCACGTGCTCGAAGACGGTGTTCGAGACGGCCAGGTCGAACATTCCGTCTTCAAAAGGGAGGCGTCCGTTGCCGACTTCGAAGATGCGATTCCCCAGGAGCCCGAGATGCTCGACGTCCGCGCGGGCGGTGGACTCTCCTGAAAAGATCTCCACACCGAACATCTCCCGTCCCCCGGCGAGGCCCGCGGCGACCACCTGGCCCGAACCGCAGCCGAAGTCGAGGATCTTCGCGCCCGGCTCCTGGCGCTCCACCCACGAGAGCATGAACCGGTGGTTCGGTTGAAGGGCGGGGGTCACGTCACCGTCTCCGGAGCACCGCGCGGAAGGCGCGCTTGGTCAGATCCTCCCGCGTCCACGCCGACAGGGCCCGCTCCCGCTCGGGGGTGAGGTACGGCGTTCCCTCCGTGTACGCCTCGTACTCCAGCATCGCGAACCTCTTCTCGATCTCGCGCAGGTAGTCCCGCTCGCGCCAGCGATTGAGCGGGACGCTGGCGGGGAAGCGGCTCTCCAGCAGGTGGTCCCAGGGAGGCACGGCGCGGGGCACGTCGTCGTCCGGGAACGCCCATTCGAGCCGGTGTCCCCCGGAGAGGCTCGGAAAAAGATGGACCACGATCGAGGCCACGCCGCCGGGCTTGAGCGTCCGGGCCAGTTCGTCCAGGGCGCGCGGAACGTCCTCGAAGTGCTCGAAGACGGAGTTCGAATGGACGAGGTCGAAGTGAGCGTCGGGGAAGTCGAGCGCCCGCGCGTCCATCCGCCGGACGTCCAGCCCGCGGAAGAGGAGCGGCCGCCCGGCGCGCCGCCGGAGCTCTCGGTAGTAGCCGCGGTCAAAGAGGACACCCCGCGCGAGGGACTTGAGAAACCGCGGGAAGCCGTGCTTCCGGATCATGCGGAGTCCCGCGCCCTCGCCGAACGCGGGGTCGACGACCTCGGCGTCGATCCCCGTGGCGAGCGCCCCGAAGGTGTGGAAGAGGAGGAGCGCCGGGAAGCGCGGGCCGCAGCCCAGGTCGAGGACGCGCGCCCCCTCCAGCGGCCGCCCGGCGTGCTTCTCGAGCGCGGTGCGGCCAAGTCCGAAGACCGTCCAATCCCAGTCCGTGATCCGGCGGTAGAGACGGGACTTCCCCAGGAGGGCGCCGGTGTAGCCCCTCAGCATCCGTCGGGCCTTTTGAAGCGACGGACCGCCACGAAACCCAGGCCGAGCGCGAGGAAGAGGGCCGAGACGATCACGCCGGTCCGGGCGGAGTCCGGGCGGAACCGGAACGTCACGAGGTGGCGGCCCGCGGGAACCGCGACCGCACGGAAGGCGACGTTGGCGCGGTAGACCGTCGTCGGCGTCCCGTCCACGTCCGCCTCCCATCCGGGGTAGTCCGTGTCGGCTAGGACGAGAAAGGCCGCGTCCTTCGACGTGACCCGCAGCTCGACGCGATCGGACTCGCGACGTTCGAAGGTCGCCCCACCCTCGGCGGGGCCGCCCGGTTTCGGGGGCGTTTCCCCGGTCTCGAGGATGACGCTCGCTCGCGGGTTGAACCCGGGGGCGCGAAGGTGGCCCAGGGCCTCCCTCTCGTCGCGCGCGGCGATCGCCCGGGAGACGAGCCACGCCCGGGGCATCACGGAGGGGTTGCGGTAGATGACGATCGTCCCGACCGCGCCGACGGTCTCCATTCCGGCCGGAGCCGGGAGCGGGCGCGGGAGAAAGAAGTACTCCAGGTTCATCACGTCGACGAGGCGGGAGCGGACATGGAGGAACGCGGTCGACCTTCCAGCGACGGCGGCCTCCGCGCCGGCCTCGCGCGCGAACGCCAGGTAGTGATCGGGAAGGATCGCCTCGAAGCCCGCCGCGTTCTCCATCCCGAAGAGGGCGAGCAGGTTGTTGCCGTCGGTGAGATCCTGGATCGCCGCGTCGTCCAGGCTCCGGGGTGCGGCCTGGATCGAGTAGAAGCCGCCCAGCGATCCCGTCCCCCGCCACGGCCCGGTCCCGTCCCGGCGGGCGAGCAGGAGCGCCTCGGGGGTCTTCCTCATCAGCGCTCCGTCGACGTGCCAGTTCGCCTGGAGGAACGGTGGGAGAAGTTCAAAGGAGATCGCCGCGAACGCGAGGAGGGCGGCGGGGCGCGGGAACCGGCGGGACGCGAGGGCCGCGGCGGCGGCGATCGCGAATCCGATCGCGGTGTCGAGCGCGGCGAGATTCCGGAAGCGGGCGAGGACGGCCGTTCCCAGGAGGAGCGCGACCGCGGCGATGGCGGCCGGC
>JBGPCZ010000187.1:0-10696 GCA_041482015.1 Planctomycetota bacterium | reverse complement strand
TGCCGCGCGATGTAGCTCGCCAGCGGGACCTCCTTGGGCAGTTCCTTCACTTCCTCCGCGGTAAGCTTCTTGTAGCCCTCGTAGACGGCGCCGTCGACGGTGATGACCGCGCGGGCGAACTCGTCATACGGCATGTTCTTGTTGAACATCTCCTTGAGGTCGTGGGTCTCGTCGGCGCGCGCGGCCTGGTCGCGGCGGTCATTGTCGAACCCGACCAGGATGCCGCTCCAGATGTCGGCCCAGTGCTCGCCGTAGTGGTCCTCCTTGACGAGGTGCTCGACGAGCTTCTGGCGCTTGTTGGAGGCCTTGTCGGCGAGGAACTTCTCCGCCTCGTCGAGCGAGGGGATGATCCCGATGATGTCGAGGTAGGCGCGGCGCATGAACTCCGCGTCGTCCGCCTTCTTGGCGGGCTTGAGGCCGGCCTCGTCCCACTTGGCCTTGACCCACTTGTCGATGAGCGCCGAGCCTGAGGCCTTGTTGGTGGTGGTGTCGGCGTCCTGCGCGTAGCCCGTGGCGAGGATGCCCATCACGGTGGCGGCCAGGATGATCGTGCGCATCGTCCCCTCCATCAAATCCCGCGAGCGTTGAACGAAAGGTTCAACAGGGGGGTGGGGGAAAAAGTTGCGTAAGAAATGCATGGAAATGGGAGGAGATAAAGAGATAACGGAGATTGAGAGATGAAGACAGAGAACGAAGACGGAAGACGAACTCACACCCCCTCATGTCCTCCCCCTTGAAAAGGTGCCCCGGGTTTTCTGAAACGAGGGGGCATTCATGCGGTATTTCTTTTCGGGCGCAACTTTCAGCGCCCCCCCCGGGTTACACCCGCAGAATTGTTGAGGGGTGAGAACTATGGCGCACGACTGCAAGCAGTGCGAAGGGACCGAGCGGTTCGGAATGACGCGCCGCGACGCCCTGCGCACCTCGATCGGAGGCTTCCTCGGCTTCGCCATGGCGGAGCAGGCCCGGGTCTTCGGCGCGCCGAACCCCGGACTCTTCCTTCCCCAGCAGGGGACTCGCGCGGCGAACAAGTCCGTCATCGTCCTTTGGATGAGCGGCGGGCCCTCGCAGTTCGAGACTTGGGACCCGCACGAGGGGCGCGACAACGGCGGCCCCACCAAGGCCCTCGACACAGCCGTCAAGGGCATCCAGTACGCGGAGAACATGAAGGTCTGCGCCACGCAAGCCGAACACATCGCGGTCGTCCGCTCCATCACGTCGCGTGAAGGCAGCCACGAGCGCGGTCGGTACCTCCTCCACACGGGCTACGTTCCCACCGGCACGGTCATGCACCCGTCGATGGGCTCCATCACGGCGATGGAGGTCGGCCAGAAGAACCTCGACCTGCCGAGCTACATCGCGATCGGCGGGCCGTCCGAGGGCCAGGGCTTCCTCGCCCCCGATTATGCCCCGTTCATGATCGACCGGCCGGGCGGCGGTGGCAAGGGTCCCGCCAAGGGCCCCAAGGCTGACATGGGCAACAGCGGCACCGGCATCCAGAATCTCACGTATCCCGCCGGCGTCGACAAGGCGCGCTTCCGTGAGCGCATGGCCTTCCTCAAGGAGCAGGAGGCCGAGTTCGAGAAGGACCACGCCACCGACGAGGTCACGAAGCACAAGAGCGCCTATGAGAAGGCGGACAAGCTGATGCACACGCCGCTCCTCGAGGCGTTCGACCTGTCGAAGGAGAAGCCCGAGCTGGTCTCCGCCTACGGCGACAGCGCCTTCGGCAAGGGCTGCCTGCTCGCCCGGCGCCTCGTCGAGAAGGGCGTCGCGTTCGTCGAGGTCAACCTCGGCGGCTGGGACACCCACCAGGACAACTTCAACAAGGTCGCGACGAACTGCAAGAGCCTCGACCCGGGCATGGGCACCCTGATCAAGGACCTCAGCGAGAAGGGCATGCTCAAGAACACGATGGTCCTGTGGATGGGCGAGTTCGGCCGCACGCCGAAGGTCAACGGCAACCAGGGCCGGGACCACTATCCGAAGGCTTGGAGCGTCGCCCTCGCGGGCGGCGGGATCCAGGGCGGCCGCGTGATCGGCTCGACCGACAAGGACGGCGTCGAGGTCAAGGAGCGGCCGGTGACGGTCCCCGACCTCTTCGCGACGATCTGGTCGGCGATGGGCGTCGATCCGAAGAAGAAGAACACGTCGCCTCTCGGGCGCCCGATCGCGCTCTCCGACAACGGCGTGGCGGTCAAGGAGCTGTTGAGCTAACCGACTGACGCAACCCCAAAAAGGGGGACGGCGCCCGCGAGGCACCGTCCCCCTTTTTCTTTTTCGCACATAATTTGGCGACAGTTTGCGTCACCGGCCCCGCCGATCCCGCGAATCCCCGCCCCGTTTGCAGGCACGCCGCTTGCTGGGCATCTGTACTATGCGAGTAAAACAGTCGCCCTATGCGGTGAGCGCGCTGGCCATGCTGGGCGGCCTCTACCTCCTGGCCGGCCCGTTCCAGGAGGACCACTCCGACCCCGCGCGGCTCCTCCCCCTCTGGGGTCTCCTGCTCTTCTACGAGGCGCTCGTGATCGGGATGATCGCGTTCCTCCGCCGGCAGGAGATCGAGACCGTCGCGCTCCGCGTGGTATCGCTCCTCTTCCTGGCCGATCCGCTCTTCTTCGGCGACGCCTTCTCGGGCGCCTCCTTCCGGACGGGCCTGGAGTTCAACGGCGCGGCGATGGCGGTCTCCCTCGCCAAGGCGTGGGCCCTGGCGCGCGCATCGGACTACAAAGTTTCTCCGTGGCTGGCCGGCTGGGTCGCGGGGGCGTTCGGCTTCGTCCATCTGTTTCCGACGCTGATCGCCGTTCCCGCGGCCCGGCCGGGCCAATTCAACGGGATGATGGCGGGGGTCGCGTGGGCCTCCGCCTTCTCGGTCCCGCTCCTTCGGACACGGAAGATCGGGCGGGTCGCCGTCGCCGCGATGGCGCTGCACGCGCTCGTGAGCGGAGGGGTCCACGGCATCCCCTTCGAGCCGACCTTCGTCATCCCGCCGCTCGTCGCGGCGGCCTGCCTGCTCCCGTGGCCAACCCCGGGATGGGCGCCCCTCGCCGCGGCCGCGCTCCTGACCCCTCTACGCTCGTCGATGACGTCGTTCTTCTCCACCCGCGCCGGCGTGGGGGCGGCGCTCGTCGCAGCCTCTTTCGCGCTTCTCGCCGCGGGGTTCCTGAGGAGCCTGAACGGGAAGACTCCGGAGGTCGCAAGGGCCAATCCCCGCGAGCGGCTTGTCCAACGAGGGTGAAGGACAGCCCTACAACCGGGATTCGATCTGCCGGATGCAGGTCTTGATCGTGGCCGTGAGTTCCTCGACCTTCTTCGTCCGCCGCTCGACCGCAGCCTGCTCGGGCCCTTCGCCCGGAAGCGACAGGTAGATCATCTGGACCGCCGCCAGGTTGCGCTCGACCTTCCGCGCCTTCGCCAGCAGCGCCCGAAGTTCCGACTTCCCCGACGGGGTGCGTTCCCACGCGTCGGCCACTTCCTTGTAGAGCGGCACGGTCTCACGGATCAGCCGGGCCGCCTCGTTGGGCGAATTCGGCGGTTGACCGAAATCCCAGTAGCCTGGCGGGGCCGCGCTCCTCAAGACCCAGTCGCCTGTCGGTTGGCAGGCGGCGAGCGCCAGGAGCGCGAGCGGAAGGTATGTTTTCATGCGCGCTCCAATGATACCAAGGATTATTTCAGAGGCAAGGCCGGCGCGGCCTGCGGGATCGCGGCTCGGTAGTCCTCGCCCACCAGGGCCGCGATCGTCGCGGCGATCCGGGCCTGCGTGAGGCCCTCCACGCCCGACCGCTCCCCGAGCGCCGGGATGCGCGGGCCCATCATCGCGACCCAGATGAACTCCGCGCCCTTCACCTTCGCACCGTGATTTTTCCATTCCACCGGCGCGTCGCCCCGCCCGTGGTCCGCCGTCACGAGGATCGACGTCTTCCCCCGGTACTCCGGCATCGACTGCACCGTCTCCCACAGCCGCTTGACGAACCCGTCGCACCGGCGGGCCGCGTGGAGGTACTGGTCGTACCGGCCCTCGTGCGCCCACTCGTCGGTCTCGCCCAGCGCCAGGTAGAAGACCCGCGGCTTCTTCACCTTGAGATAGTCCATCCCCGCGTGGAACTCGAGGGCGTCGACGCACACGCCTCCGAAGAGCGGCGGCAGGTCCGCGTAGAGATCCTCCAGCAGTTCGCTCCGCCCGCCCGCGCTTTCGCCCGTGACGGGCGGCCCCTGGTGGATCAGGAAACCGCTCCGCTCGCGGTTGAGGATCGATGGAAAGACGTCCCACGTGCAATACGCCGCCACCCGCCCCTCGAAGCCGGGCCGCCGGTTCAGCCACTCCAGGACGGTGACGTTCGGGTTGGGGACCTTCTTGTTGCTGTCGACGCGGGCATCGGCGAACCCGCAGAGCATCTCCGCGTAGCCCGGGTAAGAGAAGCGGTGCTCGTTGGTGACCCGCATCGCGCAGTCTTTCCTTCCGTTCCCGAGGATCTGCCCCTCCTTCGCCATCACCCCCCACGTGAACGGCAGCAGCGCCGCGCGCCGCGCTTCCGGCGTGTCGCGCCAGAAGTCCCGGCGCAGCCCCTTCTCGTCCTTGGCGCCCCCGTTCTGCTTGGCGAGCAGCGGCTCCTCGGCGCCCTCGAACACCTCCTGCCAGCGGAAGCCGTCGATCGTGACGAGGATGACGTTTTCCGCCGCGCCCGGCGCGCCGACCGACGGCGCCGAGCACGAGGCCAGGAGGAGGAAAACGACGAGGCGCGACGCGCTCACCGGCCCTCGATCCCGAGCTCGTTGCCGTCGGGGTCGCGGAACGAGAGGCAGCGCACGCCCTCGGAGGGCGAGAAGGGTTCGCCGAGGCCGGGAACCTCGCGAAGCTGGAGCGACTTCCAAGTCGCGTCGAAGTCCTTCACCTTGAAGCCGACCGACGGCTGGTCCTCGACCGCGGCCCGCTTCCGGCCGCCATGGAGGCAGAGGGTGACGCCTTCCGTCTCGAGCTCGACCCACCCGCGGTCCTTGAAGCGGACGGGGATGCCGAGCGTCCCGGTGTACCAGCGCGCGGCGCGCTCCGTGTCGCGCACGTAGAGGATGATCCGCTCGATCGCGGCGAGGGCCGGCACGGAGCTCTTCGCGGGGATTTTCTTGCGGGCCATGGTCGCTCCTTCCAACGGGTCGGGAACGCCACCGGGATAGCAGACCCGCCCCCCTTGTTCAAGAGCTTTGCGACTTGTCCCCCGATCTCCAACACGTCGGCAATTGCAGGAGGCCCCGCTTGATTCCCGGCCGGCTTGTTTGTCGCTCCAGTTATCTCCCCTTGAAGTGATTTGCTTGACCCTTCCGTCCTGTATGTATACGATTCGAAGGACTTGGGGAGACTCGACACCATGAAGAAGGCGCTGCTTTCTCTCGCCATGCTCGCCTCGGCGGCGGCGGTTTGCGAGGCCCAGGTCAAGAGCCGCTGGCGCCTCGAGTGGTCCAATGAGAAGCCCCAGCTCTACACCTACCGCACGCCCAACGACGCCTACGAGAACTTCTGGTACGTCGTCTTCACGATCGAGAACCGGACCGACGAGCACATCCCCCTCATCCTGGACGTGCTCCTCTACACCGAGTCGGGCAAGGAGCTCCAGAACGACAACCGCCGCGTCGAGCTGCCGGTCATCAAGGACGTCCAGGACAACCCCAAGAAGGCCGAGTCGCTGAAGTACGGCCGCTTCTACGCGAGCGTCATCGACCCGGAGACCGAGTTCCGCATCATCGAGTATCATGCCAAGCTCGGCACCCGGTCGCAGGGCATCATCAACGAGTCGATCGAGAACCTGAAGAAGGGCTTCGCCGAGGACCCGCCCGACGAGTTCAAGAGCCGCTGGAAGAAGGGCGACCGGATGTACCTGAACCCCCGCGAGATCCGCCAGCAGCGCTACATCAACCCGGGGCAGAAGCTGGGCGGCATCGCGATCTTCAAGAACGTCGACCCGCGCGCCCACGTCTACGAGCTCCACGTCTCGGGCCTCGTCGACATCGTGAAGATCACCGCGGTGACCGAGGACGAGTGGAAGATGGAGTACGAGCCCCAGACGCTCAAGCTCCGCTGGCAGCGCCAGGGCGACCCCTTCGAGATCGAGAAGGACGTGCTCTTCACGTTCGCCAAGAAGGAATACGTCGTCAAGAAGATCGGCCCCATCGCCTCGAAGGACACGGTCGACCGGCTCGTCATGTCCCTCTCCGACACGCTCAAGAAGGAGAAAGACTGGAAGGAGCAGAACCTCGCCGCGGCCCAGATCCAGGCCAACCGCCTCGCCGACGGCATCGACCCGCTCGACACCCGCATCATGGCGATGGTCTTCAAGGTCGCCACGGAGAAGGACTTCGGCTACGACCCGACCAAGGACGTGCTGGAGAACGAGAAAGCCGTGTGGCGCATCCACGAGTGGTGGATCACGAACCGCACGAAGCTCGTGTTCAACGAGATCACCAACCGGTTCGAGATCAAGGACGACCCCCTGCCCGGCACGGTGATCGAGAAGTAGCCGGTCCTGTGACGAAATAAGCCGCTTGCTTCCTTTTAATTACCGGCATTTCCCGCATTTCCCGAATTTCCCGAAGTACTTGTCTTTCACGCACCGTCACGATCTGTATAGGGATGCGTTGCCCGGGGATGTGTCTCCTGTTAAGATGAAGAGATCTTCATGAACCTCGGCGGGATCACGGGGTACGAGAGCCTCGGCGGCGGCGCCTGGACGGTCATCATCCGCCCCGACTGGAAGTCGTGGCTCCTCGAGGACCTCGTCGACGATTTCCGCCGGGTGGACAACACCCGGCGCAAGGTCCACGCCCACGGCCGCGTGGCCCACTTCTCCTACCAGCCCAAGGGCGCGCCCGCCCGGGTCTTCGTGCGCCGCGCCACGCACGGCGGGCTCTTCCGCATGCTGGCCGGCGGCATCTACGCGGGCATCCGGCGCCCGCTCCGCGAGCTCCGCGCCGCGCAGGTCGCCCGCGGCGCCGGGATCAACGTCGCCGAGCCGCTCGCGGTGCTGGCCACGCGCGCGTTCGGCCCCTTCTACCGCCTCACCATCGTGAGCCGCGAGGTGGAGGACGCGTCCAACCTCCTCGCCCTCCGCTCGGAGCTGACCGCCGGCATGAAGCGCGAGCTCATCGTCCGCGTCGCCGACGAGATGCGCCGGCTGCACGAGGCGGGCGTGTACCACGCCGACCTCACCCTCAAGAACATCCTCGTCCACGGCTCCTCGGTCACGATCATCGACCTCGACAAGGCGCGCCTGCTGGGCCGCCGCGACGAGCGGATGGACATCCGGAACCTCTCGCGCTTCAACCGCTCGGTCGTCAAGCTGCTCGGCCGCTCGGGCCTCGTCACGCGGACCGACAAGCTCCGCTTCCTCCGCTCCTACCTCCGCGGGAGCGACCGCATCAAGGAGCTCTCGCGGGTCTGCGGCGCCGGCCTCTGGTTCCACCGCCTCTGGTGGTCGCTCTCGGGTCAAGCCTAGTCAACCCCCGCGCGGTCGGTTATAGTCACCCTCCACCCCGTGAATATCCTCGTCAAAGGGAACAACTGGCTCGGCGACGCGGTGATGAGCCTGCCCACGCTCCGCTCGCTCCGCGAGATGCGCCCTAAGGCGCGGATCACCCTCCTCACCAAGCCCGCCTTCGCCGACCTCTACCGCAGCTCGCCGCACGTCGACGAGGTCCTTCCCCACGAGCGCGGCAACCTCCGGCACTGGATGGGGATGGTCCGGGACCTCAAGAGCAGGAAGTTCGACGCGGCGCTCCTCCTGCCCCGCTCCATCAGCTCCGCGTTCCTCGCCTGGAGCGCGCGCATCCCGAGGCGGATCGGCTACGGCCGCGCCGCGCTGCTGACCGACCGCCCCGAGCCGGTCGGCCGCCGCCACCGCGTCCACCACTTCCACCACCTGCTCTCGGCCCTCGGCGAGCCGCCCGCCGTCCACGCGCCGAAGCTCGACCTGCTTCCCGACGCGAAGGACTGGGCGAAGGAGCGCCTGCCGGGCGACGGGTGGATCGGCCTCAACCCGGGCGCGACCTACGGCGCGGCGAAGCAGTGGTATCCCGACCGCTTCATCGAGCTCGGGAAGCGGCTCGCGAAGCGCGGTCGTATCGTCGTCGTGGGCGGCCCCGCGGAGGCGGAGCTCGGCGCGAAGGTCGCCCGGGCCGTGGAGGGCGAATGCATCGCCGGGAAGACGAGCGTCTCGCAGCTCGCGGCGGCCATCGCGCGCTGCTCGCTCTTCGTCACGAACGACACGGGCCCGATGCACGTCGCCGACGCGGTCGGCGTCCCGATCGTCGCGGTCTTCGGCCCGACCGACTGGATCACGACGCCCCCTTATGGGAGGAAGCACGCGATCGTCCGGCACGAAATCGAGTGCGCCCCGTGCCTCAAGCGCGTCTGCCCCCTCGGACACCACGACTGCATGAAGAAGGTCGGGGTCGACGATGTCGAGAAGGCCTGCCTCGGGATGCTCCGGTGAGGGTCGCCCTCGTCATCGAGAAGTTTTCGCCGGCGGGCGGCGCGGAGCGCGCGTGCGCGAACCTGGCGCGCGGGCTCCTCGCGCGCGGCCACGAGGTGCACGTCTTCGCCTCCCGGATCGAGCCGTTCCCCGGCATCGTCGCCCACGCGCTGGCGGCCGACTCGCACGCCTCGTTCGCCGCCGCCTCGCGCGACGCGCTGGCGAAGGAATCGTTCGACATCGTCCAGGGTTTCACCCGGACGCCGCGACAGGACGTCCTCCGGCTGGGCGGCGGAATCCATAGGGAGTACCTCGCGCGCACGGACGTCGTCTACTCGGCGCTCGGCCGCTGGTGGCGGCGCGTCCGTCCGAAGGAGCGGGCCGAGCTCCGCCTCGAGGCCGAGAGCCTCCGGCCCGACGCGTCGAGGCGGATCATCGCGGTCTCGAAGCGCGTGAAGGAGGAGGCGATCCGCCACTACGGGGTCCCGGCGGAGAAGATCGACGTCGTGTACAACGGAGTCGACGCCGGCGAATTCAAGCCGAGCGACGAGGCGCGCCGGCTCATCCGCAACCAGATCGGGGTCGACGAGAAGGACTACCTGCTCCTCTTCTGCGGGAGCGGGTTCAAACGGAAGGGCCTCGAGTTCGCGATCCGGGCGGTCGACCGGGTGCCGTCGGCGAAGCTCGCGGTCGCGGGCGAGGGCTCGGCCCCGGCCCACCCCCGGGTCTGCATGCTCGGCCGGCGGACCGACGTGTCGCACCTCTACGCCGCAGCCGACGCGCTCATCCTCCCCACGCTCTACGATCCCTTCCCCAACGTCACGCTCGAGGCGATGGCGGCCGGGATCCCCGTCATCGTCAGCCGCGTGGCCGGCGTGAGCGAGATCATCGACGGCGATTCGATCGTCGTCGACGAGGCGACCGACGTCGAGGCCCTGGCGGCCGCTGTGAAGCGCCTCGAGGACCCCTCCGTCCGCAAGCCGATGGGCGAAGCGGCCCGCCGCAAGGCGCTCCAGTACCCCGTCGACCGGGTCGTGGACGAAACTCTTCGCGTCTACGAAAGCGCCCGGCGCCTTCGTTGACTCGTCGCGTCCATGAAATCGCCCGGCCATTTCATGTACACGTTTGACAACGACCGGCTCGCTTCTTATCATGTCGCAAACCGGAGAGACACAGCATGGCGCGGGAGCCCGGGAAAGTCGTCGCCGTGATTCCGGCCCGATACGCCAGTACCCGTCTCCCCGGAAAACCCCTCCTCAGGGAAACCGGCAAATTCCTCATCCAGCACGTCTATGAGTCCGTCCGCCGCTGCACGGAGCTCGACCGCGTCATCGTCGCGACCGACGACGAGCGCATCCTCGAGGCGGTGAAGTCCTTCGGCGGCGAGGCGGTCATGACCTCGAGCCATCACCCCACCGGCACCGACCGGATCGCCGAGGCCGTCCGCACCATCGACTGCGTCAAGGTCATCAACGTCCAGGGCGACGAGCCCGACGTCGAGCCGTCGCTCCTCCAGGCGCTGATCGGCCTCCTCGACGACTCCGAGATGGCGACCCTCGCCACCCCGTTCAAGCGGCCCGAGGACGCGATGATCTCCAGCCGCGTCAAGGTCGTCATCGACCGGCACCACAACGCGCTCTACTTCTCCCGCGCGCGCATCCCGTACGCCAACGGCAACGGCACGCCGTCGCCGGCGCTGCTGCACCTCGGCCTCTACGGCTACACGAAGTCGTTCCTCCAGAGGTACGTCACGCTCGACCGCACGGCGCTGGAACAAGCGGAGCGCCTCGAACAGCTCCGCGCGCTGGAGCACGGGTACAAGATCAAGGTGGGGATCGTGCCGTGGAACTCCGCCGGGGGCGTCGACACCCCCGAGGATTACGCGGCCTTCGCCAGGCGGCTCAGGGAGAGGGGAACCGGATGACCAAGCACATCTTCGTCACGGGAGGCGTCGTCTCGTCCCTCGGCAAGGGGCTGACGAGCGCGTCGATCGGGCTCCTGCTCGAGTCGATGGGGCTCAAGGTCGCCATGCAGAAGTTCGACCCGTACATCAACGTCGACCCCGGCACCATGAACCCGCAGCAGCACGGCGAGGTCTACGTCACCGAGGACGGACTCGAGGCCGACCTCGACCTCGGCCACTACGAGCGCTTCACGACCGCCATCATCAACCGCCACTCGAACTACACCACCGGCAAGATCTACAGCTCCGTGATCGCGAAGGAGCGCCGCGGCGA
>JBGPCZ010000186.1:0-10784 GCA_041482015.1 Planctomycetota bacterium | reverse complement strand
TTCTCCTGCTACGAGGCGTTCATCCACATCGTCGATTCGATGTTCAACCAGCACGCCAAGTGGCTGAAGACGACGCGGCACATCCCGTGGCGCCGGCCGATCCCGTCGCTGAACTACCTTCTGACCTCGCACGTCTGGCGGCAGGACCACAACGGGTTCAGCCACCAGGACCCGGGGTTCATCGACCACGTGATGAACAAGAAGGCGGAGGTGATCCGGATCTACCTGCCGCCGGACGCGAACACGCTGCTGTCGGTGACGGATCACTGCATGCGGAGCCGGAACTACGTGAACGTCGTGGTCGCGGGCAAGCAGCCGGCGCCGCAATGGCTGTCGATGGACGCGGCGGTGAAGCACTGCACGGCCGGGGCGGGGATCTGGGAGTGGGCGAGCACGGACGGCCGGGGCGAACCCGACGTGGTGCTTGCGTGCTGTGGCGACGTGCCGACGATGGAGACGCTGGCGGCGGCGGAGATCCTGCGCCGCGAGTTGCCCCGGCTCAAGGTGCGGGTGATCAACATCGTCGACCTCATGAAGCTGCAGCAGCCCTCGGAGCACCCGCACGGGCTGCCCGACCGCGACTTCGACGCGATGTTCACGAAGGATAAGCCGATCATCTTCGCCTTTCACGGGTATCCGTGGCTGATCCACCGGCTGGCGTATCGGCGGAAGAACCACCCCAACCTGCACGTGCGGGGCTACAAGGAGGAGGGGACGACGACGACGCCCTTTGACATGGTGGTGCTGAACGATCTCGACCGGTTTCATCTCGTGATGGACGTGGTGGACCGGCTGCCCGGGCTGGGGGCGCGGGCGGGATACCTGAAGCAGAAGCTGGGGGAGAAGCTGATCGAGCACAAGCTGTGGATCCGGGAGCACGGGGAGGACCTGCCTGAAGTGATGAGTTGGAGGTGGAAGGGGAAGTAGACTTGACGCCCCCCCGCGCGTAGCTATAATGGGCGCCGCTCACCTCGAGCCGCCGGGGCCGTCGGCCCTGACGGCGCGGGGTGGAGCAGCCTGGTAGCTCGTCGGGCTCATAACCCGGAGGTCGGGGGTTCAAATCCCCCCCCCGCTACCAAACCACAAGAGGGCGCAGCAGGGTCTCCTTGCTGCGCCCATTTTCATTTCCGTGGCTGATGGCGGCAGTGCCCTCGGGTATGATCGGGCGCTGCCTCAAGGGAAGCTGGTTGAGGAATTACAGTCCTTAAGGGGGACGTGGAGATGATGGGTACACCTGCTCCCGATCACCGCAGGAGGAAGTTGGGCGTGGCCGGCGCCCTGGCCTTCGGGCTTTTCCTGGCGCTGCAGGCGGTCTCCGGCGACGCGGCGGGCGTCCAGGATGCCGAGACCAAGCCGAAGACCGTCCGCCTGCTGACGATCGGCAACAGCTTCTCGGGCAACGCGACGCACTACCTGGGCGATCTCGCCAAGGCGCGCGGCCATGTCCTGGTCCACCAGCCGATGTCGGTGGGCGGCGCCGCCATGGAGGTGCATTGGGGGATGATCCAGGCAACTGAAAAGGATCCCAAGGACCCGGCGGGTTTGTATGGAACCCGCAGCCTGGACAACACCCTGGAGACCGGCGATTGGGATTTCGTCACGATCCAGCAGGCGAGCATCAAGAGCCACGATGTCGGGACCTACCGCCCGTTCGCCGCCCAGCTCCAGAAGTACGTCAAGACCCACGCGCCCAGGGCGGAATTGCTCCTCCACCAGACGTGGGCCTATCGCTGCGATGATCCCCGCTTTGCCGCCCGCACGCCGAAAGTCGAACCGTCGACCCAGGAAGCGATGTACGCGGGCCTCAGCAGCGCGTACCTCGCAATCGCGATGGAGCTGGGCGTCCGGAGGATCCCCGTGGGTGACGCGTTCCACCTCGCCGACACCGACCCGGGATGGGGGTACAAGCCCGATCCCAGGTTCGACCGGTCGACCGCCGCAGCCCCCGCGTTGCCGGATCAAACACATTCCCTGCACGTGGGATACCGCTGGTCGACTTCAAAGGACGGCAAGCAGGTACTCGGCATGGATGGACATCATGCCGGTGTAGCCGGCGAGTACCTGGGCGCGTGCGTGTTCTACGAGATGCTTTTCAAGGAGAGCGTGGTCGGCAACACGTTCCTGCCCAAGGACCTGAAGCCGGAAGATGCGGAATACCTGCAGAAGACGGCCCACCGGGCGGTGGTCGAGGCGGAGGCGGCGAAGTAGGGAGATCAGGGAGGACCGGCGCCCTCCTTCTTGGGCGCCTTGCCGTCCTTGGGGACCGCATCGTAGCCCTTGCGGTCCTTCGCGGGATCGGGGCGCGCGGTGGGCGGCGGCGGGGTGATGCCGTTGGCCTTCATCACCCCGTGGATCGCGGCGATCGTCTCGAAGGACGGCTTGAAGTTTCCCGGACGAAAGCCCTCGGCGATGAGAAGCGGCGTCCAGCCGTGCTTGTTCTTCTTATTCCACACGTCGATCTTCGCGCCGCTCACGGCCAGCAGCTGCACCACCTTCGGAAAGCTCTTGTAGGCGGCCCCGTGCATGGCCGTCTCGCCTCCTTTGTCGACGGCGTTCACGTCGGCGCCGGCGGCGAGCAGGTATTTGACCGTCTCGAGCGCCTCCTCCTCCGTCCCGGCTTCCTCGGTTGGCGCCTGCGTGCCCAGGCCGGCCGCCGCCATCAGGGGCGTGGAACCATCCTTGTTGGTGACGAGTGGATCCGCCCCGAGTTCGACGAGGAGCTTGATGTACGGCAGGTCCGCCCGGTGGGCGGCCAGGAGGACCGGAGTGGCGCCCTCGGCTGACATGAGGTCCGCCCCGGCCGGTCCCTTCGCCAACTGCAGCTTCGGGTCGGCGCCGAGCTTGACGAGGCCCCGCGCGAACTCGAGGCTCGTCACGCGGCCCGACCCCTGGGGCGGTGGCTGGCCGTCCTCGCCGTCGCCGCGATGGGGCTTGCGCACCCACGTCAACGCATGGAGCGGCGCAGGCCCGGAGCGTTGGTCGTTGGGATCGGCGCCGGCCTTGACCAGCTTGAGCGCGAGCTCGAAGTGGCCGTTCTCGACCGCCAGGAGGAGCGCGCTCGTGCCGTTCTTCGGCCCGGCGCGGACGCGATGGTCGCCTTCGATCGCCTCCTTGGGATCCGCCCCGGCCTTGAGGAGGACCTCGACCGCCTCGGCGCGACCGTCGCGCGCCGCGAAGAGCAACGCCGTGAAGCCCGACTTCAATTTCGTGTGCAGGTCGGCGCCCGCGGCCAGGAGCAGCCGGACCACTTCGGCGTGACCGTCGGCCGAAGCCCAATGAAGAGCGGTCTGGCCTTTCTGGTCTTTGGCGTCGACCTTCGCCCCCCGGTCGAGAAGCGCCTTCACTGGGCCGGGGCGTCCCGTCCGGGACGCGGTCATCAGCGCCGACTCGCCGCCGGCCAGTGAGGTATTTGGATCCGCTCCCGAATCCAGGAGGAGCTTCACGATCTCCTCATGGCCGTTGACGCACGCCGTCGAGAGCGGTGCCACGCCGTATCGATTCGCGGCCTTGGGATCGCCTTTGGCTTCCAGAATACGGCGAACGATCTCCGCCCGGTCGTGATGGACCGCCCAGTGGAGCGTGGTCATGCCGTCGGCCTGGGGGCGATTCGGGTCGCCGCCATTATCCAGAAGGGCGCGCACGCGGGTCCATTCGGAATGCTCCGCGGCATCGGCCAGGGGGGCTTCCTGGAGGAGGGCTAGGAGCAGAACGCTGATCATTTCGCGGGCTCGAAGAGGCCGTCGACCTTTCCGGTGCTGTCGGCGAATTTGTCAATGCGGACGCCGACCCGCTCGAGAAGCGTCAGATGCACGTTGGCCAGCGGCATCGCCTTCTCATATCTGAGGTGGCGGCCGCCGCGGAACCCGCCCGCCGCGGTGCCCGCGACGAGAACCGGCAGGTTGATGTGGTCGTGGACGTTGGGGTTGCCCATGCCGCTGCCGTACAGCAGGACCATGTGGTCGAGAAGCGTCCCGTCGCCGTCGGACGTCCTGCCGAGCTTCTGGAGGTACTCCGAGAAGAGCGAGACGTGAAAGCGGTTGATCTTCGACATCCGCTCGATCTTGGCCGGGTCGTTCCCGTGGTGCGACAGTGGATGATGCGGGTCGGGCACGCCGATCTCCGGATAGGTCCGGTTGCTCGTCTCGCGGGCGAGCTGGAACGTGATGACGCGGGTGACGTCGCCTTGCAGCGCCAGCACCTGCAGGTCGAACATCAGCCGCATATGGTCCGCATACGACGCGGGGACGCCGACCGGACGCTCCAGGTCGGGCAGCGGATGATCCTTGGCCTCCGCCTCCGCCTTCTGGACGCGGCGCTCGACCTCCCTGACGGCCTCGAGGTACTGGCCGACCTTCGCGGCGTCGGCGGGCCCGAGCGAGCGCTCGAGGCGCTGGACGTCGTCCTTCACGTAGTCGAGCAGGCTCGCCCGTTTGCGGAGCGCGGCCTGCCGCTCTTCGGAAGTGCCGCCCTCGCCGAACAGCTTCTCGAAGACGAGCCTCGGCTGGGCCTCGGCCGGAAGCGGCGTCGTGGGCGACGACCACGAGAGGTTGTTCTGGTACACGCAGGCGTAACCGTTGTCGCACTGGCCGACGGTCTGAAGGATGTCCATCGCCAGCTCGAGAGAGGGCAGCCGCGTCTCGCGCCCGATGGACTGCGCGGCGAGCTGGTCGGCCGTCGTGGCCAGGCGGTAGTCGGAGCTCTCCGTGTGCTTCGCTTTCGCGGCGCTCAGAAAGGCGGAGTTGGACGACGAGTGCGTCGCGGGATAGGCGTTCTGGAGCTCGGTGTTGGTGACGACGCAGACATGCTTCTTGACGGGTTCCAGCGGGCTGAGGATCGGGGAGAGCGCCTCGAGCGTGTCGCCCCCGGGCGGCGTCCAGCGGCCCAGGTCGGCGCCCATCGGGATGAAGACGTACTGGAGGCGGATCGGGGCCTTCACGTTCGCCTGGGCCGCGAACGCCGGCACCATGGCGTCCAGGAGCGGGAGCGAGAGCGTCGCACCGAGGCCCCGCAGGAAGGTCCGGCGGGGAAGGGCCTTGCGCGTGATGAATCCGCTCATGGCGTCCGCCTCATTTGAAAAGGAACGCTGTTCACGATGCCAACGACGATCGCGGAAATCCGGTCGCCATCGGCACGGGCCGCCCTGACGATCTTACGCAGCTCCGCGCCGTCTTGAGGCTCCAAACCGCGACCCAGGGCATAGATCAGCAGCTTTTCGGCCAGGACGGTCAGGAAGTTCTCCGGGCGTTTCAGGAGGCCCTCCTTGAGCCCGGCGATTCCTGAGAAGACGCTGCCGTCCGGCAGGCCCCCGGAAACGTCGAGCGGCTTCCCCTCCTCGATCGCGCGCCAGCGGCCCAGCGCGTCGAAGTTTTCCAGGGAGAAGCCGGCCGGGTCGATGCGGTCGTGGCAGACCGCGCAGGCCGCCTTCGCG
Organism: Planctomycetota bacterium; assembly: GCA_041482015.1. Taxonomy (GTDB): domain Bacteria; phylum Planctomycetota; class MHYJ01; order MHYJ01; family JACPRB01; genus JACQFK01. The sequence continues at coordinate 5,356 of JBGPCZ010000186.1, read as the reverse complement.
CGGTGCTGCTGGAGGCGTTCGCGGACGGGCAGGGAGGCCGAGATCGCCGAGTCGTCCAGTGCCGGCACGTCCGGCAGCGGGGGCGGGGGTGGCGTCCCGATGAGGTTCTCGAGGATCCACTTGCCGCGGAGGACGGGAGAGGTGCGCGTCGCGTACGAGGTCACGGTAAGGACGCTTCCATGCGCCAGGAAGCCGCCGCGATGGTCCTCCGGGCCCACCGCCACGCGCCGGAATTGCGAGCCATAGACGTGCGGGATGCCGTAGTGCTTCGCGAGCCGCTCGTTCAGGAAGGTGTGGTCGGCCTGGAGCAGCTCCAGCGCGCTCCGCTCCCCGGTCAGGATCTCTGCGAAGAGCAGCTGGGTCTCCCGCCGCATCGCCTGCCGGAGGTTGTCGTCGAAGTCGGGGAAGAGCCTGCCGTCGGGGACGGCGGAGTCGAGGTTGCGGAGTTGGAGCCACTGCGTGGCGAAGCTCGTTGCGAGGGTCTGGCGCGGGTCGGCCAGCATCCGGCGGACCTGCTTGATCAGGTCATCGGGACGGCTGAGGCGGCCGTGCTCCGCGAGGTCGAGGAGTTCGTCGTCGGGAATGCTGCTCCAGAGGAAGAAGGAGAGGCGCGAGGCGAGCTCGAGGTCGCCCAGGCGGTAGGCCGTCCTGGCCGGAAGGCCGGCAGGATCCCGCTCGATGCGGAAGAGGAAGTCGTGGTTCACCAGGATGGCGCCCAGGGCCGCCTCGATGCCCGCTTCGAAGCCGCCCGCGGCCCGATAGAAGACCAGGACGCGGTCAAGGTCGGAGTCGCCGACCGGTCGACGAAACGCCCTGCGCATGAGGGTCGTCAGAATCTTTTTGGCGCATGCTTCCTCCTCGGCGGGGGCCGAGGGTCGCGTCGTGAAGATCCTGCGGCGGCTGGGCGAATCGCCGGGTCCGCGCGCGTCGTAGGGCCCGGTGATGGAGACTTCATAGATGGCGGGCGATTGGCGCGGGTGGCGGTGCGTGTTGAAGTGGACGTTGTACGGCTGGCGGATCGTCTCCATCACCTGGGAGGGCTTCTTGACGAACGTCACGCCGAGGTCGTGCGGTCCGGCCGTGATGGGGAGGCGGACAACCAGGTGCGCGTCCACTTTGGCGTGGCCGTCGGGGTTTTTTCCGGGCGGGGCGACCGTGAACTCCTTCACGCGTGAGCGATCGAGGAGCACCTCCAGCTCATGCTTTTCGCCGAGGCCTTCAACCTCCTCATTGCGGTCGCGCATGAGGCGGATGCGGACGTCGTAATCCCCGTCGGCCGGAACCGTGGTGTGGATCAGCGTGCCGCCACGCGTGCCCAGGGGCAGCCCTTCGATCCTCTCCTCCTGGGTGATGTCCGGACGGACGCGGAACGTCTCACCTCCGGGCGACCGGCCGGCGCCGCCGACCGCGAGCCGGCCGATCTTCTGGGCGGCGGTCAGATAGCGTTCGAGAAGCGTGGGCGAGAGGGTGCCGGCCGTGGCGCTGTCGAAGCCGTGCGCGGATTCGTCGTCGGGGAGGAGCGCCGACGCGTCGATGTCGAGCGCCAGGAGATCGCGGACGGCATTCTGGTACTCGAAGCGCGTGAGGCGGCGGATGGTGTCGGTGCGGCCGGGGTCGAGCGTCGCGGCGTCGAGGGCCTTCTCCAGGCTGGACAGCACCTCGCCGTACTCGGCCTCCGACGGCCGCTTCTTGCCGGGCGGAGGCATCTGTCGCGTGCGCATCCGTCGGACGGCCTTCTCCCATTCCGCGACGTGTTTCGAAGGATCGTCCGCCAGGATCGCCGAGAGATCGAGCTTGCCCTTGGCGGTCTCGGCGTCATGGCAGTTCATACAGGAGGCGGTGACGACGCGGCGCCACGGCGGGTCGTCGGGGCGGGCCGGGGCGGGGGAGAGGCAGGGGAGGCCGACGAGGAGGCCCGCGACGATCAACGCCATCCTCATGGCCTTGGATGGTACCCACGGCGAGGAGGGCGATCAAGCGTGACGAAATCGTGCGGCGATGATGTCACATGCTACTATTCGATCCATGAGAGCCCTCCTCCTGGTCCTTCTCCTACCGTGCGCGTGCAGCTCGGCGCCGCCGCCGGCTCGGGAGTTCCTGGACGATCCCGGCCTCCGCCAGATTCACAACACCTTCCTGGTCTGGCAACGCTGTGGTGAGGACGGCAAGGCGTGGGTCAGTGCCGTCGTCTCCCGCGAGGGGCGGATCGATGCGGAGATCCCGGTCATCGAAGATCCCGCCACGATCCTTTCGCTGTACCCGAAACCCATGCGCCGCGAGGCGCGATCGATGACCCTCGACGCCGGAGAACTGGCTAAGCTGAAGGAGTTGGTTTCGGCGATCCCCGGCAAGGGACTCGAAGAGCCACGGCCACCGAGGGTGGTTGAAGGCGGAGGCTTCGATCGCGAAGGCCGGTCGCTGCCCTCTGCGGAGATCCACCTGCGGGTCGGGGATGCCCCAAAGTACGTGATCTATGAGGGACGGGGGCAACCCGGAGCGCCCGCCCCGGTGGAGAAAAGTCCCCGCGCCGAGGTCCTGGCCGTCGACGCCTTCCTCCGCGAGCTGCTCAAGATTCACTTCGGGCCGTAGGTCAGCGGATCATGGCCGACGCCTCGAGCGCATAAACCAGGTCGACCCGCACGATCCGGCGGTTGTAGACGTCGTTGATGTAGAAATGGCCGTTGCCGAAGCCCGCCCCCGTGGGCCAGGCCAGCGGGATCAAGGCCGACTTCGCCCCGCCGCGCCCCGCGTCGAAGTTTCCGTACGTCCCGAAATCGAGGATCGGATTCCCCGCGTTGTCCACGAGAGCCACCGAGTTCGTCACCGCATTGGTGTAGATCAGCCGGCCGTAGCGGTCGACGTCGAAGCGGGGCACGCGGCAGACGCAGCAGGAGCCGCCGCCGCCGAACCCGTCGCCGCTGAAGGGCGCCACGCCGGGATAGACGTGCTGCGCGCCGATAACCGACATCCCGTCTTCCATCTCGATCGCGCCCGCCGCATCCTTGAGGTTGTCCTCCTTGACCGCGTTGATCACCGTTCCGCCCTCGGGGCCGAACCGGACGATGCTGCCGGTCCACGTTTTGAACGCGGGATCCTTCTCCAGCCCGGGCGGCGGCTGGAATCCTTTGGGCCGGAGGCGCATCCCCACGTAGACGTTTCCCTTCAGGTCGGTCCGGATGCCGCCGCAGGCCGAGGGGATCGGTCCGACCACCGCGCTGTCGAGGTCCGCCGGATATCCCTTCTTATCCTTGTTCTCCGCCGCGGCGTTGCCGACCTTCCCGTGGAGGTAGTTGCCCTCGATCGGCTTGCCCTCGGGGCCGAAGCCCGCGACGAAGTACTTGTTCCATCCATACATGAAGTTGATGTAGCACTCGCCCTTGGGGCCCACGCCCATGCCCTTCTCGCAGTTGCCGACGCCGTAGCGGCTGTAGATCGTGGGGCTGAGGACGTGCGTGCCCGACACGAATGGCGCGGGCTTCAGGTCGCGATCCGTCCGCTCCAGCGGCCCTGTGAAGCTCGGTCCGCTCCTCCAATAAAGAAGGCCGTCGTAGCCGACCGCCACGTCCACCGCCTGGAACGGCTTGCCGCCTTTCTCGACGACCGTGCCTTCGCCGCTCTTGCCGTCATAGCGATAGATGAGGCTTCCGCCGTCACTGGTGTAGATCTCGTTGCGGGCGGCGTCGACGACCATCCGGTTCCAGTCGCCCTGCGCCTTCGGACGCGGCTTGAACTTCGTGTCGACGAAGGCCAGCGCCTCTCCCTGGTCCTTCACGCAGGTCAGTCCCTTGGAGCTCCCGATCCAGAGAACCGGCGCGCCGCCCATCCGGCCGAGCGCCGTCCCGATCCCGTGCCGCGTGACGGTGAGCTTGAGCGGCAGCTCCGCAACTTTCTTCGCCGCCGCTCCGCGGCCGACGATCTTGACCATCTTGAGCTCGGAGTTTTCCGCGGGCAGGGCCGTCAGCCGGGAGATCACATAGAGAGCGCCGGAGGCCGTGTCGACGTGGACCCGCTCGGGCCACTCGACCGCCGTCTCGCTCAGCTTCTTGCCGGAGGGATCGACCTCGACGATCTTCTGGTTGAGCAGGTCGCCGATCAGGATCTTTCCCGCCGGATCGACCGCGAGGTGGTAGGCCGCCGTACGGCAGTTCCACGCGTTGGGGAGCCAGTGCTTGCCCTTCTCCCAGTCGGGAAGGTCCAGGTCGAAGAACTTCTCGGGGTCGCGACCCGCCTGCGTCGTGTCCTGACGGTAGACGCGGCCCTGCGGCCAGTTGGGGTCGATGTCCTTCGGCCACTTCGGGTCATAGACGGTGCCCGCGACGTTCGCGTAGTAGATGTACTTGCCGTCGGGCGAGACGCCGAGCTGCGGGACGTTCCACGTGGCGTTCTTCAGCTTGGCCTGCGGCGACCACATGGGGGCAGGGCCGCGGAGGTTGCCGCCGTCGAGGTCCATCCGGAAGACGTTGGTCGTGTGCGTGAGGACCAGTCCTCCCTTGGACGAGACCCCGGCGACGCGGACGTCGCCGTGCCACGGATAGAACTGGGGAAGCTGGCTCTGGCCGTTCTTCGGCCGGAAGCAGGCGCGCGTGACGTCCCAACCCGCCATGGCCGCCGCGCGCGCGGGCTCGAGGGTCTCCGGGAACGGGATCAGCGTCCGCTCGTACGCGCCGTCCGGGGCGAAGACGCGGAGCGTGTCCATGTTCTGGTTGAGGCCGCCGGTGTAGGCCGTGACATAGAGCTTGCCCGCGTCGTCGGTCGCGATCGAATTGATCGAGCCGAACGTGTACGGGTCCTCCCCCACGAATCGACCGAGCGTGACACCGAGGCCGGCCCGGACCCGGAAGGTGAACGGGGCGCCTGCCGCTGGCTTCGCGAAGTCGTCGTTCCCGTCCCATTCGAGCGACTGAGAGAGTCCGGCCTGGAGCGGCGCGGGAGGCGGGTTCTTCCCGCCGAGGACTCCTGCCGCGAGATGTCGGACGACGTCGCCCGAGGCGTTCAGGACGGCGACCTCGACGTCGGCGCTCTTCGATAGAGCGAAGGCGACGACCGTCCGGTCGCCTTTCCGGGTCGCGACGGGGGCCTGCGCGAACGTGATGTCGGGGGAAGGGGTGGCGGGTAGGGCGCCCAGGAGCAGGGCCGCGGTGATGAGGGTCCCGTATCTGGCCATTCCGTCCTCCCTTCGAACGCTCTTGGATTGACGGGGCTGGGGGCCCACCGTGGCGGTCCGGGCTGATAAAAGAATGGGCGAAGGAAGAGGTCGCCGGGAGATCGCGGCGAAGGCGAAGAAGATCGTCGACGAGCACGTTCCGTCGGGTCGTGGATCGCAGTCTAGGGCTTGGCGGCCTCGGCGTTCCAAACC
>JBGPCZ010000185.1:0-10866 GCA_041482015.1 Planctomycetota bacterium | reverse complement strand
TTTCCCCCACCCGCCGCTCTCCCTATGTCCACCCCCGCGCGGCCCGGGTGCCCCCCCCCCGGGGGCGCCCCACGCGGCCCCGCTTAAAATGGGGGGGTCGGGGGGCCGTGCGCCCCCCCGACCCGCCTCGTCACTCGCCTTTGTTGCCGGTGACTACTTGCCCTTCGGGGCACCGCCGCCGCCGAACACGTTGGCGTAACGGTAGTACACCTCGAGGGTCAGCGCGTTGATCGCCACCGCGTACACCCGACCGCCTTCCGCGCCCCACCGGTCCACGCTCGGATCCCAGGATCCGTTCTTGCAGCCGTCCTTGCCGGTGCTCTGGTTGGGGACGAGCGCGTTCTTCATCGGCTCGTTCCACTTCTTCCACATGCCGCCGTCGGGGCCGTCATACTGGAAGAGCGCCAGCGAGGAGTAGTACCAGTAGTAGAAGTCGATCCGGTTGGCCTTCCACTCGGGCAGGTCGCTCACGATCATGTTCACCGCGCCGAGCGCCGGCTCGTTCTTCCGCTTCTGCATGAAGATGCGCGCCATGACCGCCACCGACGACATGGCCGGGTGGTCGTCGAACGACTCGTTCTTGCCCGGGACGAACACCTTGCCCGTGCCGCGCGCCGTGTAGCCCACGCGGTAGTAGCCGTTGGTCTCCGTCGCGTCGTTGTACCAGGAGAGCGCGCCGTCGTAGGCGCTCTTGGGGAAGTGGAGCTCCGAGAGCTCCGCCGACTTGAGCGCCATGACCGCCCATCCCGTCACCGAGCAGTCGTTGTCGCCGCACTTCGCGCTGTAGCGCCACCCCTTGCCGGGGTTCTGCGCCGCGATCACGAAGTCGACGCCCTTCTGCGCCGGGTCCTTGAGGGGCTGCGACGCCGTCATGCCGTAGGCCTCCGAGAGGCACAGGGCCGCCACCGTGTGGTTGTACATGTACTTCATCCCGCGCTCGCCGATGCAGCCCTCGGGATCCTGGTGGGCGATCAGCCACTGCACGCCCTTCTTCACCACCTCGCCGAACCGGAGCACCTTGCCGGGGCTGACCGGGTCGGGGAACTCGTCGCGCGACAGGTGAGAGTAGCCCGCGCCCAGGAACGCCAGGAGCGAGAGGGCCGTGACGCCCGTGTCGTAGTCGCGCTCGCCGGGGCCGCCGCACTTGCCGCCCACGCACTGGTTGCTGAAGGATTCCGCACCCCAGCTGCCGTCCGGCCCCTGGTGCCGGGCCAGCCACTTGAGCGCCGCGAGCACCGCGCTCTCCGTCGCCCGGGTGCCGCCGCCGCGCGCGACCAGGTTCTCGCGGCCGCCGAAGCGCCCGCCGTACCGGCCGCCGCCGCCGCCGCCGACCCCCACGCCCATCGTGTCGTAGACGCCCGGCGTCTTTCCGGACTGCCGGCCGCGGAAGCCGCCGGCCTCACCCTTGATGTAGGACAGGAAGTCCTTCGAGTCGCCCTTCATCTGGTGATAGTCTTCGTTGTCGGCCGACTCGTTGTGGTCGCTCTCCTTCGCCTCGGGGAAGAAGATCGCCGGCTCGTCGGTCGGCTGCGACACCTGGTCGTCCTTGGGGATGCCCTTGCGCTCGAAGACGTCGCGCGGCCGCTCCGGCTCGTTGATCACCGGCGTGGATTTCGCCGCGACCACGACCGCGACCTCGTTGTCCTCGCGGTCGACCAGCTTGTCGATCGCGTACAGGGAGGCGCCCAGCAGGAGCACCGCGTGGATGCCCGCCGAGATCAACCACCACGGAGAGTTGGCCAGCCAGCTCTCCTTGCCCTGGACGACAACCTCCTCTTGAGGCTGCTCCTCGTACTGCTCCTCATCGCCTTCATCGGGATGCAGGGGCTTCGTCGGCATAGCTCACTCCCTTTCCTGAATACCTTACCTTATGATTAAGCCTTCACACTTTCAACTGGAACCGCGGCCACCGGGCCACCCTTGACCGCGGGCTTCTTCCACATCCGAGAGGTCAGGTACAGCGCCAGGAGGACCGACCCCAAGGCCAGCCCCACCACCAGTGTACCCGCATTAGACGCCTCGGATCCAGAAGTACCGGGCAACACCTTCAAAGATTTTCCCAGGAAGAACGGCGCCTGGGCCTGCCCCCTCTTCGCCTCGTACGTCCCCAGTTTCAGGAAGACGGCGTGGGCGAGGACCATGTCATTCTTCTTCACCTTCTCCGGACGCTCCAGGAGATCGATGACGTAGCCTTCCTCCCCCCTCATGTCCTTCACGAGGTACGTCCGGTAGATCCACTCGATGCCGTTCATTTCCTTGTCGAGACGGATCGGGTTGGACGCCAGGAAGAGCCCCGTGACCTTGACCGAACGCCCCTTCAACTGGTCGGGCACCTGGCCGTAGTGCGCGTACTCCACCCTCTTGGAATCCTTCGACAGCGCCGAGCCGTCGATCTTCGCCAGCGACTTGACCAGGTACAGGTACGGCTCCTCGGCCAGATCGAGCGGCGTGCCGTCCTTCGCCTTCTGGGGCACCCCTTCGAACGGAAGGAGCTGGGGCGTCTCGTCGTTGGCGGCCCGCGGAACGAAGACGTCGGCGCCCGTCAGCTTGGCCTGCTCAGCCACCACCCGGCCCCGCCTCATCTTGGGCCCGATCTCGAAGATCAGCACGGCCAGCGCCGCGAAGACCGTCACGCCGGCCAGGAGGAACATGCGAAAACCACGCGTCGCCCAGACGGGCGTCGTGTCATTCGGCGGCAGCGGCGGTCTCATCGTCATTCACCAGGCCCGGGGCCGGCCCTCTGCGCGGACGAGCCGCGCAGAGGACCGCCGCCGGCTTAGTTCTTGGTACCGGGAGCTCCTTTGTACTCGAACGGGGCGGCGAACTCGATACGGTCCAGCCGCTCCACCTTGCACATGTCCATCACGTGGATCACTTCCGACCACGGCACGTCGGCCGTCGCGTCGATCAGCACGGGGAACTCCGTCTTCCCTGCCTTCTTGTAGTCGTTCGTCATCTGCAGGATGATCTGCATGAGATCGCTGTCCGAGTTGATCTCACCCCGGTTGCCGATCTTCCGGATCGTGCGGTTGCCGGCCGGGTCCCACTTCATGAAGACCCGGATCTCCTCCAGGACGATACGTTCCGGGTTGCCCTGGAAGACCCCGCGGTCCTTGGGCAGCCACGTATCGATCTTGCCCTCCAGCTGCTTGAAGTGGAGGGAGCACATGAAGAACAGGCAGAGACAGAAGATGATGTCGACCATCGCGGTGATGTTGATGCCCACCGGATTGTCGGACGCCTCGCCGATATTACCGCCGCCTGCCACAGGTCACCTCCAATTAGACTTTCTTCTTCTTATTGGCGTCCATGACCTGCGCCGCGCCGACCTCCACCTTGTAGATGCCGGCCTTGGCGCACACGTTCATGGACCGCTGGGCGAGACCGTAGGGCGCCGACGCGTCTGCCCGGATCATGACCTTCCGCTCGGAGATCTTCGGCGTCGTGATGTCGCCGCCCGTCGTGCCGGCCTCCCTCTTCAGAAGGTTCAGCAGCCTCTCCGGCTCGGTGAAGTCCTTGCCCTTCATGCCCACCCGCCAGTGGTTCTCGTCCCGACAGACGGCGCCCTTGTTGTAGTTGGCGCACTTCAGCTCGGCGCGGTGGTACACGTTGATCGTAAGCCTGTCGCGGTCCTTGCCGCCCTTGGCCTCCTTGTCCTCCTTCACCGACAGCGCCTTGGGAAGAACCACTTCCTCCAGCTCGCGCTGGCCCATGTCCGCGCTGAGCATGAAGAAGAGGAGGAGCAGGAACATGATGTCGACCATCGGAATCAGGTTGGGAGAGATCTCCTCCTGAACCGACATCTTCTTGGACATATCGCCTCCTTCTCAGAAGGGGGACCGCGTTAGCGGCCGCCCGCTTCCTTCTGGGCCTCCGGCGACAGCGTCCGGGTCAGGATCTCGCCGATCGTGTTGTTGATCCGGAGCGTGATGTCCGACACCTTGTTCTTCATGAAGAAGTAACCGGACAGGAAGATGATCGCGATGAAGAGGCCCATCGTCGTGTTGACGAGCGACTCGTACACGCCGACCGCCAGGTCCGCCGGCGTCGGGGACTTCATCGTCTCGATCTTCTGGAACGACGTGATCATGCCCGTGACCGTGCCCAGCAGGCCCAGCAGCGGCCCGATGTTCCCGATCAGCGACAGGTAGCTCATCTTCGCGTTCAGGCGGAAGCCCTCGACGACCGCGGCTTCCTCGGCGCCCTTCCGCGCCTCCTCGTAGCCGCCGACCGACCGGCCGATCGCGCCCGAGATGACCTTGCCCGCGTAGCTCTGGTCCGATTGGGCCAGCGTGTAGGCGCCGTCCACGTCGTTCTCGCTCAGCAGCGCCTCGACTTCACTGAGCAAGGTTGGATTCCCCAGTTTTGTTTCGTTCACGTTCACCATGAACTGGATGAGCAGCGCCGTCCCGATGACCGACGTCAGGACGAGCAGGATGCCGACCAGCCCTGTCGACTTGAAGAGGTCGAACCAGCTCTTCTTCTGGACTTCCTTGTCCCCCTCGCCGCCCTCTTGCGCCGCCAGGGCGACCGAGAAGCAGAACACCACCAGCAACAGCGCGCAGCAGACCTGGAATACGCGGCGGTTCATAGCGCCCTCCTCAAAATTTTCAAAAACTACCCACAACCCGTTCCCATCAATGCCGTTTCATCGCCCAGGCGATCGCGTATACCCCCACGCAGATCACCAAGACCGTCCCCCCGAGGATCCACACCAAGTTCAGCTGTGAGAGAAGTCGCGAGACGCGGGTGACGACCACATCAGACGTCCTAATCCCCGCTTTGTCCGCACCCTTCTCCATCCACCCAGCCTCACTGCGTCTTCAAGAGTCAGGTCCGCCCTCGGAAGCGCAATCCCCATGCCATCCCGATGGGCTGATTTCAGCTGAATTTTGAGGGCTGACGGATAGGGCCGGGAGGGCCGTGGGGCGTTTTGCAACACGGGAGGAGATAGGGAGATGTAGAGGAGATAAAGAGATAAGAGACAACGAAGTGGGGGCTGTTCAAACTTCTTGCTTCGGACTTCCGGCCTTACTGCGTCTTGAGCCAGGCGTCCCAGTCGGCCTTGATCGCCGCCTTGTTGCTTTCGTTGACGCGCCTCTCGCTCTCGTGCCCCGTGAGCTCGCACAGGAGCGACACGGCTGCCTTTCCCATGGCGGGATCCTCGTGATCGATGTACTTGATGATGTTCGGGTAGGCCGCTTTCCCCATGCCTTTCACGTGTTGGAAGTACGGGTATTCGGGGCTGTTCTGGTTGTGGTACCCGCCGCCCGAGCGGAGCCCCGTCATGATCTGTTCCCACTCCCCCGCGCCCGCGGGTGCGCTCACGGACTTCGCCGCCGGCGCCGGATTGAAGGTGGCGCCCGAGTCGGTGGCCCACTTCGCCACCATGTCCTGGCTCGACCGCGTGAACCACCAGCGCGCCCAGTACTGGTATTCCTCGGTGCGCGCCGACGCGATCTCGAAACCGGGCATCTTGGACTGCGTGGCCAGCTTGGTGTACTGCTCCACGTCCTTGGCAAAACCGCGCTTCACGATGATGTCGTGGATCACCTCCATCGACCCTCGCGCCACGGCCTCGTTGTCGCTCAGGATCCCGTCAAAGGCGACGAGGATCCAGCGATGATCCTGCGCCACGACCTCCGACGCCTTTCCCCCCGTGATCAGGGCCTCGTACTCCCGCTTCAGAGCCTCGTCCCGGAGGAGCGAGTTGAGATTCGGCATGCTCGTATCGACCAATCCACGAGCCCCCGGCTGGAACGTGCCGGCGGGGACACTGGGCGCCGCGCCCGGGGAGAATGACGATTTTTCCGGCGGGCGCGAGGTGTTCGAATTGGTGGAGGCCGGCTTCTTCTTTCTTTCGCTCGACTCGGCCGGGTCTGACTTCGCCGTGTGCTTGTCCGACTTTCCGCCCATCATCGCGTAGGCGACCACGCCGATCAGGAGGATGCCGCCCACCACGCCCCCGATGACCAGGTTGGTGTTTCCCGATTTTCCCGCGGCGCCCCGGTCGCTGTCGCCCCGCGGCCGCTTGTCCCCCGGGGCCTTCACGTTGGACATCTTGCGGAACAGGTTGGTCTGGCGGCCACCCATGGCGCGCTTCTTCGTCGGCCGATCCTTCCCCGCCGCCTGCGGCGCGGGGGCGGGCGGGGGCGGCGGGGGAACCGCCCCGGGAACCGCGGCGTGCTTGCCCGTGTTCCCCGTGGGAATGCGGACCATCGCCCCGCAGTCCGTGCAGCGGACCGTCGATCCTGCGGACAGGTCCGTCACGTCGATCTTCGCCTGGCAGCGCGGACACTTGATCAGCTTGGCCACGGCTTCGCTCCCGTCGTTTGGGTTTCCCAGCGTTCGAACCCGACGCCCCGGACTGCGGCGACACCCCTACTATACTAAGGTTCGGGTGCAAAGTCTGTGCCACGGAAAATCACCGCCTGCACGCTAAATCGAGGGGAGAGGGCGGAGCGTGCCCCTTACCGTGGGGCAAAACGCCACACGGGCTAATCGTGCGCCCGACGATGGCCCGAAGCCGCCTCCTCGAGATCCATGTGGAAGTGGTGGAGCAGCCGGTGGAAGCCCGGGGTCAGGAGGACGCCCACCGCACTGATGAAGACGACCCCGCTGAAGAGAGCGTAGCCGCTGGCGAAAAGTTTGGCGACGTCGGTCTTCATCTGGTCGACCGGACCCATCCCCGTCAGGATGAACGAGGCATTGAGAAGAGAATCGATCCAGCTCAGCCCTCCGAGCGTCCGGTACCCCAGGATCCCCACGACGAGCGAACCCCCGATAAGCGAGCCGCTCATCGCCAGGTAGCGCGCCATCCGGAGAAAGAAATTCATCCTGGACAGGAGGGGCTCGTGGCGACGTTCCAATCTCACTTCATATAGCACTCGTCACGCCGGCCCCATTCCCTGAAGCGTAGGTTTGTTGACACCCGCCGCCGGGACGGGAGAATAGTCCATCGGGGAGGATAGGTGGGTTTCGTCCAGCAGTATAACCCGGCCGGCAACGTCATCCTCTCCACGATCCTCGCCTCCCTTCCCGTCCTCGCTCTTTTCCTTCTCCTCGTCGTCTGGCGGAAGCCCGCCCCGCTCGCCGCCGGGGCGGGTGCGCTGGTGGCCTTCCTCCTCGCCGTGTTCCTCTACCACATGCCCGCCGGGATGGCCACGATCTCGTTCTTCTATGGGTGCTCGTTCGGCCTCATCCCCGTCGCGTGGGTCGTGGCGAACGCGATGTTCCTCTACAACCTCACGGTCGTCACCGGGAGATTCGACGCCGTGCGCCGGAGCGTCGCGGGACTCTCCGCCGACCACCGCATCCAGGCGGTGCTGATCGGATTCTCGTTCGGGGCTTTTCTCGAAGGCGCGGCGGGCGGCGGCACTCCGGTCGCGATCTGCGGCGCCCTCCTCGTGGGCCTCGGCTTCAAGCCGTTCCTCGCCGCGGCGCTCTGCCTCCTGGCCAACACGAGCCCCGTCGCCTTCGGCGGCCTGGGGACGCCCATCGTCACCCTGGCCGGCGTCACCGGCCTGGACGAAGTGAAGCTCGCCGCAACCGCGGGCCGCCAGCTCCCGCTCCTTTCCTTCATCGTCCCGATCTGGATGGTCCGTTCGATGGTGAAATGGAGGGAGACCTTCGAGGTCCTCCCCATCCTCATCGTGGCGGGCGGCTCCTTCGCCGGGAGCCAGTACTTCTTCGCCCACCAGCCCACCCTTTGGAAGCTCACCGACATCGCCTCGAGCGTCGTCTCGCTCGCCTGCTCCGCCCTCTTCCTCAAGGTCTGGAAGCCGAAGAGCACGTGGCGGTTCGAGCCGTCGAAGGAGGAGGCCGCGGCCCAGGGCCCGCTCACCCGGGGACAGGTCTTCAAGGGCTGGCTCCCCTTCGGGATCCTCTTTGTGCTCTTCCTGGCGCTGGGGCTCGACCGGAAAAAGATCGTCGAGGAGGCCGTCTGCGGGCCGGTTCGCGCGACCTACTTCATCAAGGTCCCGGCGCTTCACGATCGCGTCGCGCGCGGCGAACAGGTGCTGACCCAGGAGCAGAAGGCGCTCGCGCCCGACCAGCGCGAGCGGGAGAAGGCCATCCTCAAGTTCAACTGGCTGACCACGCCCGGCACGATCGTGCTCGTGACGAGCTTCCTCTCGATCGCGATCCTGCGGATCTCGCGGGACCAGGTCAAGTCCGCCCTCTGGACGACGGTCCGCCAGATGAGGATCCCCGTGCCCACGATCGCCATCATGATGGGGCTCGGGTTCATCACGCGCTATGGAGGGCTCGACGCGACGCTCGGGCTCGCGTTCACCCACACGGGCGTGCTTTATCCCTTCTTCGCCGCGCTCCTCGGCTGGCTCGGCGTCTTCCTGACCGGCACCGACGCCTCGAGCAATGCGCTTTTCGGCAGCCTCCAGAAGCTGACCGCGATCAACCTCGGGCTCAACCCGATCCTGACGGCGACGGCGAATTCGACCGGCGGCGTGATGGGAAAGATGATCGACGCGCAGAGCATCTGCGTGGCGACCGCCGCGACCGACCAGATCGGCAAGGAGGCCGACATCTTCAAGTTTGTCGTCTTGCACAGCTTCATCCTGGCGTCGATCGTCGGGCTGATCGTGCTCATCCAGGCGTACTTATGGAAGAGCTCCGTGCCACTTCCTTAGGCGGAGAGACCCGGGGTTGGGCAGCGTTACATAACATAGGAGTAGACGAAGCGGCCGCTGGACGGTGTCCTAGGAACAGGCCGCGGAAGGAGCGGAATCCATGCGCACTCGTTTGGCGATTGCACTCCTGGCGTCCCTCTCGGTCGCCGCCCGCGACGCGGAGTTCGACAAGGCCAAGGCGGAATTCAAAAGGGCCATCGCCGAGCTCGGCACCAAGCCCGTCCTCGACCTGACCGCGAAGCCCGCCCCCGAGCCCAGCGGCAAGGCTGTCGCCGACGCCGCCGACCGCCTGGCCGGCTCCGACCAGAAGGCCGCCGTCGACGCGCTCCTCGAGGGCTACGGCACCCTCGCCACCCAGGTCAAGAACCTGTGGACCGACAAGGTGCGGCTGCTCCGGGAGAAGGACGCCAACGGCGATTTCCAGGTCAACATGAAGACCAACCCGCCGTCGATCCCGAAGAGCGACGTCCCCAAGGCCGAGGCGTTCTTCATCGCCGAGAAACAGTCGCAGATCGTCGAGCTCAAGATCATGGCGATCGAATCGGGACGTCGCGGAATCGTCGCCGCGCTCGGACGCTTCAAGGGCGACGCGTCCGTCAAAGACATGCTCAAGGAGCTCTCGACGGGATCCCCCTGGCAGCGCCGTGCGGGGGTCGCGGAGGCACTCGGCCAGATGGCCTCCACCGACATCCCCGCCGCGCTCGGCGAGGTCGTGAAGAAGGACTCCGAGCCGCAGGTCCGGATCGCCGCGATGGACGCACTTCGGGAACTCAAGGCGAATTCGCCCGAGATTACGGCCGCGCTCATCGAGCAGCTCAAGAGCGACCTCTGGCAGCTGAAGGCCACGGCGGCCGCGACGATCAAGGCGCTCAAGATCAAGGAGGCCGTCGAGCCCCTGGTCGACGCGCTTTCGAAATCCGAGGGCCGGCTCCGCATGGACCTGAACGACGCGCTCGTCGCCCTCACGGGCGCGGACAAGCACGGCGACCCCGCCGCGTGGAAGTCCTGGTGGGAGTCGAACCGCGAGGCCTTCGCGCAGGGGACCTACGCCGCGAAGCCCGGCGACGGAGCGGGCGACGGCCCGAAGAACGCGACCACCTTCTACGGGATCCCGGTCACGTCGAAGAACGTGATCTTCATCCTCGACCGTTCGGGCTCGATGCTGGAGCCCTCCGAGTGGGAGGCGCCCGCGGATGTCGCGACGGGCGGGGCGGCCGGGGCGCCCGAGATCAAGAAGGAAGGCAACCGGAAGATCGACGTCGCGCGCTGGCAGCTGAAGAAGACGCTCGCGATGATGCCGGACGAGGCGGAGTTCAACATCATCTTCTTCAACTACGAGGTCGTGGCGCTCTCCAAGGAGATGCTCAAGATCTCCGCCTCCACGCGGAAGAAGGCCTACGACTTCATCGATCACCTCGAGCCGCTCGGCGAGACGAACACGTACGATGCCCTCGAGCGCGCCTTCACGTACGTCACGAGCGGACCCATGGGGGACAAGCTGATCAAAGGGGGAGTCGACTCGTTCTTCCTCCTCACCGACGGCATGCCCAACGGCGGCCAGATCACGCGCGCCCCCGACATCGTCGTCAAGATCCGCGAGCTCAACCGGACGCGGAAGGTGAAGATCAACACGGTCGGCATCTTCAGCACGCCCAGGGGGGCCCTTCTCGCCGGCCAGGCGAACGAGGCCGAAGAGGGCAGCAAGTTCCTCAAGCAGATGGCCGAGGACAGCGGCGGAAAATACACGAACGCCGGCGCGGGAGCCGCCGGCAGCGCCATGCCCGCGCCCGCGGGAAAGAAAAAGCCCTGACGGGAGGACGACATGCTCGCAGCCGCTCTCGCGCTCGCCGTCGCGCTGGCCCAGGACGCCAAGAAGTGGGCCGAGGCCTCCGCCTACTTCCAGAAGTTCGCCGCGAGCAAGGATGCGGGCGACCGCGCGGCGGCGGCCAAGACGCTCGGCGACGCCACGGGCGAGAAGACGGACAAGATCGCCTGGCAGCTCCTCACCGCCCACCTCCGGCAGGAGCTGGAGCGCGACAAGGACGGCAGGGCCGAGGAGAAAGTCTCCGGCCTCGTCCTCGACGCGTGCATCGAGGCGCTCAAGAAGATCGCCCAGAAGGACGCGGTCGACATGATCGCGAAGACCGCGAAGAACCCCGGAGAGTCCGCAAGATTCCGCGCCCACCTGGCGTGGGCTCTCACCGCCCACGGGGAAATC
>JBGPCZ010000184.1:0-10886 GCA_041482015.1 Planctomycetota bacterium | reverse complement strand
CGGCGTACTGGCGGCCGTCCTCGACACCCAGCAGCCTGAGGCCGGGCAGGGGCACGTCGCCGGGATCGATGTCCTGCGAGACATCCTCGCCCTCGTTCCCGGCCTCGTCCTTCGCGACCAGCCGCAGCCGCCACTTCTTCCCCGGGACGAGGTGCGCCCGGAGGTCCGCCTTCCCCGTGTTGGGATAGGAATCGGGCAGGGCCCTCCAGGTCTTCCCGCCGTCGGACGACACCTCGATGCGCACGACGATCCGTTCCTTCGGAGTGAGATTGTCCTTCGCGTCCCACTCGACTTCCCAGTTCCCGTTCAGGCACGTGCGGACCCCCGCCTGCGGGGAGCCGTACTTGAGGGCGATCTCGGGCTTCGAGAGATCGAACGTCGCGACGAAGTCGGGCTTCGCGTCGCGGTCGGGATCGGCCGACGCGTGGCCCGCGGCGTCGTACGCAACGATCAGGCACGCCCACGCGCCCTCGCCGGGCATGTCGCACTCGATCGTCCCCTCGGGCTGGGGCGTCGTGGACCGCTCCTTGTAGGGTCCCTTGTCGCCCAGCTTCTTCGCGTACAGGACCACGCGGTCGATCCCCGACGTGTGATCGGATGCCTTGTACTTGATGGAGAGCCGGCTGGATCGGGCCACGGACGGCGGCCGCTCGAGGATCGACACGACCGGCAGGTCGTTGTCGATCGCGAACGGCTTCTCCGACTCGACCTGGCCCTTGTTGCCGAAGCGGTCGGAGCAGACGAGACGGATCTTGTGGCGCACGCCCTGCGTGTTGGGCACCACCCACCGCCAGCTCCCCTTGGTGGGGTCAATCCCCGTGGCCAGGACGTTCCAGTTCGTCCCGCCGTCGGGCGAGTGGTGGATCTCCATCCCCTTTGGATCGGGGTTCGGCTCGACCATCTTCCAGGCAATGTCCATTGCCGCGCCCGCCATGATGTAGCCGCCGCCGTTGAAACTCTCGAGCGAGAGCTGCGGCGGCGTGCCGTCGATCGTGAGCGAGAGCTGCGGCTCCGTCCCCACCTCGGGCGCCTTCTGGACTTCGCCGCCCGTCTCGGTCGAGCAGACGATGTAGATTCCGTACTTTCCATCGGGCTTGGAAAAGAGCATCGGCGACTCGTGGTCCGGGTCGTCGCCGTACTTGAGCCACTCCTTCAGGCCCTCGGGCCGGAACCAGAGCGTCACCTTCCGGATCGGCACGCTCCCGCGGTTCCGGATCTCGTAGTCGATGTTGACCGAGTAGCCCTTCGCGCGGTCGGGGCCCAGCGCGCGGGCCTCGGGCACGTTGATGTCCACGCCGAACCGCTCGCTGACCGCAACGCCCTCGTTGCCGGCGAAGTCGACCGCCGAGGCCCGGATGCGCGAGTCCTTCCCCGCGGTGCGGGGCGGCGTCCACTTGTAGAGCCCCTCGTTCGGGAGCCCCTTCTGGATCTCCGTCCATGTCTTCCCGTCGTCGGCGGAGTACGAAAGCGTCACCGCGTTCCCGGGCATGTCGAGGTTGTCCTTCGCCGTCCAGCGGACGTCGACCGGGACGCCACCGAAGACGCCGCCGCCCTGGGGCGAGTGGATCCGGACCTCGGGCTTTGTGCGATCGAGACGGAGCGTGAACGCCGGCGGAGTTCCCGGCACCGGCGGAGGATTCGCGTTCCCCGACTTGCTCTCGCCCACGAGCAGCAGGCCGTAGACCCCGTCGAGATCCTTGAAGAGGATCGGGGAGGCGAGGCCGATGTCATCCGCGTAGGGGGCCCACGTCTGCCCCTTGTCGCGCGTGACATAGAGCGTCACGCGCTTGAGCCCCTCGCTCCCGGCCCATTCGAGCTTGACCGGAACCTCGTTCGCGGTCGCCGGGCCGACGATGCGGAGCTCGGGCGTCCGCGCGTCGATGGCGAAGTCGCGGTCGGACGCGTCCATCCCCTCGTTGCCCGCGAGGTCGCGGGCCCTCACGCGGATGCGGCCGCGTGCGCTCGAGGCGGCGGCGATCTCCCAATGGTAGCTCCCCGTGTTGGCGAGTCCCCGCTTGATCGTGGACCAGGTCGTGCCCGAGTCGGTGGAGACCTCGAGCGTGATCCCCTCGGGATGCATGTTGGGATCGTCGGCCATCCACTGGATGACGGTCGTCCGACCGCCGCCGAACATCTCGCCACCGTTCGGCGCGATGACCTCGACGACCGGGGGCATCGTGTCGACGATGATCGTGCGGTCCGCCGCGTCACCCGGCTTGGGCGTGAAATCCCGCGGTCCGCCGGCCGAAAGGGGGACGACCATCATCCCGTAGCGGCCGTCGCGCGGCGCCAGGAACGTTGCGGGTGGCTTGGCGATGTCGACCTCGCCCTGGTTGATCCAGGAGCGGCCGCCGTCCGACGTCACCCAGAGCTCAGCACCGCGCTTGCCCGCGAGCTTCGACGAGTCCATGGGGACCGCGACGAGGCGGCGGGGCGTGTAGACCTCGTTCGCGGCCTGCGCGGGGGCCGCGGGCATCCGGGTGGCCTTTTCGAGGGTCGCGTGGGCCCTCCGGGCCAGCACGTCAAGATCGTCGTCGGTCTTCTTCTCGGCCTGGACGGGAGCGGCGTGGGAAGAAGGAGGAGGGGCGGCGGGCGACGGCGCGGGTTGCGGCGATCCGCCGCATCCCATCAGCACGAGGAGCGCGGCGGCGATGGTTCCTGTCTTGCTCACAGATTCCTCTTCACATACTCACAGGCGTTCCGGAAGAACTTGAGACCGTCGGGCTGGACGTCCTTCCTCCTCGTCCACTGCGGGTGGTTGACCGCGTCCTGGAACCGTTCCGGATGCGGCATGAGGCCAAGGACCCTCCCCGTGGGATCGCACATCCCCGCGACGCTCGAGACCGAGCCGTTGGGATTCCAGGGGTGACCGGCTTCGCGGCCCTCGGGATCGACGTACTTGAGGACCAGCTGCCCCCCCTGCTCCCACCGTTCCAGCGCCTGTGCGTCGCTCGGGAGGAACTTCCCCTCGCCGTGTGCGATGGGAAGATCGATGACCTCCTCCACCTTAAGAAATTCGGACTTCGTGGAGGAAACCTTGAGATGAATCCAGCGGTCGACGAACCTTCCGGAGTCGTTGTTCGCCAGCGTGAGCTGTGAAGAGGAGCCGTCCATGGGATCGGGGAGGATCCCGGCCTTGACCAGGATCTGGAATCCGTTGCAGATTCCCATGACGAGCTTCCCGTCCCGGACGAACTCGCGCAACTCGGGCATCAGCTTCGCCTTCAGTTCATTCGCCAGCACCTTTCCCGCGCCGAGGTCGTCTCCAAAGGAGAAGCCTCCCGGCACGATCAGAAAATGGAAATCCTTCAGCAGGCTTCTTTTCTCGAGGACGCGGTTGACGTGGATGACCTCCGCCAGGAAGCCGACCTTCTCGCAGGCGGACTTGGACTCCTGGTCGCAATTGATCCCGGCGGCCCGGAGGACGATGGCGCGCGGCGTCGTGGTCATCTGGTCGGCGGCGGAAAGATCTTCCGGTGGAGATCATGCACGCGCTTCAACTCCTGGATGGGCTCGGCGTGGTCGTCGACGCGAAGGTCGCGGTACCGATCGTTGAATCTCGCGTACCCCCAGCCCTCGCGGACGATGAGGAGCGCGGCCGACTGCATCCCGCGCCGGTCGCCGCCGGCCTCCTGCCCACCCCGGAGCGCGGCGATCAGGCGGTCGCCGAGATCCCCTTTGGATTCCTTGAAAGCCTTCGCCATTCCTTTGACCACGTCCTCGCCCTTGAGGATGTTGCCCTGGCAGCAGAAGTTCTCCTCCGCGATTCCGCCCGCCCACTCCATGCACTTCATTCCCGTAAAGGTGGCCGACTGGCCCTTGGCATTGACGATACCCACCTGGCGTGCCTCGCGACCGTCGTCGTTCTCGAGGAGCTGCACGAGGACGTCGTCCGGCTTCTCGCCCTTGGCCAGGAGTTCGAGACCCCTCGGTCCGAACGTGGTGTTGGCGAACGACTGGGTCGCAACCGCGCCGACCCCCGCCTTCGCCCACGGGACGACGGCGCCCACCGCGATGAACTTCGACTGGACGGCGACGCCCAGCTCCTGCGTCTCGGGATCGTAGGCGACGATCGAGAAGGTGGCGACGACCGGCCCTCCTTCGCGCATCTCCTGGGATGGCGCTTCGGCGGGGCAAGCCTTCGGCGGCGTCGAGACGCAGCCGGCGAGCAGCAGGACGGAAAGCGCTCTCACCATCTCAGCGGTTTCTGCCAGGCCTCTTTGAGGTCGGCGATTGATTCGTCGACCACGACCTGGCCCTCCTGCCCCCGAACCGCCAGGCGCGGGGCCGACGTCACTTCGCCCACGGGGAGAACTCCCACCGACAGCTCATGCTCGAACTGGGACCGGTGCTCCGGCTTCACCTCGACCAGGAACCGGGAAGGAGACTCGGAGAAGAGGGCGACGTCGTCCCGAATGGCCCGGATCGGCTTTCCAAAGGGTTTCAGATCCAGCGAGATTCCGAGTCCGCCGGCGAAGGCCATTTCCGCCGCAGCCGTGGCGAGGCCCCCTTCCGAAAGATCATGACAGGCCCGAACCAGCCCTTCGCGGATCGCCCACGCCATGCTTGAAAGGACTCTCTTTCCCCGCTCCAGATCGACCTTCGGCACGTTCGCCCCGAGGTGGCCGTTGACCAGGTAGTAGTGCGACCCGCCAAGCTCGTCCAGCGTCCTCCCGACGATATAGAGGAAGTTCCCGGGCTCCTTGGCGTCCATCGTCACGCACTTCCGGACGTCCTCGACGATCGAGATTGCGGAGATCAGAAGGGAGTGCGGGATGATGATGTTCTTGTCGCCAATCCGGAACTCGTTGTTCAGGCTGTCCTTGCCGCTGATGAAGGGCGTCCCGTACGCGACCGCCACGTCGTGGCAGGCCTGGGCCGCCCGGACAAGGGCACCCAGGTTCTCGGGATTGTCCGGCCTTCCCCACGAGAAGTTGTCGAGGATCGCCGTCCGCGCCGGATCGCCGCCGACCGCGACGACGTTCCGGATCGCCTCATCAATCGCGTTCGCGGCCATTTCATAGGGGTCGATGTCGCCGTACCGCGGGTTCATCCCGCAGCCGATCGCGAGCCCCTTGTAATGCGAGAGCACCGGCCGCACGACCGCCGCGTCGCTCGGCCCGTCGTTCGCCGCGCCCGTCAGCGGCTTGACGACGCTCCCCCCCTGCACCTCGTGGTCGTACTGCCGGATGACCCACTCCTTGGAGCAGACGTTCCAGCTCGAGAGGATCTTCTTCAGATCCTCGCCATAGTTCTTCTTCCCGGGAAGCTCCGGTTCCCTGACCTTTGGCGGCGTGTACGTCGCCGTCCGCTCGAAGCGAGGGATCCCGTCGTGGAGAAACTTCATGTCCAGGTCGCCCACGACCTGGCCGTCGTATCGGAGGACGAGCCTCCCGTGACCCGGGAACCGGCCGATCACCGTCGCCTCGACGTCCTCCGCGCGGAAAACGGCGAGACACTCGTCGATCTTTTCAGGCGGGACGGAGATCACCATCCGCTCCTGCGCCTCGCTGATCCAGATCTCGGTGTACGAGAGGCCGTCGTACTTGAGCGGGACCTTCTCGAGGTCGACCTCCGCGCCCAGCTCCTCGCCCATCTCGCCGACCGCGCTCGAGAGGCCGCCCGCGCCGCAATCGGTGATCCCGGTGTAGAGCCCGCGGTCGCGCGCCTGGAGGATCGTGTCGAGCACCCGCTTCTCGACGATCGCGTTCCCGATCTGGACCGCGCCGCTCGAGGCAGTCTCGGACTCCTCGTGCAGTTCGAGCGACGAGAAGGTCGCGCCGTGGATGCCGTCGCGCCCCGTGCGTCCGCCGACGACCACCGCGAGGTCCCCCTTCCTCGCCGCTTTGAACGACATCTCCTTCGGGAGAATGCCGACCGTGCCGGCGAAGACGAGCGGGTTCCCCGTGTACCGCTCGTCGAAGAAGACCGCGCCGTTCACCGTCGGGATGCCCATCCGGTTCCCGTAGTCGCGCACGCCGCTCACGATCCCCTTGAGCAGCCGGCGCGGGTGGATCGTCCCGGGCGGCGTCTCCTTCGCGTCGGGCAGGCCCACGGCGAAGACGTCGGTCGAGCAGACCGGCTTCGCGCCGAGGCCGCAGCCCAGGATGTCGCGGATCACGCCGCCCAGCCCCGTGTTCGCCCCGCCGTACGGCTCGATCGCGCTCGGGTGGTTGTGGGTCTCGACCTTGAAGCAGACGTTGTTCGTCTCGTCGAACTCGATGATGCCGGCGTTGTCCTTGAAGACGCTGACGCACCAGGGCGCGGCGATCTTCCGCGTCGCCTCGGCGATCGTCGACTTCAAAAGATTCGGGATGACCTTCCCCTCGAAGGTGATGTGGCCGGTGAACGTCTTGTGCTTGCAGTGCTCGCTCCACGTCTGGGCGACCGTCTCGAGCTCGACGTCGGAGGGCTCGCGGCCGATCCCTTTGAAGTGGTCGCGGACGGCCTGCATCTCTTTCAGGTTGAGCGCCAGGCTCATGTCCTTGCTGAGCCTGACGAGCTGGTCGTCCGTGAGGTTCAGGACCGGGGCGACGCCCTTCTTGAGCGTGTAGGAGGAGCCGAGCTCGATCTTCGTGAAGGCGCGCTCGCCGAGCGTGATCTCCTCGATCGCCTCGTTGCCCAGCGTCTTTGCCGCCGCGTCACGGAGCTTTCCGTTGCCCCCTCTGACGATGTAGCGCATCCCCGTCCGGACGCGCCGGGCCTTCAGGCCGAGGTCGGCGATGGCCTTGAGCGCGCTCGCCTCGACGGGGTCCATGACACCCGAGCGCTTGAAGACGAGGATCACCTGCGCGCCCTTGGGGACAGGGGGCGGCTCGGCGCCCGGCGAGAGCATGTAGGTCTGGGCAACCGGATCGTAGAGAAGTTCGCGGGCGACGTGCTCGGCGGCGGCGCGGTCGAGATCCCCGTCGACGAGGTAGACCTGGACGGCCTGGACGTCGGAGACGTCGCGGAGCCCGAACTCCTGGAGGGCGGCGCGCGCTCCGCGGGCGGTGGCGTCGGTGAGCCCCTCTTTCGTCGCGACGTCGACCCGCCAGATCATGTGCGTGGCGGTACCTTAGCAAAGGGGATTGGGGGAGTCAAACGTACGAGGGGAGAACACCGAAGGGGGAGTGGGTGAGACCGAGAGGCGGAGAGAAATTCCCAGATTGACGGCTTGGCTAATTCGCGTTCGTATTGGACCCGATCGAAGTCGAACGGCCCCAACCCTTTGAAGTCCCACCTCGACTGATGAAACTGCCCGAAGTCCTTCCAGACGACCGTGTCAGCGTGAACTTCGATCCGCGCGAGAAAGGGCCAGCAGCCTTCGTCGCCACAGGTGCATGTGAAGATGAACGTCTCGCACCCGGTCCAGGAGTCGAGTCCCGTTGACCAGGATCCGGACGGGCTGGTACCCATGCTCCTTGGATCACTCCACGCGGTCGGCTGGATCGACCCTGATCTCCAGGACATCACGGACTTCACTCACGATCTCTACTCCTCACCGCCCCCCCCTTTGTCCCCGCCAAACTGCGTTTTTCCGCCCCTTTTGGGGATTTTCGCTTGATTTGCCGATTTGGGACACGGATAATCAACGGTTTATAAGCAGTCTATAACCACCCTATGATCGGCCAGATAATCAAAGGTTACGAGATCGTCGAGAAGATCAAGGATGGCAGTGTCGGCACGGTCTGGAAGGCCACCAACAACAAGGGCCAGATCTTCGCGCTGAAGCAGCTGTCCCAGAAAAACGCCGCCCGCCCCGACAAGGTCCACCAGTTCAAGAAAGAAGCAACGCTCACGGGCAAGCTCCACCACAAGAACATCATCAAGGTGCTGGAGTACATCGACGCCAAGCCGCTCCCCGTCTTCGTGATGGAATTCTTCGACAGCGAGAACCTCAAGTTCGCCATGTGGCAGATGCCCGAGCGGGTCTTCAAGTACGAGTTCCGCATCCTCTCGCAGGTGGCGGGGGCGCTCGACTACATCCACAGCCAGGGCATCATCCACAAGGACCTCAAGCCCGAGAACGTCCTCATCAATGCGCGCACGGAGTGCCGCCTCATCGACTTCTCGCTCGGCCAGAGCAAGATGGACCGCATGCTCCAGTTCAGCCGCCGCGTGGAGGGGACGCCGCTGTACATGGCCCCCGAACAGATCCAGGGCCTGAAGTGCGACGCCCGGAGCGACATCTACTCGTTCGGCGTCCTGATGTACGAACTCCTGACGAAGCGGCCCCCCTTCCTGGGGACGACCGAGTCGGGCCTCCTCGAGAAGCACGTCAAGGAGCCGCCCAAGTCGATGCGCGAGCACGTCAAGACGCTCTCCTCCGACCTCTACGCGGTCGTGCTCAAGATGCTCGCCAAGCGGCGCGAGGACCGCTTCCAGGACATGACATCCGTGATCCTGGAGATCTCCCGCTGGGAGAAGAAGGACACCGTCATCCGTCTCCGCCAGGTGGAGCCCTCGAAGCCCCGCGAGGCGGAAGAGGCGGGGCGGTAAACGATGGCCACCGAAAACCAGAATCCCGTCGAGCGCGACTTCGAGAAGCCGATCATCGAGCTCGAGAAGCGGATCGAGGAACTCGAGAGCTTCTCCCGCAAGGCGCAGGTCGACCTGTCCGAGGAGATCAACAAGCTCCGCCTCCGTTGCAACGAGGAGAAGCGCGAGGTCTTCGCGCGGCTCAACGCCTGGCAGCGCGTCCAGCTCTCGCGCGACCCCGCCCGGCCCGACCTCATGGACTACCTCTCCATGGTGTTCGAGGACTTCGTCGAGCTCCACGGCGACCGCGCGCTCGGCGACGACGGCGCGATCCTGACGGGGCTCTGCAAGGTCGGGGGCATCAAGATCATGCTCGTCGGCCAGCGGAAGGGCAAGACGACCAAGGAGCGCGTGGCCTGCAACTTCGGGAGCCCGAACCCCGAGGGGTACCGGAAGGCCCTCGAGAAAATGAAGCTGGCCGAGAAATTCAGGATCCCGGTCGTGACGCTCGTCAACACGCCGGGCGCCTACCCGGGCATCGCGGCCGAGGAGCACGGCCAGGCGTTCATCATCGCGAAGAACCTCTTCGAAATGGCCAAGCTCCGCACGCCGGTCGTGTCGGTCGTGATCGGCGAGGGCGGCTCCGGCGGCGCGCTCGGGATCTGCATCGCCGACAAGCTCTCGATCCTCCAGAACGCGTACCTGTCGGTCATCTCGCCCGAGGGCTGCGCGGCGATCCTCTGGCGCGACGCGTCGAAGGCCCCGATGGCGGCCGAGCTCCTGCGCCTCACCCCCCCGGAACTGAAGCAGCTCGGGATCGTGGACGACATCATTCCCGAGCCGCTCGGCGGCGCGCACCGAAATCCCAAGGAGATGGGCGACCTCCTCAAGGCCGCGCTCGTCCGCTACCTGGACGAAATCATGGCCGTGCCGCTCGACAAGCTCCTGGAGAAGCGGTACGAAAAGTACCGCCGGATCGGCTACTTCATGGAGAGCGAGCAGCAGCGGCTGGTCGCGAGCGGGGTCCCCAGCCTTGGCAAGTAGCGGACGGCCCTCCCCGCGATATACCTTGGGATGATGAAGCGGGCCGCACCGGCGATCGCCCTACTGCTCCTCGTGGCCTGCGGCCGGAAGGTCGGCTCGCCGCCCCACCCGATTCCCGCGCCCATCGTCCTGCCCGAACCGCGTCCCGCGCCACCCCTTCCGCCCCCGGGGCCGATGCCGGCGCTCGACTTCGCGGCCTACGGCGACTGCCGCTACAACCACGACATCCACCGCGGCGTCTGCTCGAACATCCTGCGCGCGTCGCCGAAGTTCGTGGTCGTCTCGGGCGACCTCGTCGACTTCGGCGAGAGCCAGGAGGACTGGCGGATGTTCCGGGAGATCACGAAGGAGCTGCGGCAGAAGATCACCTACCTGCCCGCGGCCGGCAACCACGACGTCTCCAGCGACCACGTCTTCGAGAAGGAGTTCGGGGTCGAGAAGCTCTACTACGACCGGCGGATCGGCGACGTCCACCTCTTCCTGCTCGACTCGAACGATTACTTCAAGGACGAAGAGCAGCTCAAATGGCTGGAGCAGACGGCGGCGGCCTCCGACGCGAAGCACAAGATCGCCGCGTTCCACCACCCGCCCTTCTCGATCGAGCCGTGGGGCGACTACGAGCAGAAGCCCGTGCGCGAGCGGCTCCACCCGCTCCTCGTGAAGCTGAAGTTCTGCGCGGCCTTCTGCGGCCACCACCACGCGTTCTACGCGACCGCGCGGGACGGCGTCCGCTACGTGGTCACCGCCGGCGGCGGCGCGCCGCTCTACCCGATCGAGGAGAAGCTCGCCCAGAAGGGCGACGTCTTCCGCCGCTTCCACCACTTCGTCGGCTGCACGATCGGGGAGAAGAGGATCTCCGCCCGCGTCTTCGACGAGACCGGCCGCGAGGCCGAGGACCTCGCCTTCACCTTGTGCGAGCACCCCTAGCCACCCACCCGAATCCACCCCGAGCTCCGGCCGAAGTTCCTGGAGGCGGTGGACATGGCGGCGCGCAAACGGGACATCGAGTAGCGGCCGCTCAGGACTCGGTGGTCGGCTCGATCCCCGGCGCGGGCACTCCGCCCGCCGGCTCCTTCGCGAAAAAACGCCAGTACATCGCGCTCCCCACGATGTAGAGCCCGATCGTGATGAACATCGTCGTCGCGAAGCCGTCGCGGCCGAGGATCGACGTGCGGGCGATCAGCACGCCGCCCAGCGAGTTGGAGATCACCCACGCGATCTTGTTCGCCGCCTGCTTGAGGCCGTTCACCCGCGCCCGCTGCACCGGGTTGACCACCTCCATCGCAAAGTTCGCCCCCACCGGGTGGACCATGTTCATCAGGGCGTGCCGGAGGACGAAGGCGCCGACCGCGACCTCCAGCGATGCCGTCAGCGCGAGCGCG
>JBGPCZ010000183.1:0-10916 GCA_041482015.1 Planctomycetota bacterium | reverse complement strand
GTGGATCGTCTTCTCGGCCAGCTCCTCGCGCGACGTCTTCAAAGGGGGGAGATACTCGCCGTTCGAGACCGGGTCGAACGACAGCGGAAGGGGATCGTCAATCATGGGCCCCCCGAGACACGGAGACGAAAGGAGATCTGGAGATGCGGGGAGATCCGGTGAGTCTTTTCATATTCAAATCCCCCGATCCCCGTGCATCGCCCGATCTCCCTTCGTCCGACTATTTCTCCTCCGACCCGGACTTCTTTGTGAGGTCCTCGTTGTCGTTCGTGAACCCGAGGAAGGCGATGCACATCTCGTCGGTCGTCTGCTCGCCCCAGCGAACCGCGCGCGGCGGGTTGGACGGGTTACTCGGGTTGTCCGTCGAGTTGTCGTACTTGGCGTCCAGGCGGATCTTCGTCCCGCGCGGGAACTTGAACGCCTCCTTGAACTGGTAGGTCTCCTGCCAGTTGAAGTCCCAGTCCTTGATCGCGACCAGGTCTGACTTCGTCCCGTCCGGGAACGTCGCGACGACCGAGATCTCCCGGCCGATCAGGTGCATGTGGGGCATGACATCGAGCACGTGGACGTCCTTCGGGACCACGTAGGTGAGCCCCGTCTTGTACTCCTTCTGCCCCGGCTGGATGTTCAAAAGGGGCTGCGCGATCATGTGGACGTGGTACTGCTTCCGGACCGGCGTCTTCGCGAGGTGGAGCGCCACTTCGCCGCCCGCATCCTTCTCGACCCGCCCCGTCTTGTGGTAGTGCGTCTCGAGGATGATCCACTCCCCTTTGCGGATCAGGCGCGCCGTGCCTTCGGGCAACATCCGCGGCATGTTGCCGGGCGCCCAGCCCGAGAGCGATCCCGAGGGGAAGATCATCGGGCCCGAGCCGTTCGAACGGTACCCCGGGCCCGGCTCGGCCTCGTCCTTCTTCGCGCCCTGCCCGCTCATGTCGAGATAGCCGATGATGTGGTGCACCGACCGCGGATTCCCGGGCTTGAACTCGATGCCCGCGACCCACTTGTCCTCGTCAAAGGGGTTCTTGATCGCGTAGCAGCGGTATTCGTCGCGACCCTTCGCGGCCAGCTCCCAGCCGCCCTCGGCCTTCACCACCGCGTCGGGCGTCCCGAGCATCCAGCCCTCGGCGAACTTCGGCGGCGGCGGCAGATCCTTCGCCTCCCCCACCGGCGCGCCGTTGTCGTGCCACTTCGCGAGCGTCGCGATCTCCTCGTCCGTCAGCGTCCGCTCGTTGTAATAGCTCCCGCGGTTCGACGTCGGCTTCCACGGCGGCATCGCGTGCGTCCCGGTGTACGACTTGATCTCGGTCGACCAGGCCTTCGACTGCTCGAACGTCTCGAGCGAGAAGGGTCCCGCCTGGCCGGGACGGTGGCAGATCACGCAGGCCTTGTTTAGGATCGGCGCCACGTGCTTCGCGTAGGTCACGTCCGAGGACTTCGCCTTGACCTCCCCCTTTCGGATGGAGCACCCCAGCGGCTCGGTCGACTTGACCTCGGGGTCCTTTCCCGCGAGCACCGCCTCGATCGCGTCCTTGAGGAACTTGTGCTTCGCCAACTCCTCGACCTTGTGGTCGTCGATGAGCCCGCGGTACCGCACCGCGAACCCGCCGTCGAGCAGGATGGCCGTCGGCTGGATCTCGATCTTGTAGAGCGTCGCGACTTTGCCGCCCTTGTCCATGAGGTAGGTCATCCCGAACTCGCGCTGCTTGCAGTGTTCGGCGATCTCCTTCGCCGCCTCGTTCCAGTTGGAGTCGATCGCGAGGAATTCCACGCCCTTCTCGCCGTACTTCTTCATCAGGTCGCCCAGGCGCGGCTCGGCCGCGACCGACCGCGGGCACTCGATCCCCATGAAAAGGAGGACGATCGCCTTCCGGTCCTTGAGCGCGGCGAGCGCGTGGCTCTTCCCGGAGACGTCGTCCAGGGTGAAGTCGGGGGCCTTCTCGCCGTCGGCAACGGCAAAGGCCGGCGCCAGGATCAGAATCGCGAGCGTGAGCGTCCGCATGGGGTCGGTCCTCCGGTTGACGTTTGCCCTTTCTGACAACCCACCCGGCCTGTTTTGTTTGGCAGAAAACCCGCCTCCCCCCTGGCGGGAGGAGGCGGGCTCTGGGTCGGGTATCCTCTCGGTCTTACCCGCGACAGTCGAATCCGAACCACCAGATGATCTGGGCCAGCGTGTAGGGGCCGAACGTCACGCCGTCGACATCGATGAAGATCCGGTCGAGCGCCTCGGTGGTGACCGTCACCGTGTGGACCTCCGCCCCGGAGGTGAGGACGATCGACCGGAGGCCGCTGATCCCGAACGTGAAGGAGTAGGTGCCGCCCGCGCGGCTGAACGTCGCGTTCGCGTGCACCACGACCGTGCCCGTCACGTCCCAGGTCCGGCCGCGATGGGTCACCGTCCCGCTCCCCGCCCCGCTCACATCGTAGGTCGCCTGGATCGACCAGTTCATCTCGTCGATCTTCGCCCACTGGACGGTCAGCACGTAGTTGACGTGGCTGCCGGCATTCACGGTCGCCTGCGCGCCGCAGCAGGGATCGGTGAACGTGCCGTTCGTGAGCCACTGGACGTCGACCGCGTAGGTGGCCTGGCCGTTCATCGCGTCGCCGGTCACCGTGCCGGTCGCGGTCACCTGGAAGACGCCCGAGGCGTTCGGGTGGGCGTCCGTGCCGGAACCGCCCGGCGCGTCGAGGTCGACCGTGAGGGTCACCGAGGCCTGGTAGTTGATGGGCGTGCTCGGCGCGGCCGAGCCGGCCTGGCCGGTCTTGGACGACGTCGCGCCCGGCGCTCCGCTCTCCACGACCGCGTCGGTCGAGAACTCCGCGGTCTGCTCGACCGCCCCGCCCGCCGGGGCGGCCGACTGGGCCGTCGTTTTCTCCGCCGCGCTCGGCGCCGGCGCCGCCGTCCCGCCGCTGCCGCCGCCGCCGTCTCCACACCCGGTGACCAGGCCCAGGACGAGGGCCGCGGTCCACATCGCCATCCTGTTGAACATGGGTTCCTCCTTTTGGCTTCCTGTTCGGAGGGCCGTACGGAGGGAGGGCGATTTCGTCCCCGGAAAAATTTCTGCCGTCACGAATTCGCCGGTCCCCGGGTATAGCAACCGTGGTGGGGAACTCCGGGGACACCTCGATCGGCGGCTCGCGCCGCGATTTCCCGTCCACCTGCTGGACGCTGATCCGCAAGGCCGGCGGGCTCAGCCGGGAATCGCTGGAGCGGCTGATCTACCTCTACTGGAAGCCGGCCTATTACTACCTCCGGGCCGCCGGCCGGCGCAGCGTCGAGGACGCAAAGGACCTCACCCAGGACTTCTTCACCCGCCTCGTCGAGCGCAAGGACTGGGAGCGCCTCTCCCCCGAGCGCGGGAGCTTCCGAGGGTTCCTCAAGCGCGCGCTCAAGAACTTCCTGATCGACGCCGCGCGCCGCGAGAAGGCCCGCCAGCCCTCCTCGAAGTTCCTCTTCCGGTTCGACGAGGTCCGCGACGAGCCCGAGCTGCCCGACCCCGAAGGCGCCTTCGACCGCGAGTGGGTGAGGACGGTGCTCCGCGACTCGATCCGCGAACTCGAGGAGCGGCTGAAGAAGATGGGATCCGCGAACGTCTTCGAAGTCTTCCGGCTGTACTGCCTGCCGGAGGGCGGGAAAGGCGATCCGGGCGAATCCAGCCGCTTCATCGGGGGGCTGGAGCCCAAGGAGTCGACCTACGCCGACGTGGCGAAGAAACTGGGGCTCCGCGAGTCGGACGTCCGCAAGCGCCTCTCGCGCAGCCGCTCGCTGCTCCGCGAGATCGTGCTGGAACGCGTCCGCGAATACGCCGACGACGACCGCGACGTCCGCGAGGAATTCGAGGCCATCCTCAAAGGGTGAAGAAAAGCACTTCTCTGTGTCTCCACGCTCCTGCGGCTGTATTCTTAGGGACGTGGGGACGACGACCAACCAGAAGTCGATGGGCGACGTGCGCCGGTTCCTCGGCGAGGGCGAGGAGCCGGAGCCGGGGCCCGAGTCGCCGCTCGGGCAGATCTGCCTCTGGCGCGGGTACATCACCGAGGCGCAGCTCGAGGAGTGCCTCGACGAGCAGAAGCGGCTCCCGTCGCCGCTCCGCCTGGGAGAAATCCTGCAGCGGAAGAAGTACCTGACCCCCGAGCAGCTCCTCCGCGCTCTCGCTTACCAGAAGAAGCCCAAGGCGCACGCGCCGCCCCCCGTGCAGATCGGGAAATACCGGCTGCTCCGCGAGATCGCGCGCGGCGGGATGGGCGTCGTCCACGAGGCGGAGGACACGACGCTCCGGCGCCGCGTGGCGCTCAAGATCCTGCGCGACGACAACGACGAATCGGGCGGCGTCGAGCGGCTGAAGCGCGAGGCCGCGATCGCGGCCGGCCTCCGCCATCCCGGCATCATCACGGTCCACGAGGTGGGCGCGTTCGAGAGCCCGCCCGATCCGCCCCTCCACTACATCGCGATGGAATACGTCGAGGGCGTGACGCTCGCCGCGCTGCTCCAGTCGGGGGCGGCCGGGAAGGGCGAGTTCCTCCGCATCCTGGAAGAGGTGGCGCGCGCCGCGGGCTACGCGCATTCAAAGGGGGTCGTGCACCGAGACCTCAAGCCCAAGAACGTGCTCGTCGAGAAGTCGGGGCGCGTCGCGCTCGGCGACTTCGGGATCGCGCGGGCCGACAAGTTCCAGACGCCGCTCACGCAGTCGAACATGGTGATGGGGACGCCCGAGTACATGGCACCCGAGCAGGTGGAGGGCCGGACGAACGATATTGGGCCGCGCACCGACGTCTGGGCGCTCGGCGTGATCCTCTACGAGATCCTCGCGGCGCGCACGCCGTTCGAGGGCGGGACGCCGATCGTGACGTTCCAGCGGATCCTCTCCGACACGCCCGCGCCGCTCGACGGGGCCGACGCGGAGCTCGCCGCGCTCTCCCTCCAGTGCCTCGGGAAGCGGCCCGAGACGCGCCCCGCGACCGCCGAGGAGTTCGCCGACGTGGTCCGCCGCGTGCGCCGCCGCAACCCCTACGCGATCCCGGTCGTCAAGACGGCCCCCAAGCCCGGGCTCATGGACCGCCTCCGCGGACTGCTCGGCAAGTAAGTTCTCCGGGATGGGCGCATCCGCCCCTGGAGTTATCTGACTGATGGCGCGCATGCCCGTCGTCTTCATCTCCCACGGCTCGCCGATGACGGCGGTCCAGGAGGACGACTACACCCGGGCGCTCGAAAAGCTGGGCCCGAAACTTCCCAGGCCGCGCGCCGTCGTCGTCGTCTCCGCCCACTGGGAGGCGGGCCCACCGGTCCGCGTGACCGGCGCGGCAAAGCCGGAGCTGATCTATGACTTCTCCGGTTTCCCCGACGAACTCTTCCAGCTGACCTACCCCGCGCCGGGCGACCCGGGTCTCGCCCGGGAAATCGCCTCGACGTTCTCCGCGCGGATCGATGAACGGCGCGGCTTCGACCACGGCGTCTGGACTCCGCTCCGGCGGATCTTCCCCGCCGCCGACCTCCCCGTCGTCGCCGTCTCGCTCACGCGCGGAGCGGATCCTTCGCACTACCACGAGATGGGAAAGGCGCTCGCGCCGCTCCGCGAGCGCGGCATCCTCCTATTGGGAAGCGGCGGCGTCGTCCACAACCTCGGTCGCGTCGACTTCGAGAACAAGTCCGCCCCCGTGGACGGCTGGGCCCGCGAGTTCGACGACTGGGTCCGCGACCGGCTGGAGAAGGGCGAGGCGGACCGGCTCCTCGACTACCGTCGCCAGGCGCCACACGCGGCTCTCGCGGTCCCCACGACCGAGCACTTCGACCCGCTCTTCGTCACGATCGGTGCCGGCGGGAACGGCCGCGTCAAGGAGATCTACGCGGGCTTCCACCACGCCAACCTCTCGATGCGCTCCTTCTGGATTGAGTAGGCTTCGCGCGCATGGTACAACGGCAAGCCTCATGAGCGAGACCGTCGTCCGCGTCGGACCGAAGCTTTCGCCCACCCGGCCGCCCGACGACTGCACGATCGTCATCTTCGGCGTCACCGGCGACCTCACCCACCGGAAGCTCGTCCCCGCGCTCTACAACCTGGCCGGGCAGGGCGAACTCCCGCGGAACTTCGCGATGATCGGGACGAGCACGTCCGTGGGATCGGCCGACTCGCTCCGCGCCGACCTCCACGCCACGACCGCGAAGTTCTCGCGCACCCAGCCGCTCGACGAGGGCGCGTGGCGCTCCTTCGCCGACCGCGTCGAGAGCGTGCAGGGCGACTTCAACATGCCCGCCGCCTACGCGGACCTCCGCGCGAAGCTCGCCCAGGTCGAGTCGCGCCACGCCACGAAGGGCAACCGCCTCTTCTACATGGCCACGCCCCCCTCGGTCTTCCCGGTCATCCTCCGCCATCTCAAGGACGGGGGGCTCCTGCACGCCCCCGGCCACGCGCCGTGGTCGCGCGTCGTCATGGAGAAGCCGTTCGGGCGCGATCTCGCGAGCGCGCGCGAGCTCAACCGCCTGATCGGCGAGGTGCTCGACGAGAGCCAGATCTACCGGATCGACCACTACCTCGGCAAGGAGACCGTCCAGAACATCCTCGTCTTCCGGTTCGGCAACTCGATCTTCGAGCCCCTCTGGAACCGGAAGTACGTCGACCACGTGCAGATCACCGCCGCGGAGGAGATCGGCATCGAGCGGCGAGGGAAGTTCTACGACCAGACGGGCGTCCTCCGCGACTTCGTCCAGAGCCACCTGATGCAGGTGCTCGCCCTCTGCGCGATGGAACCGCCCGGCTCGTTCCGGCCCGACGACGTCCGCGACGAGAAAGCCCAGCTCATCCGCTCCCTCCGGCCGATCACCCCCGACGACGTCGCGTGGGGCCAGTACGCGGGCTACCGCGACGAGGAGGGCGTGGCGCGCGACTCGCGGACCCCGACCTACGTGGCGATGAAGGTGATGGTTGATAACTGGCGCTGGCAGGGTGTGCCGTTCTACCTGCGCGCGGGCAAGGGGCTCCGGAGCCGCATGACCGAGGTCTCCGTCTTCTTCCAGTCGATCCCCTTCTGCCTTTTCGGGCGCGAGGAGGTCTGCCAGCTCATCGAGCCCAACGTCCTCACAATCCGCATCCAGCCCGACGAGGGGATCTCGCTCCGGTTCGCGACGAAAGTCCCGGGCGACGACCTCTCGGTCGGCACGGTGACGATGGACTTCTCGTACGCGGGATCGTTCCAGCGGCCGAGCGGCGAGGCGTACGAGCGGCTGCTGCTCGACGCGATGCGGGGCGACGCCACGCTCTTCGCGCGACGCGACGGGGACGAGAAGTGCTGGGAGTTCGTCCAGCCGCTCCTCGACGACCCGGGCGTGCCGAACGCCTACGAGCGCGGGAGCGCGGGACCGAAGGAGGCGGACGAGCTCCTGCGCCGCGACCACCGCCGCTGGAGGCCGCTCGCGTGAGCTGGGAGTCGGACGCGGCGGAGCGGATCGCGGTGGCGATCCGAATGGCGGCCGCCGCACGCGGCCGCTGCTCCGTGGCGCTCTCGGGCGGCTCGACGCCGCGGGCTATTTATCCCCTGCTCCGCGACCTCCCGTGGCCGGCGCTCGACTTCTTTTTCGG
The DNA here is from genome assembly GCA_041482015.1 of Planctomycetota bacterium. Taxonomy (GTDB): domain Bacteria; phylum Planctomycetota; class MHYJ01; order MHYJ01; family JACPRB01; genus JACQFK01. Next base: position 3,345 of record JBGPCZ010000183.1, on the reverse strand, counting down.
CGACGAGCGCGCGGTGCCGCCGGAGGATCCCGAGAGCAATTACCGGATGGCCCAAGAGACGCTCTTCGGGTCGCACCCCGGGTCGCGCGTCCACCGGATGGAAGCGGAGCGGCCCGACCTCGATCGCGCCGCCGGGGAATACGCGAAGCTCCTGCCCGACGCGATCGACGTCCTCCTCCTGGGGATGGGCCCGGACGGCCACACGGCGTCGCTCTTCCCCGGCTCGCCGGCCCTCGACGAGCGGGCGCGCAAAGTCGTGGCGGTCATCGGCCCGAAGCCGCCGCCCCGGCGCCTGACGATCACGCCGCCCGTGATCGAGGCGGCCCGCGAGATTGTCGTGCTCGTCAGGGGCGCGGACAAGGCGGCGGCGCTCCAGCGGGCGCGCGAGGGGGCGTGGAATCCAAAGGAGACGCCGGCACAACTGGCCCGTCGCGGAACGTGGATCGTCGGGTAGCGATTACTCGAACACATTCTCGGTTTCGATCGTGTACGTCGACGAGCTTTCGACCAATGTGCGGGTGGTCTGGATCTGGGTGTCCGCCGAGAACGTGGTGCTCCCCTCGGTCCTGACGGCGAACAGGCGGCCCCGGTCCAGCGAGAGCCAGCACCGCAGTTGGACCTTCATGCTGTACTTCGAGACGTTCCAACCGCGCCACGTCCCCTCGCTCTCCAGAGTGAAGACCACGACGGCGCATTGGACCCCCGCGTACGCCTCGACCTTGTCGAACTTTCCGGTGGCCTTGCTGGTGCCGGGATCGTAACCCTTGATGGAGTCGCGCAGGTCCGCGACGAGGGCCTTTTCGTCGATGACCCATTCGTGGCCCACCGCCACGGGTTTCTTGGGGAGGCTCGAGAGATAGACGTCGTGGCGGAGCCGGTTCCGCCTCAACTCCTCCGGCGGCGCGTCCGGGGCGCCCGCGATGTCGGTCTCCTCGCCCTTCTTCTTCAGCATGACCGTCTTGCCCTGGAGCGTCTTGGCCACGCGGATCGGCTTCGCGTCCTTCGGAGTCTTCACCTCCTCCCACCACTCGAGGACTTTCCGGCGGACCTGGGTGGGCTCGGGGCCTGCAACCTCGAGGATTTCGTCGCGGTACCGTTTGACCTCGGTGTCCTGCTTCTCCAGATCCTCGGGAGTCCCCTGGACCGTCCTTTTCCCCTTGCCCTCGGTCTTGGCCGTCATGGAGTGGACGATCTTGTCCCCCTTGCGAATCGCCCACTGCACCGTGTAGGTGTCCTGCGCCTGCGACAGGAAAAGGAGGGCCGCGGGAATGAACTTCACGAAGGTAATGATACCACCCCCCGGATAGATCAGGGCAGCCGCCGCTCCAGCCACTCGGCGAACGTATCGGCATCGGTGACCACGTCGTCCCAGACGGAGCTCGAGAGGCCGAGGCTCGCGATCACCGGCGCCTCGCCGCGGAAATCGAAGGCGTAGACGAGAAAGCCGTCGTTCCCGATCCCGAAGAGGCCGGGAAAGTTCCACGGGATGCGGTAGCGGCGGTTGAAGACGGGGATGATCTGGATCGGCCAGAGCCCCGTGTAGGACTCGGGCGCGGTCGCCTCGCCGCCCCCGGCGACCCGGAGGTAGGCGCGGTAGTCGTCGGGGAGCGTGACGTCGAACTCGGCCTCGAGCTTCTCGATCGACTCCGCCGGGACCGGCCCGCCCGGCTTCCACCCGCGGGCGATCATCCGTTTCAGGACGTCCTCCACCGAGGCCACGGACCCAGCATATCGAATGGAAGAAGTTGCCACAACCGGCGCCCGGGGATAGGATGGGCGCCTCATCCGAAGGAGAAACGCATGAAGACCTGTCTCGCGGCCCTGGTGCTCGTCCTCTTCGCGCAGGACGCGAAGGTCACTGCCGTCAATCCCGGAGAGATCAAATGGACCCAGGCGCCGGGCCTCACGACCGGCATGATGACCTCCCTCCAGTGGGGCGACACCGAGAAGGGCCCCTACCAGGTGCTGGTGAAGTTCCCCGCCGGCGCGGTGGTGCAGCCCCATTTCCACAAGTACGACGAGTTCGCGACGGTCCTCTCGGGCTCGGTCGTCCTGGGCCAGAGCGACACCATCGACGAGTCAAAGGGCACAGAGGTGTCGGCGGGCGGGTACCTCCTCGTCCCCGCCGGAACGGCCCACTGGGCGAAGTGCACGTCCGACGCGATCATCGTCCGCTTCTGCCCCGGCCCGCGCGAGCTCACGCCGATCAAGGACGGCGTGAAGGCGCCGGGAACCGGCGCGCTCCAAGTCACGCAGGCGAAGGACGCGAAGTGGGAGCAGGCGCCGGGGATGGCCGAGGGGATCAAGACGGTGCTCCAGTACGGCGACCCGAAGGTCGGGCCGTACATCATCCTGCTCAAGTTCCCGGCCGGGACGTACAACCCGCCCCACTGGCACACGGCCGACGAGGCGGTCACGATCCTGAAAGGCACGATGATCACGGGCGAGGGCGAGAAGGCGGACGACGCAAAGGGCCTGCCCGTGAACGCCGGCGGCTTCTTCATCATCCCGGGCAAGACCGCGCACTGGGGCAAGGTCCCGAAGGACGAGGTGACCCTGACGCGCCTCGGCAACGGCCCCCGCGACATCCACTACTTCGAGAAGAAGTAAGCCGGAAGTTCGAAGCTGGAAGCTGGAAGTTTGAAGCAAGACGAGGAGGGGGCAGTAATCCGGATTCAAACTTCCGACTTCAAACTTCTCACTCCCACTATCCCAGCTTCTTGTACTTGATGCGCTTGGGCTGGTCGGCCGCGCTGCCGATCTCCTGGCGGCGCTTCTCCATGTAGGACTGGAAGTTCCCCTCGAACCAGCGCACCTTCCCCTCCCCCTCGAAGGCCAGGATGTGCGTCGCGATCCGGTCCAGGAACCAGCGATCGTGGCTCACGACCACCGCGCACCCGCTGAAGCTGAGCAGCGCGTCCTCGAGGACCCGCAGGGTGTCGACATCCAGGTCGTTCGTCGGCTCGTCGAGAAGGAGCAGGTTCGCCGCCTTGTTGAGCGTCTTCGCCAGCAGCACCCGGTTCCGCTCGCCGCCCGAGAGGATGCCCACCTTCTTCTGCTGGTCCGTCTTCCGGAAGTTGAAGCGTGAGACGTAGGTGCGGCCGTTGATCTTCCGGTTGCCGAACGGGATCTCATCCTCGCCGCCCGTGATCTCCTCGTAGACCGTCTTGTCCGGGTCGAGGGTCTCGCGGTTCTGGTCGACGTGCGCGAGCACGACGCTCGGCCCCAGTTCGAGCGTCCCCGAGTCGGGCTTCTCCTGCCCCGTGATCATCCGGAAGAGCGTCGTCTTCCCGGCGCCGTTCGGGCCGATGACGCCGACGATCCCGCCCGGCGGCAACGCGAGGT
>JBGPCZ010000182.1:0-10955 GCA_041482015.1 Planctomycetota bacterium | reverse complement strand
AGTCCGAGCCCATGAGCCGCTCGGCGCACCTGGAGCAGTAGACGATTTCCTGGCCCATAGGTTAAGGCGCCGACCGGTGTGGGGTTGCGTGGAACGTCGTGAGGCCCCGGTCCATCGAAAAGAGGTCCTTTCCCAGCCCTAGAATCATCTTATCTTAGCACTTTCCCCGGCCTCGGCGAGTTCCGCCGCCATAAAACAGGCGGTACGTTTCATGACGGGTGCCGGGAGCGGAACTCCCGGGGGCTCATGCCTTTCAGGTCGCAGAACCGGCGATTGAAGTTGGACAGGTTGTTGAAGCCCGAGTCGAACGCGATCCGGGAGATCGGGCGCTCCGTCTCGATGAGTTCGCGGCAGGCGCGGCCCACGCGGAGCTCGTTGAGGTACCCCACGAGCGTCTTCCCCGTCCTCCGCTTGAAGAAGCGGCTGAAGGCGGGGACGCTCAGGTGCGCCACCCGGGCCGCCTCGCCGAGCGGGACAGGGCCGGTGAAACGGTCCGCCAGGTGGCGGCAGACGCGGTCGATCCGCTCCGCGTCGGCCCGCCGGGGTGGAGGGGCGAACTCGCGGCTCGAAAGTGCCCGCGCGTCGCGCGAGCACGAGAGCGTCGCCAGGATCTCGAGGAGCGCGAGGAGGCGCGCGGGCCCCTGGAGGGCGTCGATCCCCTCCATCCGCGTCGCGACCTCCTTCTGGGTCCGCCCGGTGAAGCGGAGTCCCTGCGCCGAGCGGTCGAGGAGCCGGCGGACGGGGAGCAGCTCGGGGGCCTTGAAGAAATCCGGTCCGAGGAACGTCGCCGGGAACTGGCAGAAGACCGCCTCGTGCGGTCCGCGGCGGCGGGGGTCGGAGTCCCAGGTGTGCGGGAGGTTCGGGCCCAGGAGGACGAGATCTCCGTCCTCGTAGTCGGCGATCGAGTCGCCCACGAAGCGCTGCCCCCGGCTCCGCACGATGAAGGTGAGCTCGAACTCGGGGTGGAAGTGCCAGGCGAAGGGGAACCGGGGGTCGCGGCGGCGGCGGCAGAGGAAGGAGGCGGCGGCGCCGGGGGAGAGCCGCTCGAGGCGGGCTTTCATGGTACTATCCTAGAGAAGATAGGGGGACAAGAGGAGATAAAGAGATAAGAAAGTACCAATAATGGAGCAGCGGGGCGTAGAGGGAAAAGCGGGAGAGGCGGTAGGATCCAACGGGTTGGAGGAGACGACCATGGCCGCGACGGTGGCGCCCGACCGGATCGACCTGGACTTGCCGTACGCACTCACGGCGAAGCAGGTCGCGTTCTACCGCGAGAACGGCTTCGTGAAGTTGAAGGACGTCTTCCGCGCGGAGACGCTCGCCCGGTACGGCCGCGAAATCACGAAGAAGGTCCACGAGCTCAACACGCTCCACCTGCCGATGGAGCAGCGCACCACCTACCAGAAGGCCTTCCTCCAGGTGATGAACCTCTGGACGAAGAGCGACGTCGTCCGCGAGTTCGTCTTCGGGAAGCGGCTCGCGCGCCTCGCGGCCGAGCTCATGGGGACGACGGGCGCGCGCCTCTACCACGACCAGGCGCTGTACAAGGAGGGGAGGGGCGGCTTCACGCCGTGGCACGCCGACCAGTACTACTGGCCGCTCGCGACGACCCACTCGATCACCGCGTGGGTGCCGCTCCAGGCGACGCCGATGGAGCTGGGCCCGCTCGCGTTCGCGCCGCGGAGCCACGCGCTCGATCTCGGGCGCGACCTCGCGATCAGCGACCAGTCGCAGTCGGTGATCGAGAGGAAACTTCTCGCCGCGAACCTCGGGCAGTTCGAGGAGCCGTTCGACCTCGGCGAGGTGAGCTTCCACTCGGGCTGGACGTTCCACCGCGCGGGCCGCAACCTGGCCGACCGCCCGCGCGAGGTGATGACGGTGATCTACCTGGACGAGGAGATGCGCCTCGCCGCGCCGCAGAACGACAACCAGCAGGCCGATTGGGACGCGTGGTGCCCGGGCGCGAAGGTGGGCGAACCGATCCGCACGCCGCTCAATCCCGTCCTGTGGGGCCGGGGCGTCACTTCTTCCTGAGCGTCTCCCGGATCTGGAGGAGCGTATCCTCCGCCTTCGCCCGGGCCGACCAGTCGGGCGGGGCGTTCGCGAGGGCCGCTTCGCAGTCCTCCTTTGCGCCCGCATAGTCGGCCTTGCAGTACCGCCCGATCGATCGGTTCAGGAGCGCCTCCGGGAGCCTGGGATTGATCCGGAGCGCCTCGGTGCAGTCCGCGATGGCGCCGTCGAAGTCGCGCTTCTGCAACCGGCTCATGCCGCGGTTCACGTAGGTCACCGGCATGGCGCGGTCGAGCCGCAGGGCCGCGTCGTAATCGGCCAGCGCCCGGTCGTGCTCCTTCAGGTGCGCCCAGAGGAAGCCCCGGGTGGCGAGGCTGTCCGGATCGGTCGGACGCAGCCTCAGGGCCTCGTCGAGATCGGCGATCCCCGCGCGCGTCTCCCCGAGCTCGCCGCGGATCTCCCCGCGCTGGCGGAACAGGAGCGGGTCGCGGGAGTTGAGCTTCACCGCCTCCGTGTAATCCCCGACCGCGCCGGCCAGGTCGCCGGCCCGGCGGCGCGCGTCGCCGCGCGTAGTCCCAGTCGTTCGACGGCTTGATCTCGAGCCCCCGACGCTGGTCGGCCCGCGCCCCCTCGGGATCGCCCGACTTCGCGCGGAGGAGCGAGCGCTCCATCCACGAGGCCGCGTCGTCGGGCCGGACCCGGACGGCGTCGTCGTAGTCGGCCAGCGCGGCCTTCAGGTCTCCGAGCTCGCGGTGGACCTCCGCCCGCTCCGTGTACGCCGGGCCGTACCGGGGATGGAGCCGGGTGATCTCCCCGAGGTCGGCGAGCGCGCCCGCGAGGTCTCCCCGCCGGCGGCGGGCGCGGGCGCGGTTGTGGAGCGCGGCGACCAGCCGCGGATCGAGCTCGAGGGCCTTCTCGTAGTCGGCGAGCGCGCCGGCGGTGTCCCCCCTGACCTCCCGCGCCGTCCCCCGGTTCGCATAGGCGACGGCAAAGCGGGGATGGATGCCGATCGCGTCCTCCAGGTCGGCGAGCGAGCGCGCCGGGTCGTCGGCGAAGAGCTGGGCCCTCATGAAGCTGGCGATCGGATACTTGGGGCGGAGCTTCAACGCCTGGTCGAGAAAGGAGCGGGCCTTCGAGTCCCGACCCGAGGCCACCCCCGCCATGAAGACGACCTCCTCGATCCCCTCCACCTTGCCGAACCGGTTGATCGCGTCGGCGGCGCGCTGGAGCACCCGGCCGGATTCGCCCCTGGCGTACGCCAGCATGATCTCCGCGATCTCGCGGTGGAGATCGTCATCGGCCCCGCTCTTCCCGCGGGCGGCCTCGAGATGGACCGCCGCCTCGGCGGCGATCTTCTGTCATTCCGGCATCCGCGCCAGCTGGTCGGCGCGCGACTCCCCCTCGCTGTAGAGCATCGTCGTGACCGTGCGCTCCAGGAGCAGGCGGCCCAGGTGGAAGCGGGGCGCACCGAACTCGGGATCGAGCTCGATCGCCTTCCGCCAGCACGCCTCGGCCTTCTCCTCCCATCCTTTGAGCTCCCACGCCCGCCCCAGGAGGAAATGGGCGGAGGCCAGGCCCGGCGCGATCTCGAGCGCCTGCTCGATCTGCTTCTGTCCCAGGTCGACGCGCCGCACCAGCTCCTGGTAGTCGGCGTTCCGGTCGTAGAGGTACCGCGACGCCTGGTCGATCGCGGGGCGTCCCGCCTCGAGCAGCTTCATCGCGCGGTCCTGCGACGCCTTGTCGGTGAGGGCCGCCGTCTTCGCGGCCTTCTCCTCCTCGCGTCGCGTGTTCGCCGAGAGCGCCCAGGCCCCAAACCCCGCCGCGCACAGCACCGCCGCGGCGATCGGGATGACGATGGCCTTGCGGCGGGCGACGAATTTCCGGAGCCGGTAGGCCACGCTGGGCGGGTGGGCCTGGATCGCCTCGCCGCGGAGCCAGCGGTCGAGGTCCTCCGCCAGGCCGCGCGCGGTGGCGTACCGCCGATCGCGCTCCTTCTCCAGGCATTTCATCACGATCGTCTCGAGATCCCCGTCGATGAGCGGGTTCACCTTCCGGAGGGGCCGCGGGTCCTCCTCGACGACCTTGCGCAGGATCTCGAGCACGTTGGAATCCGAGAACGGGGGCTCGTCGGCGAGGAGCTCGTACAGTGTCGCGCCGAGCGAGTAGATGTCGCTCCGCGAGTCGACGTCGCGGAGGCGGCCGTGGGCCTGCTCGGGCGGCATGTAGGCGGGCGTGCCGAGCACGCTTCCCGAGGCGGAGAGGGACGACCCGCCGGCGGTCTGCTTGGCCAGGCCGAAGTCCATCACGTAGACGCGGAGCGTGGCGGGGTCGGTGCCCTCGACCATCAGGTTGTGCGGCTTGAGGTCGCGGTGGACGACGCCCTCGTCGTGAGCGTACTGGACGGCGAGCGCGGCGTCGTGCATCAGCCGCGCCAGGAGCTTCCGGTCCCTTCGCGGAAACGCGGCGAGCGTCCGACCGTTGACGAGCTGGAGCGCGATGTAGGCGCGGGTCTCGTGGTGGCCCACGTCGTAGACGGCGGAGATGTTGGGATGGGAGAGCGCGGCCGCCGTCTGCGCCTCGCGCTCGAAGCGCGCGAGCTCGGCGGGGTTCTCGCCCTTCAGGAACTTCAGCGCGACCCAGCGGCGGAGGTCGCGGTCCCACGCGCGCCACACCTCGCCCATCCCGCCGGCGCCGAGGCGCGAGACGAGGACGTACCGGCCCACGGCGTTGGCCGGATTCCGGCCGGCCGCCTCCGCCTCGGGCGGGAGGGGCTGCGGGGCGGACGGGGCGCGCGTCGTCGGGGGGGAGAGCGAGGCGTGCAAGGTCGCCGCGTACTTGTCGGGCGTCAGGAAGCCGCGGCGCAGGAGGAGTTCCCCGATCTTGGGCGGTGGATTAGCGCCTCGCTCGATCAATCCGTCCCGAAGACCCAGGCACACCTCGAGCTGCTCGGAGGTGACCAGGCCCTGCTCGACGACGAGCCGGGCGAAGAGGCGGTCGGATTCGCTGAGACTCTCCCTGCCCATCCTGGCGGGTTACTTTTCTTTCTTCTTCGGGCGGGGGATCTTGCCGCGGACATAGATCCCCGTGAGGAGACCGAGACCCGCCGGCGGCGCGACCGACCAGCTCAGGAGGAAGTCCTGGAGTTTCGTCCAGTCCACCTTGACGGACTTGACCGCCCACCATTCGAGCGCGCTCGAGAGGCCCGTGAACGCGCCCGAGAAAATCGCCACGCCGACCACGACCCCCGAGACCATGAGGACCTTGTAGCCCGCGCCCCACTTGGCGAAACGGCCGAGGATCGCCGCCGTCGACCAGCCGGCGATGAAGGCGCTGAAGATCGCGCTCAGGGTGTGCCCCAGCCTCAAGTCGAGGGTGATGAACCAGTTGTAGGCGAACTGGCCGCCGGCCCAGAGCAGGCCGGAGCCGAACCGGTACCAGCCGGTCTTGGGCGGCTTCTCTTTTTTGTCACTTCCCATGCACCTATATTACCATGTCCTTCATGAGAACGATCTGCGCCTTCCTTCTCTCGACCGGCCTGCTTTCGTGCGCGGCCCCTCCGTCCGGGCCGCCGGCGCGGATCACGGTCGAGGGGCAGCCGCCGCAGCTCCTGCTCGAGGCGCCGGGCCCCGCCGTCGCGGCCGCGATCTCGCCGGACCGCGCGGGACGGATCGTTCGTTACGCGCTGGGCGGCGAAGGCATCCTCTGGCAGCCGCCGGACGGGAAGGGGAACAGCGGCTGCGGCCTCGATGTCGGGCCGGAGCCGAGGACCGTGCCGCTCCCGCATCCCGAGGTGGACCGGCAGCCGCACGAGTGGGCGAAGCTGGGGGACGTCGCGGTGACGCTGAAGAGCCCGCCCTGCCCGTCGCTCGGCCTGCGGGTCCACCGGCAGGTGTCGATCGACGCCGCGACCGGCGCGCTCACGATCGTCGCGCGGATGAAGAACATCTCGTCGCAGGAGCAGTCGTGGTGCTTCTGGGACCGGACGCTCGCCGTGGGCGGCGGCTTCACGCTCATCCCTCTGAATCCAAAGAGCCGCTTCAAGGCGAAGTGGGTGCTCGGGAAGCGGAACGCGAAGAAGCCGTGGGACTACGACGGCGACGCGCCGGCGCACGAGAACTGCCGGGTGCTGGACGGGGTTCTCGTGGTGAAGTCGGTCGGCCCCGAGCAGAAGGTGGGCGCGGACTCGGACGCCGGCTGGATCGGGTACGTCCGGGGGAACCTTCTCTTCGTGAAGTACTACGCCTACGATCCCCGGGGAAACTACTCGGACGGAGGCCTCTCGGTCGCGCACTACTTCAACCAGAACTTCGCCGAGCTGGAGCCGATCAGCCCCGAAGTCGCGCTTCCCCCGGGCGGCGAGTACATTTTCCCCGAGCGCTGGACGCTCGTCCGCCTCGACCGGCCGGTCACGACCTTCGAAGAGGCCCGCGCCGCCTCCTCCACGGTCCCTCCCTCGCCCCTGCCGCACTAGCTCCGGGGTTGATCTTCCATCCCCGCGGTGGTAGCGTAGCGTCCCGGGAGGAATCACCCATGAAGAACGCCGCTCTCGCACTTCTCGCGGTGCTCGCGCTCGGCGCCGCACCGCAGGACGAGCCGAAGTACCCCACGCTCCCCATCGGCTCGCCGCCCGTCGACTTCTCCCTCCCCGGCGTGGACGGCAAGACGTACGCCCTCAAGGACTTCGCCTCCGCGAAGGTCCTCCTCATCATCTTCGACACGGTCCACTGCCCGACCTCGCAGGCCTTCCAGGAGCGTATCAAGCAGGTCGTGACGGACTACAAGGACAAGGGCGTCCAGGTCGTCGCCATCTCGCCCAGTCACCCCGGCGGCGTCCGGCTCGACGAGCTCGGGTACACCGACCTCGACGACTCCTTCGCCTCGATGAAGATCCGCGCGAAGGACAAGCAGCACAACTATCCGTTCCTCTATGACGGGGAGCCCAACCAGGTCTCGCAGGCCTACGGTCCCAAGGCCACGCCCCACTGCTTCCTCTTTGATGCGGACCGCAAGCTCCGCTACAACGGCCGGGTCGACGACAACGAGAACCCCGAGAAGGTGAAGTCCCACGACCTGCGGAACGCGCTCGACGCGGTGCTCGCCGGGAAGGAGCCGCCCGTCACGGTGACGAAGGCCATGGGCTGCTCGACCAAGTGGCCCTTCAAGCAGGCCGACGTCCAGAAGTACAACGACAAGATCCTGAAGGAGCCGGTGACGGTCGACGCCGCCGACGCGGCCGCGATCAAGGACCTCCGGCGGAACGAGTCGGGCAAGGTCCGGCTCATCCACGTCTGGTCGACGTCCGACGCCTCGCAGCTCAAGGCCCTCTGCACCATGAACCACATGTACCGCCGCCGGAACTTCCAGTTGGCCACCCTCCTCGTGGCCTCGGCCGAGAAGAAGGACGAGGCGGTCGCGCTGCTCAAGAAGGACTTCCCGCCCGCCACGAACCGGAACCTGGTGGTGGCCGAGAAGGACGCGGTGCGCGAGGCGCTCGATGCCGGGTGGGACGGGACGCTGCCCTTCACGCTCCTCGTGAGCGCCACGAACGAGGTGCTCTACAGGAAGTCGGGCGCGGTCGACGACCTCGAGCTCAAAAGGACGATCGTCCGGAACCTCAAGGCCGACCGGTAAAGGACGCTTACGCCGGCTCCTCGATCTTGAAGGCGGAGCGCTGGAAGAGGAAGCCTTCGCCGCAGGTCGGGCAGATGAAGGCGGAGTTGTTGAGCGCGAAGCCCGGCTCCCCGCCCGCGAACGCCTGGCCGCCCTCCCAGTGGACCTTCGGCAGCCCGTGCGTGGGCCGCGCGGTGATGCGGAATTCCAAGCCGCCCGCCTTCGAGAGCTCGGCCAGCTTCGGCGAGTACTCCTTCACGTCCGACTTGGTGAGCCCCTCGGCGAGGATGACCGGCGCGCTCGTGCAGAGCTGCTTCGCGAGCGCCTCGTCCACCGAGAAGGTCCGCGCCAGCCGCGCCGCGCCCGCCGCGGCGTCGCCCTGCACGAGGATCAGCGTGAAGTCCTTGGTTTCCGCCATGGTCCGCTCCTTGTAGATTGCGTAAGACCTGAAATTGTGCGCGGGGGCCGCGCGCAATTCAACCTTTATCCGATCACTTCAGCGGCCGGCCCAGCAGGTCGAGGTCGGCCACGCGGAACGGGACCTCGAAGCTCTTCCGGTCCTCGTACACGGTCGCGACGACCTTCCCCTTCGCGGGCACCGCCTTGAGCGAATACTGGTAGGTGACCTGCTCGTTGAAGCCCGACCAGCCGGCCGATTCGACCTCGACCTTCTTCCCCGACTCGTCGAAGAACGTCACCGACTGGATGGATTCCTGCGGCGCCTCGATCTTGAGGGAGAGCATCTGCTTGCCCTTGTCAAAGGGGTGGTCCTCGATCTTCTCGATCTCCGCGCCCAGCTCCTTCCCCTTCGTCCCGGTCTTGAACGCGCCGATCCCGAGGTCGACCTCCTTCGTCTTCCCGCCCACCGCGTAGGTGAGGGTGCCCGAGACCTCCTTGATCCCGCGCGCCTTCGGCGGGGGGAGGATGAGGCGGACATCGAACGTCACGGCCGCCTTGTCCTTGCTGAGGCGGGGGAAGTGGATGTCGCGGCTGAAGTCTCCCTTGGGGAGGAGGTCCTCGCCCGTGTCGGCCGAGGCCTTCATCAGCTTTCCGCCCTTCACGGAGAGAACCGCGCCCGGCAGTTCGGCCACGAGCGTGAGCGTCACGCCTTCGTCCTGGCCGTTCATCGGCCCGATCTCGCGCTCGGAGTCGGCGAAGTGGATGAACTGGATGCCGGCGACGCGGACGCTTTTGAGTCCGCCGCCCTTCGCGGGATCGATCACCGCGGGGGGTGGAGGCGCGCCGAACTTCTTGAGGATCTCGGCCGTCTGCGCCCGCGCGGGAGCGGCTTCCTTCTCGTAGTCGAACGCCGCCTTGAGCGGCCCCTTGACCACGGTGCGGATCGGCCCCTTCTGGCCGAAGAGCTTCTCGGCCATGAAGTCCTCGTCGGGAGGGTCGTCGAGGCTCTTTCCGGCCTCGATCTGCTTGCGAAGCAGCGAATCGTCCATCACGAGTTCGTCCATGACCTTGAGCAGGGCCTTCCCTTCGAACGTGAAGTCGACCGACGTGGCGGAGAGCTTCTTGAAGTTGTTCGTCTCGGCGGCCGTCCCCGGCAGGTTGAACTTCGAGTGACAGCGGAGGTCCTTGAGGAAGCTTTCCATCAGCGGCTTCATCTGCTGGTACTTGGCCCGCTCCTCCTTGATCCTGGCCTTGATCGCGTCCTCCCCGGGCTTCTCCGCCGGGGCGGCCTTCTCCGCGGCCTTCTTTTCGGCGACCGCCTGGAGGACCCACGCCCCGGAGGCGTCCCGGGTGACGGAGAGCGTCATCATCCCGCCGCTCTTGAGCTTCAGCTTGGAGATGTCCTTGAAGTAGGCCGTCGCCTTGAACTCGATCTTCCCGTCGTCGCGGAGCGAGGCGCTCACGTCCTTCCAGGCGTCCACGCCCTCGGACTTCTCGAGCTCCTCCCGCACGGCCTTCTGCATCGTCTTCTCGGGCGACGTGTCCTTCCCGGTGAGGTCGAAGCTCACCGGGGGCGCGACGGAGCGGAGGACGACCTTCCCCGATCCGTCGGGGTTGAGCGTGAATTCCTGGTCGAGGTCGAGGCAGCCCGCGGCGGCGAGCGCGAGCGCGAGGACGGCGGCGGCGCTAAGGATTCTCATCGGATCATTCTCCTGTCATCTCTTTCAGTTTCGCAAAGAAGGCCTTCTTGCGATCGGTGTTCAGGCCCCAGTTGACCGGGGGCGACTGGTAGCCGTCCGAGTAATCGTTCTTGCCGGGGTCGAAGTAGCCCCAGGAGCAGTACTCGCCGACCGCGGCCGCGAAGTTGTTGTCGGCCTTGTCGAAGTCGAAATGGTCGTCCTCGTTGACCAGGATCGGCATCGGGCGGTAACCCGGCACGGCGCGCGTCTTCCTCACCATCTCCGCGATCTTCGCCGGTTCCTTCACGCCGTTCCCGTGCAGCAGGAGGAAGTCCGAGGCGCGGACGACGTTCTCCTTCGGGACCGTCCCGCCGCCATAGCTCGTGCCGGCGAGGAAACCCTTCTTCCGCGTCCGCTCGATGAGCTCGTGGACCCGCTCGGGCCTGAGGATCGCGTGGTCGTACCGGACGTTGCACTCGTTGTCGACCTCGATGAGGACGTTCCGCCACCCCTTGGACTTGAGCCACTCGAGGGCGAGGTCGAGCCCGCGGACGACGGCGGCCTCGTCCTTGAGGCGCTCGTCCTGCCCGAAGTAGAAGAGCCCGAGGATCGCGACCATGCCGAGCTCGTCGGTGCGGTCGAGCACCCGCTCGAGGCGCGCGAGATACTCGGGGCGGAGCGAGCCGTCCCCGGTGAACGCGGAGTTGTGCCACGGCTGCTCTTTTGAATAGCCCTCGGGGCTGCCGCCCTGGAGGTTGAGCGTGATCGCGAGGAGCCCGTGCTTCCGCCACTCGGGCATCGCGGCCAGGAACTCCTTCGTGTTCCGCTCCGGGTCCCACGCCTTCGTGTCGGGATACGCCCAGCGCTGGCGGGTCTCGGGGTTCAGGTCGTCGAACGTCGCCTGGACCACGCGGGAATTCAGAAGGAGGCCTTCGATCTTCTTTCCGTTCCACGCGCGGCCGGCGTACGTGGGCTTGCCGTTGATGAGGAACGCGTCGCTCTGGATCGAGACCTCGGTCTTCCTGGCCGATTGAGACAGCAGCAGCACGACGAGCGCGAGCGTTTTCATGGACGGGGCCTCCGGGCGCGTATAGTCTAGGATCCGTGATGGAGGAACACCAATGATCCCCATGAGCCGCCGCTCGCTGCTCGCCGGCGCCGCCGCGACCGCGGGAGCCTTCCTCCTGCCCGGTTTCCGGCAGGACAAGAAAGTCGTGAAGATCGGCCGCCTCAAGCAGTCGGTCTCGCGCTGGTGCT
>JBGPCZ010000181.1:0-10971 GCA_041482015.1 Planctomycetota bacterium | reverse complement strand
CGTCGCTCTTCGCCGCCTTGTTCGCGAGCTCGACGGCGGAGGCGAGGCCGATGACGGCGGGCGGGGCGGCGGCGGCCCGCACCGTCCTCTTGAGCGACGTCCGCTCCAGTGCGCGCCGCACCGTCTCCTCGATCAGCGCCGCCTCGAACGGCTTCTGGACGAAGTCGTACGCGCCCTCCTTCATCGCCTGCACGGCCTTGTCGATCGTCCCGAACGCGGTGATGACGACGACGGTGGCCTCGAGGCCCTCGTCGCGGAGCTGCTTGAGGACCCAGAAGCCGTCGCCGTCGGGGAGCTGGAGGTCGAGGAGGACGACGTCGGGTTGCTCCCGCGAGATCTTCACGACCGCCTCGCGGCCGGAGCCCGCATGGATGACTTCGTATTTCCGGGCCGCGAAACGATCGACGAGCGCCTGCCGGATGTGGGGGTCGTCGTCGACGACGAGGAGCCGGGCCACGCTAAAAGAGCCTCAGGACGAAGGTGTTGCCTTCGCAGGCGAGCGTGCCGCCCTGGAGCTGGGCGAGCTTCCGCGCAATCGAGAGTCCCAGCCCCGCGCCCGGCGGCTTGGGGCCGGTCTCGACCTTCGAGAATTTCTCGAAGATCCGTTCGCGGTGCTCCGGGGGGACGCCCGGGCCGTCGTCCGTGACGCGCACCTCGCGGCCGCGGACCTCCACGTCGACCCGGCTCTTCGCGTACTTGAGCGCGTTGTCGACAAGGTTGACGACGATCTGCTGGACCCGGGCGGAGTCGAGCTCAAAGGTCTCCCCGGATCCGCGGACTTCGAGCGGGACCCGGGCGATAGGACGGAGCGTCTCGACCGCGGTGCGCACCAGCGCCCCGAGGTCGATCGATTGCTTCGCGAGGACGAGCCCCGCCTCGATCCGCGCGACGTCGAGGAGCTCGTTCACCATCCGGATCAGCCGGTCGAGGTCCTCCTGGACGCGGACGAGCGACTCCTTCCCGGTCAACCCCTCCTGGACATTGGCGAGGGCCATCTTGGCCGAGGTGAGCGGCGTCCGGAGCTCGTGGGAGACGTGGGCGACGAACTCGCTCTTCATGGAGTCGATCTGCTGCACCGCGGCGGCCATGCGGTCGAACGCGATCGCGAGCTGGCCGATCTCGTCCTCGCGGGAGATCCCGGTGCGCGCGGCCAGGTCGCCGCGTCCGAGCGCATCGGCGGTCCGGGCGAGCGCCTTGACCGGCCGGAGGACCCGCGTAGCCAGGAGGGGCGCCAGGGCGAGGGCGAAGATGGCCGCCACGCCGAGCCAGAAGAGGGCCTGCCTCCTGGCTTCGCGGAGCGGGGCGAGGGCCACGCTCCGGGGCTCGCGGACCGAGATCGTCCACTGGGCGTGACCCATGGGCCGTGTCAGCTCGACGTACTCGGGCAGGGCCGAAAAGTCGCGGGAGGAGGCGAGGACATCCTCGGCGAGCCCCCGGTAGCTGCTGCGGGGATAGACGGGAAGGAACTGGTCCCTCGAGGTCGAGAGGATTCCCGTGGCCGGGTTGGAGAGGATGAGGACCCTCGGTTCCGCTCCCGCGATGCTCGCGAGGATCTGGGAGACCGGACGGAAATCGAGGTTCGCGGTGATGACGGCGCCGCCGGGCGCGGGGACCGAGATGGGCAGCGCGGGAAAGAGGCCGACCTTCTCGATCGTGTCGGCGGCGTAGGGCATCCCGTTCGCCGCGCAGTTGAGGATCGGAGAGTCGGGACCCCACGTGGCCACCTGCTGGTTGACCTTCGAATTCCCCGCGCGGTTTCCAAAGCTCCCCTTGTTCAGCACGCTGTTGTATTCGAGCTGCTGGACCTGGGCCTGGACCTCCAGGTTCTTTCCGCTCCGATACGTGACCTCGAGGAAGATGTCGGGAGGATCGAGGAGCGAATTGAGCCGGCGGGTCTGTTCCTGCGGATCCTCGTCCTTTCGGATCATCTGGGCGATCGACTTGAGCTTGGTGGTCGCGTCCTTGATGTAGTCGCGCACGAGGGCCCCGGCGCTCGTGGCCACCTGGTCGTGGTTCTTCGTCACCTGCTCCGTGACCGATCGCTCGATGAGGCGGAGGGTCAGGAACCCGACCCCGGCGAGCGGCACGAGCGCGGTCAGAAGGAGGACCAGGGCGAGCTGGATCGAGAGCCGCTTCCGGACCATGTCGGGATTATACAGCAATCCGCGTGCCACTTGGTAAGCTTGGCCCCCGTGAAGATCCGGCCCTTCCGGAAAGGGGACGCGAAGGACTTCGTCGGCCTCGTCCGGGCCCTCGCGGCGTACGAGAGCCTGAAGCCCCCGACGCCCGCCGCGGGCCGCCGGCTCGTCGCCGACATCGGGAAGCGCATCCGGGTGATGCTGGGCGAGGTGGACGGGAAGACCGTCGCCTACGCGATCTACCTCTTCACCTACAGCAGCTTCCTCGCGCGGCCGACGCTCTACTTGGAGGACATCTTCGTCCTCCCGCAGTTCCGTCGCCACGGCATGGGGAAGGCGTTCTTCGACGCGCTCCTCCGCGAGGCGAAACGGGAGAAGTGCGGACGCCTGGAGTGGCAGGTGCTCGACTGGAACAAGCCCGCGATCACCTTCTACGACAAGCTCGGCGCGAAGGCGCTCGACGAGTGGATCACCTACCGGATGATCCTGTAGGCCGGTTTACATGAATTGATGTTCGACGCGCTCGAGGTCGAGCTTGATCCCCAGGTAGTAGCCGGCGCCCCCGACGAACAGCATCGCCAGGCTGGAGATGAGCCACACGCCTTTCCAATAGACCTCCGTGTTGATGAAGGGCATGAGCGCCGCGACGGACAGCCCCGCCGCGGTCGAGAAGATCGCGAGCCCCCGGTAGGCGCCGCCGCCCGCCCGGTTGAGGAGGAGGGCCGCCGCCGCGCCGAAGGCGAAGTCGATCGGGACCGGCCAGAACGCGGGGAACAGGACCGACGCGTTCATGGCGAGGCTCACGATGGACCCGCCGGCGATCGCGTGGAGGAGCCGGTGGCGCTTGAGCCAGAGAAGGTGCCCGTCGAACCGTCCGCGGAGCCCGGCGTAGTGCTTCTCCTGCTCCGCGCGGAGCGGCGGGGAGAGCGCGTCCCACTCGCGCCGCTTGGCCGCCGCCGCGGGCTCGTCCAGGAGCTCCCGGCGGCAGTGCGCGCAGAACTCCTCGAACGGCCGGTTGACCAGGCCACACGACCGGCAGTTCATCGGGCCGCGAACGAGGCGGTGTTGAGGAATTTCGTCAGCACCTTCGCGAGCTCGCCGGGCATCGGGCGGTGCTCCGGGTCCTTCTCGAGGAGCCGCTGGATCAGCTTCCCGGTCTGTGACGAGAGCTTCGGGTTGCGCGACAGCGGGTTGGGCGCCTTCTCGGTCACGTGCTGGATCAGGAACTGGCCGGGCGAGGTGCCCTTGAACGGCAGCTCGCCGCAGACCATCTGGAAGAGCGTCACGCCGAGCGAGTAGACGTCGCTCCGGACGTCCACGTCCTTGAGGCCCTGGGCCTGCTCGGGCGACGCATAGGGCGGCGAGCAGTTCACCGACCCGGTCATCGTGAGCGAGAAGTCGCTCGTCACGTCCTTCGAGAGGCCGAGATCGCAGATCTTCACCGTCCGGCCCTCGGCGAGCAGGATGTTCTGCGGCTTGACGTCGCGGTGGATGATCTTGTGGGCCCAGGCGTAGTCGAGCGCCTGCGCGACCTGCCGGGTGATCTCCATGGCGTTGTGCTCCGAGAGCATGCCCTTCTTGTGGATGATCTTCTCGAGCGACGGCCCGTCCACGAACTCCATGATCAGGAACTTGTGGTCGCCCGCGACGCCCGCGTCGTGCGCGGCCACGATGTTCGGGTGGTGCAGCTTCTGGGCGTTCCGCGCCTCGATGAAGAAGCGCTTGACGTACTCCTTGTCGTCGGCGAGAAACGGGGCGAGCAGCTTCACCGCCACCCACCGGCCCATGATCGTATCCCGCGCCTTGTAGACCGTCCCCATGCCGCCCTGGCCCAGGCGGTCGACGATCTCGTAGCCCGCGAGCAGGTGCACCAGGTCGGCGGGGACCACGTGCCTCGTCTTCGCCTTCGCCCTGGACTTCGCCGGCTTCAGCGGCTTGGGCTCCTCGATCTCCTCGGCCTCGAACACCGTCGTGGCCATGACGATGGAGTCATTGACGGCGGTCGAGGCGGGCTTCGTGGGGACCGAGAGCTTCGAGGAGCAGTGCTTGCAGCTGTAGGTCTCGTAGGTCCGGAAGTGGTGGACGTTGTAGCTCTTCTTGCAGGCCTGGCAGGTCAGGATCCGCTTTCCCTGCGCGCGGAGGATGAGGAGGACCTGGTCGCGGGCGAGGACCTTCTTCTCGAGGAGGATCTCGCCCAGCCGCTTGGACACGCCGAGCTTGGAGAGCTCGGCCTGGAGGCCGAGCGCCTTGTCCATGTCCGCCTGGGTGAGGAACCCCAGCGCCATGGCGAGCTTGCCGAACTCCAAACCCTCCTGCTCGTTCTTGGCCACGTCGCCCAAGTATATCACCTCGAATGTCCCCTTGATTTCCGGCCACGATTCCGTATAGTGGACGGTCTAATGCCTATGGATTCCTTCGCGCGCGCGGGCTGTGGCTGCTGCTGTTGTCCCTGTATGCCCCTGCATGCGGAGGGCTTGGAGTAACGTAGACCTCGAAGCCGAAGACCCCCGACCGCGTGCAGGAGCGTGCGGCCGGGGGTTTTTGTTTCCATCCTGGGAATGACAAAAAGACAAAGAGACTGGATATGAACGTTCTGACGATCCTGGCCCTGTCGATCGCGGCCGGGCTGGCGCTCAACATCGGTGCCAACAACGCGGGGGTCCACATGGCCCCCGCCTTCGGGGCCGGGGCCCGGGGGAAGTGGGCGTCGCTCGTCCTGTTCGCCGTCTTCGCGCTCGCCGGCGCCCTGACCCTGGGCCAGAAGGTCACCGAGACGGTGGGAAAGGGCCTCTTCACCGCCAGCCTCGGCACCCATCCCTGGCTCTTCCTCGTCGTCGCGCCCGTCATCACCGTCGTCCTCCTCAGCCTCTCGAACTACCTGAGGCAGCCGGTGCCGACGACGCTCGTGGCCATCTGCTCGCTCCTGGGCGTGGGACTGGCGCACGGGATCCTGAACGGCCACAAGGTCCTGGTCATGCTCGTCTGGTGGGTCGTGACGCCCTTCGCGACGCTCGCGACCACGTGGACGGCGGGGAAGATCCTCCACACGAAATTCCCCGCGCTCCTCAACCCGGCTACGCTCTCCCCGCGGACCCGGAGCGTCGTCGGCTGGCTCCTGACGATCGAGGGTTGCTACTCCTCGTTCGCCATCGGCTCGAACAACGTGGCCAAGTCGATCGGGCCGATCGTCGGCGCGGGTACCCTGTCGCCGCTCCAGGCGACGATCCTGGGCGGGACCGGCATGGCGATCGGAGGGCTCCTCTGGGGAGGCCGGGTGCTCGAGACCGTGGGGAAGGGCATTACGGAGCTCTGCTACGTGCGGGCCCTCGTCGTCGGCGTCGCGGCCGCCACGGGGCTCGTCATCGCGAGCGTCTTCGGCGCGCCCGTCAGCGGCGCCTGCATCGTGACGATGGGCGTCATCGGATTCGGGATGGCCACCCACGTGAAGCGCACCGAGGCCGAGAGCCGGAACGTCCGCCGGATCGCGATCCTCTGGGCCACGGGACCCGCGTTTGCTATCCTCGTGAGCTATGTCCTCGTCCTGGCGGTGAGATGACATGACGACCTGGAAGGAAAAGCTGGGCGACCGGATCCCCGCGGAGCTCGGGCGGGAGATCGACATCTTCGAGACCGAGATCCAGCTGCGCAAGGCCGGCAAGCTTGACGAGAAGGTCTTTGCCGAGACGCGACTCCGCCGCGGCGCCTACGGTCAGCGGTACGACAACGGCCAGCGGAGCGACGGCCAGAAGACCCAGAAGCTGAGCTACCCGTCGGGCGAGCTCACCAAGGGGCCCTCGACCTTCTGGGACGCACCCGGCATGCAGCGGATCAAGATCCCCTTCGGCGGCGTCAACCCCGCGCAGCTCGAGGCGCTGGCGGAGCTGGCCGAGGAGTACTCCGACGGCATCCTCCACGTGACCACGCGCCAGGACATCCAGCTCCACTACGTCCACATCGACGACACGCCGCCGCTCTTCCGCCGCCTCGCGGCGGTCGGGATCACGACGCGCGAGGCGTGCGGCAACACGGTCCGGAACGTGACGGGCTGCCCGATCGCGGGCGTCTGCCGCGACGAGACGTTCGACATCACGCCCTATGCGAAGGCCTGCGCGAAGTTCCTGCTCGGCCACAAGGACACGCAGAACTTCGGCCGGAAGTTCAAGGTCTCGTTCTCCGGCTGCGCGGAGAACGCCTGCGCGCTCGCGATGATGCACGACATCGGCTTCGTCGCGCGCGTGAAAGACGGGAAGCGCGGCTTCGAGGTCCACGTGGGCGGCGGCCTCGGCTCGGTCCCCAACCAGGCGAAGCTCTTCGCCGACTTCCTGCCGGAGGAGGAGCTGCTGCCCTTCTCGCAGGCGGTCTCGCGCGTCTTCGCGCGCCTCGGGGAGAAGAAGAACCGGAACACCGCGCGCCTGAAGTTCGTGGTCAACAAGCTCGGGATCGATGAGTTCAAAAGGGTCGTGCTCGAGGAGCGGAAGGGGCTTTCCGCCGACCCGGCCTGGACGGCGTACCTTCAGGACCTCCACGGTACCGACGAGAAGCCCTCGAGGCCCGCGAAGGCGCCGAACGGCCAGTCGAAGCCCGAGGGCTTCGACGCGTGGCTGAAGACGAACGTCTACCGCCAGCGCCAGCCGGGCTACACCGTCGTGACGGTGACGCTTCCGCTGGGCGATTTCACCGCGCCGCAAGCCCGCGCGATCGCCGACCTCGCGCGAACGTACTCCGAGGGGACGGCCCGCCTCACCGTCGACCAGAACCTCGTGCTGCGCTGGGTCGGCGAGTCGGACCTGCCCGCGCTGTTCGGCGGCCTGAAGACGATCGGCCTCGGCGAGCCGGGCGCGGGGACGATCGTCGACGTGACCGCGTGCCCCGGCACCGACACCTGCAAGCTCGGGATCTCCTCGTCGCGCGGCCTTGCCGGCGAACTCCGCCAGCGGCTCGCGGGGACGATGATGTTGATGGACGAGGCGGTGCGCGGCCTCAAGATCAAGGTGAGCGGCTGCTTCAACTCGTGCGGCCAGCACCACCTGGCCGACCTGGGCTTCTACGGCGTCAGCCGCAAGAAGGGGAACTACACGATCCCGCACTTCCAGGTGCTGGTGGGCGGCGAGTTTGGGAACAACGCGGGCTCTTATGGACTCGCGGTCATCGCCGTGCCCTCGAAGCGGATCCCCGACGTGGTCGACCGGATGACCGCCGCGTATCTCAAGGAGCGCGCGAAGGGCGAGACGTTCCAGGCGTGGATCAAGCGGATCGGGAAGATGAAGGTCCGGCAGATGCTGGAGGACCTGGCGGAGATCCCGCTGCGCGAGGTCGACCGCTCGTTCTATTCCGACTGGCGCGATCCTCGCGAGTACACGGTGAGCGACATGGGCGTGGGCGAGTGCGCGGGCGAGGTGGTGAGCCCGCTCGACTTCGGCCTCGCGGCCGCGGAACGACAGGTGTTCGAGGCGCAGGTGACGCACGAGGCGGGCGATTTCAAAAGGGCGGCCGACCAGGCGCTGGGGGCGATGCTCCTCGCGGCGCGCGAGCTCGTGGCCGCGCAGGGAGGCAAGGTCTCGGAGGACCGCGCGGAGACCCTGGGGCAGTTCAAGGACCGGTTCGTCGAGACGAAGCTCTTCTGGGATCCCTTCGCGGGCGGCAAGTTCGGGCAGTACCTCTTCCACGCGGCGGAGAACCCGCTCCCGTCGGCGGGCGATGCGGTCCACCGGCTGGTCGAGGAGGCGCAGCTCTTCATCGAGGCGTCCCACAGCTGCGCGATGAAGATGGCGCAGGCGCCGGGGGTGAAGGCGTGACCGGAACGCCGCCGGCCTCGGATCTCCAGAGGATGGCCGTCAAGGTCTTCGTCGCGGATCCGTCGGCGGTGGTGCTCGAGACGTTCGTCCCCGTCTTCCACCGCTGGATCCAGGAGCACCGGGTGCCGGGGATCCTGGTCGACGTGGCCGACTACGGCCACCTGCCGCGGAGCCCGGGCGTGGTGCTCGTCTCGCACGAGGCGAACGTCGCGATGGACGCGACGGAGGGGCCGCCCGGGCTGCTCTACACTCAAAAGACGGCTCTCGAGGGTGCGTTCGCGGACCGGATCAAGGCGGTGCTGAAGTCGGCGCTCGACGCCTGCGCGAAGCTCGAGGAAGAGCCGGAGTTCAAAGGGGCTCTGAAGTTCCGCAGGGACGAGGTCCTCTTCCTGTCGAACGATCGCCTCGCCGCCCCGAACACGGAGGAGGCGTTCGCGGCGCTCCGACCCGCCCTTGCGTCCGCGTTCGGCACGTCGAAGCTCTCCCGGGATGCCTCCGATCCGCGCCGGCGGCTCGCGGTGCAGGTGTCTGGCGTCCAATCCTGACAGCGGGGACTATTCCCCCGGCCATGGGTGTTGCGTATAGTATCCATATGAGAATGCTCACGATCGCCGCCGCCCTCGCGCTTCTCTCGGCCTGCTCGCCCAGCCCCTCGCCTCCCGTGGCGCCTATGAAGCCGGACGCGTCGAAGCCCGAGCCCGCGAAGCCCGTCGTCAAGGAGGCTCCGGCCGTGAAGACCTTCCCCGTCTCGATGTCCGACGAGGAGTGGCAGAAGAAGCTGACGCCCGAGCAGTACCAGGTGTGCCGGCAGAAGGGCACCGAGCGGCCGTTCGGAAAGGCGTACGAGGAGTTCGAGAAGCAGGGGAAGGGCGGCTACGCCTGCTCGGCGTGCGGGCAGCTCCTGTTCAACTCCGACACCAAGTTCCACTCGGGCTCGGGCTGGCCCAGCTTCTACGCGCCTTCCGGCGACAAGAGCGTCGCCAAGATCCGCGACTTCACCCACGACATGGACCGCGTCGAGGTGGTCTGCAGCAACTGCGGCGCCCACCTCGGCCATGTCTTCCAGGACGGCCCGCGCCCCACCGGCCTCCGCTTCTGCATCAACTCCGTCTCCCTCAAGTTCGACGAGGAGAAGAAGGAGAAGTAGGCGGGACGTGACCCCGTACGAGACCGCCTGCGCCGCGATCGACCGCTCGAATGTCGAAGACCCGGCCGGCCACGAGCTTCCGTACTCCCAGCGCATGGTCGAGTGGACGCGGACGCTCGCGCCCGGCTCCAGCGAAGAGCTCCTCCTCGCCGTCCGCGCCCAGCACGTCCGGCGCTGGTCGGTCCCCCGGTCGCAATTCCCCGACGGCCGGGCCGGCTACCTCTCCTGGCGCGAGACTCTCAAGAAGTTCCACGCGGAGACGCTCGCCGCGATCATGAAGGAAGCCGGGTACGCCGACGCGTCCGTCGCCAAGGCGAAGGCGCTCATCCTTCGGAAGAACCTCGCGTCCGACCCGGAGGGGCAGACGCTCGAGGACGCCGCGTGCCTCGTCTTCCTCCAGTTCGAGTTCGGCGAGTTCGCGGCGAAGACGGAGGAGGGGAAGGTCGTCGACATCCTGCGGAAGACCTGGAAGAAGATGTCGGCCCGCGCCCGCGAGGCGGCCCTGGCGCTCCCGCTCGGAACGCGGGAGTCCGATCTGGTCCGGCGCGCGCTGGGGCCGTTCTTGGGGTAGAATCCCTCATACGATTAGGGGGCCTTATGAAGACGATCGGATTTTTCCTGGTCGCGGCGGGAGCCAGTTCCTACATCCTGCACGCGATGAGCAAGCAGTCGATGATCATGGGGGTCTTTGGCGAGTACGAGAAGTTCGCCGCGCCGGGGGCCATCGCGGTCGGTATCATCGTGTTGATCCTGGGCCTGCGCAAGAAGAAGAAGGACGACAAGAAGTAGAAGGCTACTTCGCCGTCAGCGCGACGCTGTCGCAGGCGGCGTCCGGGGCCTGACCCCGGAAGAGGATCCGCGCGTGGGTCATCTTCTCGGGAACGGTCACGACCCGGCTCTCCTCGCCCGGCTTGAGCAGGGCCTCCTCCTTCGATTCCCCATAAGGGTCCGGCGTGGCCCGCCAGCGGATCATGATCTCGCCCCGCGCATCCTTCTTCCAGCGCGCGAGGAGCCGCACCTCGCGGCCCGCCCCGACCGGGATCGCCTCGCCCTCCCACGTGTCCTTTGAGGCGTGCCATCCGTCCGGCGCCTTTGGATTCACCCATCGCAGCCGGAAGTCGCCGTTCCGCACGAGGCTTCCGGAGTCCTTGAGGGCGACGTCTTTCTCATGCCGGCCGTTCACCTCGAGCGAGACCTCCGTCGTCGCGAGATCGCTCCCCGCGCGGAGCACCAGGAGCCGGTGCGTTCCCGCCGGGAGATTCCGGAACTCGTAGACGCCCGAGGCGTCCGCGAGCGTCGAGAAGAGCGTCCCCTCGATCATCACCTTCGCGGGGATCTTCTCGAGCCCCGCGGCAGCCTTCGACGCGATCGTTCCGCGCAGCGTCGCGCCGTCCTTCCGGACGGGATCGCCGAGCCTCCCCAGCGTGTGGAGCAGGTCGGCCACGACGCGGCTCGTCTCGAGCGCGCATTCGAGGACGGCCGGTTCGCAGGCGGCCCGGTCGCCCGCCACGACGAGAGGCTTGAGCTTCAGGCCGCGCTCCTTTGAATACTCGATCAACCCGTCCATCCGCCGGAGGAATCCCGCGACCGCGGCATCGTCGGTCTCGCCCAGAACCTGCGGCACGTAGCCGTCGATGCGGACTTTCTTCCCGTCGATCCAGTTCTCCATCTTCGAGTGGACGTCACCGCGGATCTCGGCCGCGTGGGGCGGCGACCCCGTGTCCTCGGCGAAATGGAGGATCGAGCCGATCCAGCGCGCGGCGTTCGGGGGCGTCTCGGTGCGGAGCGCCTGGAGGGCGCGGCGGAAGTAGGGCTCGTACGTCGCCTTTACCTCGGGGCAGAGGTGGTCGTAGTGCTTCACCGCGGCGGGGAAGAGGAGGTAGTCGTCGGG
>JBGPCZ010000180.1:0-11062 GCA_041482015.1 Planctomycetota bacterium | reverse complement strand
GGCAGCCGTCGGCCATGCGGAGGACGCGCTCGACCTCGCCGCCGAAGTCCTGGTGGCCCGGGGTGTCGACGATGTTGATCTTGACGCCCTTGTAGACGATGGGCTGGAGGCCGTGGCCGAGGGCCTTTCTGAGGACGAAGCGGGTCTGGGGCATGGGGCCGTCGGCGGCGTCGACGAGGAGGAGGCAGCCGTCGGCCATGCGGAGGACGCGCTCGACCTCGCCGCCGAAGTCCTGGTGGCCCGGGGTGTCGACGATGTTGATCTTGACGCCCTTGTAGACGATGGAGGTGTTCTTCGCGAGGATGGTGATGCCGCGCTCGCGTTCGAGGGCGTTGGAGTCCATGACGCAGTCGGTCATCTCCTGGTTGGCGCGGAAGGCGCCCGACTGGCGGAGGAGGAAGTCGACGAGGGTGGTCTTCCCGTGGTCGACGTGCGCGATAATGGCGATATTTCGAAGGTCCATATGGTTTCGGGGTAAAACGGAAGGAAACCCGGGATCAGGCGAGGGGAGGCCGGAGGGGAACCGTCAGGCCGGAGGTCACTGCATCTCCTTTCGAGCTCTGGGGCGCAGAGTATATATCGGCTATGGGTGGATTGCAACAGGAGATCGGAGAACGGCGAGGGGAAGCGGAGGGGAAGAAGGCCTATTCGGGGGGAGGGAGGAGGCGGACGAAGTGGGCCTGGACGCGGCGGCGGGAGAGCAGGGAGGGCTCCTTCCAGCGGATGCAGAAGATGGGGTTCGGGAGGAGCGACGTCACGAACGCGCCTTCCTCCAGGAACTCCTTCTTCCAGTCCAGCCCCATCATCCGGATCAGCATGTAAAAGCAGACGTCCCCGATGGTCACCGTGATGTCGAACGTCTTGTCGTAGAGCATCGTGGGCGTTTCGTCCGTCACGTGCGCCACGAGGAACGGCAGGATGTCGTTCCCGGTCCCCATGATCGCGTCATAGGACGCCTGGCCCTTCGCCTCCGTCGACGGATCCCACGCGTGCAGGTCGGCCAGCGCCCGCACCGCCAGGTCCATCTGCCCGTGCTTCGGCGGCTCCTGGCAGGAGCCCAGGACCAGAACGGCCATCGCCGCCAGCCTCTTCATGCCGCGCATTCTAGTATCGCCCGCCGTTCTTTGCTATCCTTCCGCGCCGATGACCCCGCCCAAGGCCGTCCTCTTCGACCTCGACGGCGTCCTCGTCGACACCTACGAGGTCTGGTTCTTCCTCCTGAACGACGTGGCCGTGCGCCACGGCTACCCGCCCGTCCGCCGCGAGGTCTACCAGACCTCCTGGGGCCAGGGCATCGAGGTCGACGTCACGCTCTTCTACCCGCGCCACACCGTCCCGGAGATCCGCCACGAGTACGAGCGCCTCTACGGCGACCACCTGCACCACCTCAAGGTGATGGACGGCGCCGCCGACGCGCTCCGCGCCCTCGCGCTCCCGAAGGCGGTCATCACGAACAGCCCGACGGAGCTCGCGAAGCGCGCGCTCTCGCGGGCGAAGCTCGAGGGCTACTTCGACACGGTCGTCGGCTGCGACCAGGTGGCCGCGTCGAAGCCGGCGCCCGACGTGGTCTTCGAGGCGTGCAAGCGGCTCGGCGTGCAGCCCGCAGAGTCGCTCGTCGTGGGCGACTCACGGTTCGACGAGGGGGCGGCGAAGGCGGCGGGCGCGGCGTTCACCTGGTTCCGGTCGTTCGCCGAGCTGAGGATCTAGGGCTTCTTCTCCAGCAGCTGGAGCTCCGTCTCCACGTGCACGGGCACGCTGCTCTTCCCCATCACGAGGACCATGTCGATCGCGGCCTTCTGCGAGACGAACCGGCCGCGCGCGATCGAGAAGACGCAGCTCGACTTCCCCTTCGCGTCCTTCGCCTCGACCTGGCCGGAGAGCGGGTTCTCCTTGTCGTCGCCCCCTTTGAACTCGACCTGGATCTCCTGGTCGATCAGGGCGTTCCCGTCCTTCACGTCCGCGAGCTTAGACCGGATCTTGTAGGTCACGCGGTCGACGATCGGCATCTTGATCGAGAAGTCGTTCGACCACGTGTCGCCCTTTTTCACCTTCCCCGCGGGGAGCGGCGGCGCGAGCTGCTGCATCCTCGACTTGAACGCCTCGTCGGAGAACATCTGGCCGAGCGCGCGGCGCGCCCTCTCGCGCGCGGCCTCGTCGTCGCCCACGCCCCGGCTCATCGCCTCGATCACCCTGTCGTAACCGCCCACCTCGAGCACCTTCCCGTCGGCCCCCAGCCGCATCGAGAAGGACTGTCCCACGAGCTTCGACATCATCCGCGCGGCCGGCTCGTCCGGCGGCTCCTTGTCCTTCTCGGAATCGTAGTCGTACTCCTGGATCCCCGACGCGCGGGCCGCCACCGCCTCGTAGAGGGCCCGCACCGTGACCGCCCCCTGCGCGTCGACCTCCTTCACCTCGAGCGCCATCGTGGTCGACATCTGCTGCCGGACCGGCGTGCCGCCCGCGTCGGACGAGACTCGCTGGGTCATCTTGTAGCGGAGGACGTCGCCCTTCACGTACGTCCAGCGGAGCTCGACCGCGTCGTCCTGGAGGCAGGAGAGGGCGAGCGCGAGGAGGATCATGAGGTAACTATAGACGACGCGCCGCGCGGTGTGATAGCTTTTCCCTCCCATGTTTCGCACTTACGCGGCCTCGATGGACTACCTCGGCCGCGCCACCGACTACGAGCGGCAGCAGGCGCGCTACTCGCCCTCAACCTACAACCTGGACCGAATGCGCCGCCTGGCAGCCTCGATGGGGAATATTGAACGGTCGTTCAAATCGCTCCACGTCGCCGGCACGAAGGGCAAGGGATCGGTCGCCCACATGGCGGAGGCGATCCTCCGCCGCGCCGGATACCGCACGGGCCTCTACACCTCGCCCCATCTCGTCGACCTGCGGGAGCGCATCCGGATCGACGGACGGAACGTGTCGGAGCGCGACTTCCTCTGGGCGATGAACCGGATGGAGCCCGCGCTCCGGCGGCTGCGGCCGACCTATTTCGAGATCATGACCGAGGCGGCGTTCCTGGTTTTCGCCAAGAAGAGGGTGGACTTCGCGGTGATCGAGGTGGGCCTGGGCGGGAGGCTCGACGCGACGAACGTCATCACCCCCGCGGCGTGCGCGATCACGCGGATCGACTACGACCACATGGACAAGCTGGGCCACACGCTGGGGGAGATCGCGCGGGAGAAGGCGGGCATCCTCAAGCCGGGGGTCCCGGTGGTCACGGGCGCGCAGCGCCCGGCGGCCCTCCGCGAGATCCGTCGGCGGGCGGCGCCCCTCGTGCCGACAGTTTGCGCCACCCGCGCGACCGGAACCGTGCTAAAATTCACCGTATCAGGGGTCCGGGGGAAGAGGTACCGGTGCGAGCTCCCGGTGCTGGGGCCCCACCAGGCGGGAAACGCGGCGATCGCGATCGGCTTGGTGGAAGCGTCGGGTGCGGAGGTGACGCCCGTGGATGTTCGCGAGGCGCTCCGCCGCGTCCGACTTCCCGGCCGGATCGAAATCGTCCGCCGCCGACCGTGGATCATCGTCGACAGCGCCCACAACCCCGTCTCGGCGCGGGCGCTGGTGGAGGGGCTGCGGCCGCTCCGGCGCCGGCGGACGGTGCTCGTCTTCGGCGCATCGGCGGACAAGGACTGGGCCGGGATGCTGCGGGCGCTGGGCCGGGCGGACCTGACGATCTTCACGCGGGCGAAGAGCCCGCGAGCGGCGGCGCCCGAGGCGCTGGCGCGGCGCGCGCGGGGACCCGCGGTGCGCGTGGAGAGTGTGGAAGCGGCGCTCGCGCTGGCACGGACCGTGGCGCGGGCGGATGACGCGGTCGTGGTGACCGGGTCCTTTTACGTGGCGGGGGAGGCCTTGGCCTCGCTCTCGAGACCCTCATGAGCCAGGGACTGGGTGACAGCAGGCACGCGAGCCGGATGCTCCTCGCGCGCCTCGCGGTCGAGCAGAAGATGGTGGACGAGTCCGCCGTCAACCGCGTCCTCGAGCTCATGGACGCGAAGAAGTCGGAGATCCCGCTCGGGGAGCTCCTCCTCCAGCTCGGGCACATCACGGGCGACCAGTTCAAAAAGCTGATGGCGCTCCATCACGCCTCGACGCTCGCGGGCGGCGGGACGGAGGAGGACCAGCAGCTTTTCGGCGAGGCGGTGGTCGCGCGGGGCCTGTCGACACCCGACCAGGTGAACGGCGCGCTCAAGGAGCAGGCGGAGCTCGCGGGCAAGGGGGTCTTCAAGAACCTGGGCGAGCTCCTCGTCGAGCGGGGCGCGCTCACGATCGACCAGGTGAAGGGCCTGATCGAGGAGCACGACCAGGTCATCATGTTCTGCCCGCGCTGCGGCGAGAAATACAACGTGCTCCGGGAGTGGGAGACGGCGGCGAAATGCCCCGCCGACTCGCAGCTCCTGGCCAAGACGGGGCGGGACGCGACGGTGGGCGTCGCGGCGACGCTCGGGGCCGGGGACAACACGCCCGAGTCGCCGATCGGGATGGAGTGCGGCGGCTGCCGGATCATCGAGCTGATCGCGCGGGGCTCGATGGGGGCGGTCTACAAGGCGAAGCACGTCGGCCTCAACCGGTACGTCGCGGTGAAGCTGCTGCCGTCGGTGTCGCAGAACCCCGAGCTCATCAAGCGGCTGCTGATCGAGGCGCGGGCTGTGGCGAAACTGGAGCACCCGAACATCGTGCAGATCTACGACGTGGGCTTTCAAAGGGGCTACTTCTTCATCGTGATGCAGCTCCTCCACGGCCACACGCTGGAGCACCAGCTGGCGGAAATGAAGGGGCTGCCGATGGCGGTGGCGCTGGAGCTCGTGAAGGACATCGCCAGCGGCCTCGGGGCGGCGCACGCAAAGGGGATCATCCACCGGGACGTGAAGCCCGCGAACGTGATGGTGACGGAGGACGGCCGGGCGCGGCTGACGGACTTCGGGCTCGCGCAGGACCAGGACAACCCCGACGAAAAGTCGGGGCTGATCGTCGGGACGCCCTACTACATGTCGCCCGAGCAGTGGCTGGGGCACAAGGCGGACGAGCGGAGCGACCTCTACTCGCTCGGCGTCATCTTCTACCAGATGCTGACGGGGCGGCGCCCCTTCGAGGGCGAGACGGTGAACGAGCTGATGCACCAGCACCTGAAGGTGGGGGCCGCGTCGCTCAAGAAGCACGACCCGGAGCTGTCGGACGGACTCTGCGCGCTGGGGAAGAAGATGCTCGCGAAGCCGCCGAGGAAGCGCTACCCGAACGTCGCGGCGTTCCTCGAGGACCTGAAGAAGGTGATGTCGGGCGAGGAGCCCGACGCGATGGCGGAGTTCGGGACGCTGGTGAAGTGCGGCTTCTGCGAGGCGTTCAACCCGATGACCGAGAAGAAGTGCAAGGTCTGCGGCGAAAACCTGCACGAGGCGGGCGGCCCGCTCGAGATCGCGGCGCGGGAGGACGAGTTCAAATGCCCCGGCTGCGGCGGGATCAACAAGAAGGGGGTCCGCCACTGCGGGGACTGCCGGAAGCCCTTCTGCACGCGCTGCCGGCGGCGCCTGTCGGTCCTTCGCGGCCACTGCCACGAGTGCGTATCGCACCTGAAGCGGCGGTAGCGCGAAACCCTGCAACGAGTCGGGCCGGAGGCGCTTCACATCTGCATGGTGCACTGGGTTGACGTCCTTCTCAGCATCCTTTCCAACGGCAGCGGCGGCCGGTGGTGGACCCGGCAGAAGACATCTGAATCCGAGTCTGATGGAAAGGGGTGGCTGCCGGGCGCGGCGATCGTGGTGATCGCCCTCATCGTCGTGCTGCTGAAGGTGCTTAAGAATTCGTAGATCGGGATGCCCTCGCGGCCGGTTCGATGGTATAGTCGCAGGCCTCGGGCCGTAGCGCAGCCTGGTTTAGCGCGCCTGCCTTGGGCGCAGGAGGTCGCGAGTTCAAATCTCGCCGGCCCGACCATCCTTCGCTCCGTCCCTTTTTGTGGTTGGACGGAGCTACGGATGGCAAGCCAACCTCATGCGATCGACCCTTTCGTCCAGGCAGGAGCGAAGGATGGCCCTCCGTAGCTCAACCCCAAATGGAGCGAAGGAGGGCCGATGAAAAATGTCTGGCTGATCGAAAGTCTTCGGCGACCGGGCCAGCGTTACAGAGGCCTGACAGCCACCAGGCACTTCTGGTAGTCAAGCGCAGGCAAATGGCAGAGCTTCACGAAGCGCTCCAGCGCGCCAGGATGTCGAGCTCTACTCCAGCACTTCCTTGATCGTCACCTCGCGCCCCTCCTTGAGCGACCGCTTGCCCGCCTCGAGCACCGCGATCAGCTCCACCTCCTGTTCGATCGGGTACGGCTCCACCCCGGTGCGGAGGTACTCCAGGAAGGCCTCGAGCAGGTAGACGTACAGGTTCGCGAGGTCCGGCTTCACCGTCCGCCAGCCCTTCCGCCCGTAGAGGCTGACCTGGTAGCCCGCCGTCATCCACTCCTTCTCGCCCACCAGGAGGACGACGTCGCGCTGGTCGGCGAAGCGCGCGCGCACGATGTTCAGCCCCGGCTGCCCGGCGTTCAGGCACGAGACCGCGCCGCCCCCCAGCACCGCGTAGACCATCGAGAGCGCATGGATCCCGTAGTACACCAGCTCGTTCCCGCAGGCCGCCGACGCGAGGGAGACGGGCCCGATCTGCGCGAGCTCCCCGCGCAGCTTCACGATGTCCGGCACGAAGCGGAGCGCGCTGGCCGACATGAACTTCGTCTTCGTCGCCCGCGCGAGCCTGGCCGTCTCCTGGGCCAGCTTGGCCGTCATCGCCAGCGGCTTGTCGCAGAAGACGGGCACGCCCTTCCGGAGCGGATGGGCCGCGTGCTTCCACTGCTCCCCCGTCCCGTCGTCGACCAGGAGGACCGCATCCACGCCGTCGCACGCCTCCTCGGCGGTGGCGCAGACCTTCTCGATGGCGCACGCCGCGGCCAGGCGCTCCGCCGCGTCACGGAGCGGATCCCAGATCCGGGTGACCCGCGCGCCGTCCAGACGCTTCGTCGAGCGGACGAAGGTGCCCTGGCACTCCTTGGCCTTCGCCTCGTCCCAGCCGTTGAAGGTGGTGGCGAAGGCGGTCCCGTGGTTCGAGCCGGACGCGCGCGCCGCGCCGACGGCCCCGTACGAGGCCGCCGAAATCAGGCCCAGCTTGATCGGGGGACGCTCCTGGCCGGCAATGGCCACCGCAGCGAGCGGCACCGACGCGATGAATTCCCTGCGCGTGATCATAAGGTTCCCCTACTTGCTGATGGGCTGCGAGATCCGCAGGTACGCGAAGAAGTCGCGGAGCTGCTGTTCGGTGAGGCCGTCGAGCAGCCCGGTCGGCATCAGGCTCGTGCCCGTGGGCTTGATCGCGCGGATCTCCGACGCCCGCAGCGTGATGTTCTCTCCCTCCAGGCTACGCAGCACCGTGACCTGGTTGTCACGGTCCACGAAGAAGCCGCTCAGGATGCGGTCGTCGGTGGTCGCCACGATGTAGTACTGGTAGCCCTCGCGGATCTCGGCGCTGGGATTCACGATGCTCAGGAGCATCGTGCCCAGGTTGTCGCGCTGGTACTGCGTCAGGTCGGGACCGACGTTGCCCCCCTTGAAGAAGAGCTTGTGGCACTTGGAGCAGCGGTCCATGAAGATCGGTTCGCCCGCGTAGGGGTTGCCGGCACCCCCTTTGAGGACGGCCGTGACCTCGTCGATCCGCTTCTGGAACTCGGCCGCGACGGGGGCCTTCGCGGGCAGCACCCGCGCCGCAAGCTCGGCCACCGTCTTGTCCTCGCTCGCGCGCAGGCGGGTCGCGACATCGTCCGGCACCTCCGCGACCTTCACGCGTCCGCCCTGCACGGAGTCCAGGAGACGGACGCTCCACTTTGCGCGGCTCGCCAGGAGCGCGAAGGCCGCCGCCCGGACGTCGCCCGCGAGCTTGGGCAGGAGCGCCGCGACCTGGGCACCGATCGCCTCGTCGTCATAGGACGACAGCGAAGAGAGCGACGCCTTCCGCAGTTCGTCCGTCGCCGGGCCCGAGGCGACGGCAAGCAGGGCGGGCACCGCGCCCGCCTCGCGGACCTCGCCCATGGCGCGGGCGAAAAGGAGTCGCTCCTCGGCCTTGGCGTTCGCGTCCTGGATCTTGCGGATGGCCTCGGCCACCGCGTCCTTCTCGCCCAGCCGGACGCGGAAGCTCAGCGGCAACTGTCCCGCCCGCCGTAGGCCGGCGAGCAATTCGTCGGGCAGCCCCGTCATCGGCCGCCCGCGGAAGGCCTCCTCGAGTCCTTTGAGAAGCTGGCCGGCATGCCGGGGTGTCGGCGCGTCCTGGAAAAGCTGGGCGCAGAGAAGCAGGTCCTGGCGCTTGCCCTCGACGGCATATCGCCGCGCGAGCCGGTGCAGGAGATGCTCGAAGACCATGGGCTTGTCCCAGAGCGCGGGCGACTTCATCAGGGCCGCGATCTCGCCGTTCGACGCGGGGATGTGGGCCTCGAAGACCCACCAGCACATGAGCGGAATGTACGCGTCTTGGACCGCCTCGTCGTGACCGAGGACCGCCGCGACGAGCGGCATCGCCTGGGATCCGTCCAGGCGGCGGGCGGTTGCGGCGAACTGGGAAAGCGCCTCGGCATCGGTCTCAATCCGCGCCCGGGCGAGCATCGCTTCAAAGACCTTCCCGGACAGGCGCTCCCCGTTCGCGGCGTGCCGGCCCGCGCCCAAGTTTCGGTTCACGCCCCGCTCGTCGCCCAGGAGCCGCGTCGCCCAGAGGCGGACCGCAGGGTACGGATGCGAGAGCGCGGCGATCGCCGTCGCGTCGTCCAATCCGGCGGACTGGTGAAGCGCCCAGAGCGCGTTGAGCGCGCCCAGGCCGGATTCTCCCGCGACGGCCTTCCGCAGCGGCGCCGCCGACTCCGGATCCTTTCGCTCGCCCAGCAGGCGCACGGCCGTGTGGCGGTGCCACTTGTTGGGATGCGAGAGGAGGCCGACCAGTTGCGCCGTGGTTTTCGCGGCCAGGTTGACGTCCTTCTCCAGGACCGCGTCCTTCCCGTGCAAGCGGTAGATCCGGCCGGTCGTGGGATCGATCTGGTTCTGGTAGTGCTGCCCGTGCGCGATGTAGAACTCGTACATGTCGGCGATGAAGAGCGACCCGTCGGGGGCGTTGGCGATGTAGACGGGACGGAACGCCGTGTCCGAGCTCCGGAGCGCCGGCTCCTGGTCCGTCGTCTCAAACGTCGAGCCGCGCGGCGCACGAATGCTGGTGGTGACGAGGTTGTGCAGCGGGTCGAGTCCAAAGAGCATCCCCGAGTACTTCGACGGCATCGCCGTGCCGTCGGCGAACGCGCCGAAGTGGGTGAAGCGCACGACCTTGTCCGCCGTCTTCAGGTTCGGCAGCTCGCCGAACGCGTAGGGATTTCGGGGCGGGCCGAACTTGCCGGGGTCGACGCCCTGCATCTGGTAGAACCCGCCCTGCACGTAGTGCCATCCGCGCGTGCCGCCGCCGTTGTGGCCGGAATAGAGGCGGCCCTGCGCGTCGAACTCGAGTCCAAAGGTGTTGCCGCTCCCCTCGGCGAAAATCTCGAACGCCTTCGTCCGGGGATGGTAGCGCCATACCATGCACCCCTCGAAGGCGACGCCCGGGGCGCCGGGCGGATCGACGCCGGGGCGCGTCACGCGGCAGGACGTGGTGCTGCCCTGGCCGCCGTAGAGCCAGCCGTCAGGCCCCCATACGAGGCCGTTGGCGGTCGAGTGGGTGTCCTCGAGCCCGAAGCCCGCGAGCCGCACCTCGGGCGGGCCGTCGGGGACGTCGTCGCCATCCGCGTCGGGATAGAAGAGCAGGTAGGGCGAGTGCATCACCCAGACCCCGCCGTGGCCGCGCACGACGGCGTTGGCCATGTTGAGGCCGTCGACGAAGACCTTGTGGCGATCGTAGACGCCGTCGCCCTTGGTGGACTCGTGGATGGAGATGATGTCCGCGCCGCGGTCGTGGTTCGGCGGCGCGGGCGGGACCTTGTCGTAGTGGGCGCGGTAGTACTTGTCGCGGCTGATCATGGTGAGCCCCGCGGGATACGGGTATTGCCGCGACTGCGCGACCCAGAGCCGTCCGCGCTCGTCGAAACTGAAATGGAAGGGCTGCGCGACGAGCGGCTCGTGGAGGAGCAGGTCGACCGCGAACTCGCGGCCAGGCTCCAGCTTCGACGCCGATTCGGCGGGCGGAAGCATCGCGCCGTGGACCTGCTCGGCCCGACCGAGCACGCGGTTGGATTCGCGGAAGGCGTCGAACGCGGCGGCCGCCGGCTTCTTCGCCACGGCGCCGCCGGGAGTGTAGTCGCCGCCAACCCGGTACTCCCACGCGCCCTCGAAGACGCACTCCATGAAGTAGTTCATGATGAACGGCGCCTCGCCGAGGAATCCGCCGGGAGCGGCGCCGGCGGGGGTGGTGACGCGGATCGCGATCTCGTTCCACTCGCCCTTTCGAAGAGTGCCCACGGGGACCTTGTGGCGTTGGATGCCCCGATCGCCGGCGCCGATCTTCTTTCCGTTCACCCACGCTTCGTGGGTGCCGGCGAGATCTCGGATGTTGACGCCGACGGACTCCTCGAAGAGGTTGCGTTCGTGCTTGGCGAAGAAGCTGTCATCCACCTTGACCCAGGCGCGGTACCAAGCTGTCTCGGCCGCCTCCGACGCCTTGCGCGGTCCCGGGACCTGGACCGGCCGCCACTCGGCGGCCTGCGGCGCGGGGGCCGCGAGTAGAAGAAGCAGGAGCGCGCGGACTGGGGCCATCAGCAGACCTCCGATCCAGTAGTGTACGCCACGATTCATCAGAGAGGACCGGCCTGCTGAATGGTCAGCCCGCCGTCGACCACGAGGATCTCCCCGGTGAGATAGGCCGCCGCGTCGGAACAGAGAAAGACGGCCGCCGACGCGCAATCCCCGGGCGTCCCGAGACGCTTGAGCGGGATGCGCTCCTCGTAGCGCTCCCGGATGCCGTGGCGGCCCTGGAGCCACGCGTTCGAAAGAGGAGTGTCGATCAGTCCGGGGGCGATGGCGTTCACCCGGATCCCCTGCGGCGCCAGCGACAGGGCCAGCGTCCG
>JBGPCZ010000179.1:0-11083 GCA_041482015.1 Planctomycetota bacterium | reverse complement strand
GTCTTCTACTATGGGATTTTCCCGAAGGCGCCGGAGATCATCAAGAGCGCGGGGATCACCCTCCACGCCCTCACGACCTGGCGCCACATGATCGACGCGGCCGAGGCGTTGCAGTATTTCACCCCGCCCCAGATCAAGGGCATCCGCGAGTTCCTCGAGAACCCCGAGGCCTGGTCCAAGGCCCACGGCGGGGTCTGAATCCGGTCCCCTCGCGACCTCCCCACCCTCTCCTCCTCTCCATTCGTCCTCAGCGCTTCTCCCGTTTCGGCTTCCCCCGCAGCTCCAGCCGGATCGGCACCTCGTGGAACGGCAGGAGCTCACGCATCTTCTCCTCGAGATAGCGCACGTAGTCGCCCGCGAACGAGCGGACGTCGTTCACGAAGACGATGAACCGCGGCGGGTGCGCTCCCTTCTGCGTCGCGTAGTAGATACGCGCGGATCG
Source organism: Planctomycetota bacterium (assembly GCA_041482015.1). Taxonomy (GTDB): domain Bacteria; phylum Planctomycetota; class MHYJ01; order MHYJ01; family JACPRB01; genus JACQFK01. Next base: position 10,641 of record JBGPCZ010000179.1, on the reverse strand, counting down.
CGGCCCGTGGCCCGCCGGCGACCGCATCTTCACCGCCGTCTCGAGCGCCCGGTTCAGCTCCGGTGTCGTCACCTTCACCCCCGCCTGCGCGTGCAGCTCCGTGCAGATCTCCATCACCTCCCACACCCGGTCGCCCTTCTTCGCCGAGATCATCGAGACCGGCGCGTACCGGAGCTGCGTCATCGCCTTCGTGATGTACGCCAGGAACTCGCCCGGCGAGTGCCCCTTCGGCACCAGGTCGTACTTGTTCAGCACGACCACCACCGGCTTCTTCTCGTCCTCGATCGTCGCCGCGATCCGCTTGTCCATCTCCGTGATCTTCTCCATCGTGTCGATCATGAAGACGACCACGTCCGCCCGCCCGACCGCCTCCTCCGTCCGCACCCGGCTGAAGAGCTCGACCGAGTTCTCCACCTTCTGTTTCTTCCGCAGACCCGCCGTGTCGACCAGGATGTACCGGCGGCCGTCCTTCTCGATCACCACGTCGACCGCGTCCCGCGTCGTCCCGGGCGTCTCGCTCACGATCACGCGCTCCTCCCCCGCGAGCGCGTTCACGAACGTCGACTTCCCCACATTCCGCTTCCCCACCACCGCCACCGAGATCCCGCGGGACGGAATCGGCGCCGGCGGAAGCATCGACGCGACCTGCTCCGTCAGCTCCTTGATGTTCCTCATGTGCGCCGCCGCGACGGGCACCGCCTCCCCGAGGCCCAGCTCGTAGAACTCCGTCACCCCCTTCTCCATCTCCCAATTGTCCGCCTTGTTCGCGACGAGAAGGACCTTCTTGTCGCGGAACCGCGCGGCGACCTGCCGGTCGAGCCCCACCGGTCCCGACTTCATGTCGACCAGGAAGAGGACCACTTCCGCCTCCTGAATCGCCCGCTCGATCTGCCGCTCGACCTCCTCGTAGAAGGGATCCCCCGGGCGGAGGCCGATCCCGCCCGTGTCGACGAGCTCGAACGCCGTCCCTCGGCACGAGACGATCGCGCTCACCCGGTCGCGCGTCACGCCGGGCATGGGGTCGACGATCGACAGCCGCCGGCCCGCCATGGCGTTCAGGAGCGACGATTTCCCGGTGTTCTGGCGGCCGACGATGGCGACAATCGGAAGCTTTTTCATGAAGGGCGGGGGATTGTATCATGGGCCGCATGAAATCCCCGAAAATCCTCCTGCTCCTCGGCACCCGCAAGGGCGCCTTCCTCTATCACGGCGACGCGTCGCGAACAAAGTGGAAGGTCGACGGCCCGCATCTCCTGGGCCAGACCGTGTTCCACCTGCTCCAGGACCCGCGCGACGGCCGCACGCTCGTCATGGCGGCGAAGACCGGCCACCTCGGCCCGACCGTCTTCCGCTCGAACGACCTCGGAAAGACGTGGAAGGAGGCGACGCGGCCCCCCCAGTTCCCCAAGGAGAGCGGGGAGACGCTGAAGCACGTCTTCTGGCTCACGCCGGGACACGCGAGCCGTCCCGGCGAATGGTACGCGGGGGCCGCGCCCCATTCGATCTTCCGGTCCGCGGACGGCGGCGCCACGTGGGAGGGCGTGAAGGGATTCAACGAGCACCCCGGGCGCGCGAAGTGGAAGGGCCCCCCGGAGAACTCCCCGCCCGACAGCCCGAACACCCACTCGATCCTCGTCGACCCGCGCGACGCCGACCATCTCTACGCGGGCTTCTCGTCCGGCGGAGTCTTCGAGAGTACCGACGGCGGCGCCGACTGGAAGCCGCTCAACAAGGGCGTCGCGGCGGATTTCATCCCGGTCAAGGACCCCGAGTACGGCCACGACCCGCACTGCGTGCGGATGTGCGCGGGCCGGCCCGACCGCCTCTACCAGCAGAACCACTGCGGGATGTACCGGATCGACCGCCCCTCCGACACGTGGACGCGGATCGGCCGCGCGATGCCGAAGGAGATCGGCGACATCGGCTTCCCGATGGTCCTTCACCCACGCGACCCCGACACCGCCTGGGTCTTCCCGATGGACGGGAGCGAGGCGTGGCCGCGCGTCTCGCCCGGCGGAAAGCCCGCGGTGTACGTCACCCGCGACGGCGGAAAATCCTGGAAGCGGCTGGACAAAGGGTTCCCACGCAAGGACGCGTGGTGGACCGTGAAGCGCCAGGCGTTCACCGCCGACCCGGGCGATCCCGTCGGCCTCTACCTCGGCACGACGAGCGGCGCGCTCTGGTCGAGCCGCGACGAGGGCCGCGGCTGGTCGCCGATCGCGGACCACCTGCCGTCCATCACGTCGGTGGAGACGGGGCGGCGGGGATGACGGTCGTGCGGGTGCCGTCGCCTCTCTTCTCGTACACGGGCGGAAGGGCCGAGGTCGTGGCATCGGGCGCGACGCTGATCGACCTGCTCGCCGACCTCGACCGCCGCTACCCCGGCCTGCGGTTCCGCGTCGTCGACGAGCAGGACCGCGTCCGCCCGACCATCCTCTTCCACGTGAATGGCCGCATCATCCGCGACCTGTCGGAAAACGTGGCGGAGCGGGACGAAGTGCAGATCGTGGCGGCGCTCAGCGGCGGGTAGAACAGTTAGCGTCCCGAGCGGAACGATTTCGGGTCGAGCTTGCCGTCCTCGCTCCCGTCGGAGGCATCCGCCTTCCGCATCATCTCCGCGATCTCGATCTGCGTGAGGACACCCTTCTTGAGACACGCGTCCATCAGCGCCCGCGTCACGAGCGCGACGCGCCCCAGGTCGTCCTCAAGCTGCTTCACCCGGTCCTTCATCGACGGCGGGCGCGGTTCGGCCATGAATCTTCCTCCCTACAGGATGTCCTGGACCCGGGGATGGACCGCGCGGAGCGCCTCCGCGTACCGGACGCCGCAGGCCGCGCCGCGGTAGCGCGCGAGCGTCTCCTTCGCGTTCCGCGCCCCGTCGGGCTTCGCGCGGTCGTACGCGTCGTTCCGCATCGCCGCCATCAGTTCGCCCAGCCAGTCGCTCGCCTCCGCCCACACGTCCGTCACGTCGACGTACGTGTCGGGCTCAAAGCCGATCGTGTGGCCCGGGCCGTTGTCGTACCAGTAGATCGACTTCGCCGGCCGGTAGGCCGCGACCGGGTCGAGCAGCCGGTCGCCATGCTGGAGCGCCACCTTCGAGAGCGCCGAGGCGACCGCGTGGTCGGCGTGCCGGTCGTCCTGCCAGAGCATGAACGCGACATCCGGCTGGATCTCCGCGACCGCCTTCGAGACGGCGCGCTTGGTCTCCAGGGTCACGTCGAACTTCATCTCCGAGAAGTCGAGGAACTTCATCTCGACGCCGCGGGCCTTGGCGATCTCGACGGACCGGGTCAGCAGCTGCTGCTCGCGCCCGCGGACCGGCTTCCAGTTCGAGTAGTCGCCGATCAGCGACAGGATGACGGTCCGGTAGTTCTTCCGGACAGCGCGCAGCAGGAGGCCGCCCACGCCGAAGACACTGTCGTCATAGTGGGCGCCGATCGCCAATAAGATAGGCATCCCTGCTCCCTCTCTTAACGAAAACGCGCGGCGATACCGTCAACACTACTCGGGTTTGAACGTGATCGACAGGTTCGAGATCCGAACGCGGCTGTCGCTGAAGAACAACACCTGGCCCTCGGAGTAGGACGCGTCCTCGCCCTCCCAGACCGCCGCCTTGTCCGCCTGCAGGCGGATCGACCTACCCACCCGCGAAAGCTGCATCCGGTAGGTCTTCCCCTTCGCCGGCTTCCAGTCGATCTTCGGACCCCCGACCAGCCGGTCCTTCCAGTTCACCCACTCCTCCGCCAGCACCCAGCGCGTCTTGTCCACCGCCACCGGGTACTTGATCACGCACGTCCGCGGCATCCCGTAGCGGTCCTCGGCCGTGTTCTGCACGTCGCCGTCCGCCTTCCCCACCCAGTCGAACCCGAGCACCACCGCGTAATGCTTCGACAGGCCCTTGTTGTAGTAAAGGTCGATGGAGATGTTCTGCGGGTCCTCCAGGAGCGCGAGGTCGTACTCGAGGACCACGTCCCCTTTCACCGGCGTCTTCCAGCACATCACCGACGTCTCGCTCGACGACTCCAGCGCCGCGCGGTCGAGCCTCCACCGCCCCTTGAACTTCACCGCCCCTTGGTTCGCCACGAACTCGAAGGCGTCCAGCTGCGACTTGTCGGAGAAGTCGTACGTCACCCGCGCACGGCCATCCTCGAGCGCCTCGCCCTTCCCCTTGTACGCGACCGCCAGGCGCCGCTCCCTCTCGGTCCCCTCGGCGATCTCGAAGAGCATCTTCTCGATCTCGACCCGCCGCTCCTTGACGAACGGATGGTCCGCGCGCTCCAGCATCTCCTCGAGCACCTTCTTCGCCGGCGCCTTCTGGCCCTTCTTGTAGAAGTCCGTCGCGGCCTCGAGCTTCACCCTCAGCGTCCGCGAGAGCTCGGCCTGCGCCGTCGCCGCCAGGTCCGCGAGGTACGGCCGGAGCCCCTTCACCTTCTCCTGCGCCTTGGCGAGGTGCGCGTACGCGCGTTCGAACTCCGACGGCGCCGTGTAGAAGTAGTAGAACCCCATCCGCGCGTGCATCGCCGCGTCGAGCGGCCCGGCGCGCATCGCGATCGCGCCCAGGTCCGCCTCCGAGAGAGGCTTCTCCACGAGGCCCTTGCCGTCGACGAGGAATACCGTCCGACCCTCGCGCTTCTCGAAGTGGCCTTTGCCCATCGACGGAAGGTCGAGCGGCTCCTTCCCCTCCACCGCCTTCTGGTACGCGGCGTCCAGGTCCCGGTAGAAGAGCGCCACGAGCGCCGAGCTCCGGAGGTCGAGCAGCGCCGCCTCCGCCGTCGTGAGCTTGTCCGCCGACTCGGCGTCTGGCGCCGCGGCGTCGCAGATCGCGGCGACCGCCTCGGGCTTCCACGCATCGAGCTCCTTGCGGAGCAGGTCGTAGTCGACACCGCGCACCCGGATGAACGGCCGCTTCTCCTCCGGCCAGGGCGCCCAGAGGAATTCCGCGACCGCCGACGCCGCCTTCTGCGGGTCCGACGGTTTCCTCAGCAGCGCCTCCTTGAAGGCGCCGTCGACCTTGAAGTAGGTGTCGGCCAGCTCCTGCCGGACTTTCTGGGTCGCCGCCTTGTACTCGAACTCGATCCGCGTGTGGAGGTCGGCCACGTCGTTCAGCGTCTTGTCGTCATCGGGGGCGATGAATTTGAGCGCGACGACGCGGTCCAGCGCGGCCTCGAACTTGCGCTCTCCGAGCAGCTTCTCCGCTTCGGCCTTGTCGTGCAGGTACGTCTCCTTCTGGCGATCCGTGAGCTCGTTGAGCTTCTCCCTCACGATGCGGCCCGACTCGGTCACCTCGAGGAACCGCGCGGGGAACGCGCGGAAGCGCTTGAGGAGCTCGCCCAGCCGCTTCTGGTCGCGGAGCGCGGATTCGTCCTTCAGGATCTCGTCGAGGCGCGGCCGGGCGAACGAGTCAGCCTTCGCGCGGTACTCCTGGAGGCGGCGATTGCCTTCGATCTCCCACTTCTGGCCCGCGTGCCTCTTCATGTAGGCGTCGTACCGCTTCGCGACCTCGCCCGCGTTCTCGAAGTCGTTCGCCGTCTGCGCGAAGGCACCGATGCGGTCCAGGTCCTCCTTCGCGGCCTGGTCGGCCTTCTCCATGTCGGACGGCCCGGCGGATTCAACGGCTTTCGGCTCTACCCGGTCGGGCTTGTTCGTCGAGAACGCCTTGAGGATGTCGCCGCCAAAGAAGGCCAGCGCGCCAATCACGGCCGCGGCCGCGACGAGCGCAAACCACGGGGCGGCCTTTTTCGTGGTCGCCACCGGGGGGGCGGTCCGCCGGGGGGGCCGGGACGCCGGAGCCTTGGCCGTGGCGGTGATGCCCGCCTGGCGGAGCTGGTCGACGGTGACGTAGCTCTTCTCAAGAAGGATCTCGGGCAGGGGCTTGGCCGCGAGCCCCATCTGCTTGAGACGCTCCTGGATCGTGAGCGCCTCGCGGACCTGGTCGAGGCTGCAGAATCCCCGCTCGATCAGGTCCTGGCCCAGGTCCCAGTCCGACGTAGCCATCGCTTACTTCGGCTTCAACGTGAAGTACTGTTTCTTCTTGCCGACCTTCAGTACCGCGCCATCCTTCACCTTGATGACGGACTTAACGTCGGTGACCTTTTGGCCGTCGATCTCGACGCCCCCCTGTTCGATCAGCCGCTTCGCCTCGCCCTTGGAGGTCGGGATCTTCGTCAGCATGACGAGATCCACAATATTGATCTCCGGGGGCGTCTCCAGCCTCTTCGCGTCGACGACCTCGCCCTTCGAGAACTTCTTGTCCCACTCCGACGCCGCCTCGTCCCCCCCGCCCGGGTGGAAACCGTTCACGACCTCCCGGCCCAGGCGGTCCTTCGCCATCTTCGGATGCATCTTCGTCGTCAGCCGCTCGATCTCGTCCAGCGGCAGGTTCGTCAGCAGCGTGTACCACTCCTTCATGTTCGCGTCGGGGATCGACATGACGCGCGAGTACATCTCGAACGCGTCCATCGAGACGCCGATGTGGTTGCCGAGCGACTTCGACATCTTCTCGTGGCCGTCGAGCCCGGTCAGGATCGGCGTCGTCAGCGCCACCTGCGGCTCCATCCCCTTGTCGCGCATCAGGTCGCGCCCGACCATCAGGTTGAAGAGCTGGTCGGTGCCCCCGAGCTCGACGTCCGCCCGGACCTCCACCGAGTCGTACGCCTGCATGAAGAGGTAGAGGAACTCGTGGAGATGGATCGGAACGCCCTCCTTCAGGCGCTTCGAGAAGTCGTCCCGCTCCAGGAACCGCGCGACCGTCATCGTCGCGGCCATCTTGACGAGCTCGTAGAACGGCAGCGGCTTGAGCCACGAGCTGTTCCGCACGATTTCCAGCCGCTGGGTGTCCAGCACCCGCCCCACCTGCTCGATGTAGGTCTTCGCGTTCGCCTCGACCTCGGTCGGCGTCAGCTGCGGGCGCGTCTTCTTCTTCCCCGTCGGGTCCCCCACGAGCGCCGTGAAGTCGCCGATGATGAGCACCGCCTGGTGACCGTGGTCCTGGAACTGGCGGAGCTTGCGAAGGACGACCGTGTGCCCGAGGTGGATGTCGGGCGAGCTCGGATCGACGCCCAGCTTGACGCGGAGCGGCTGGCCCTTCTCGAGCTTCTTGAGCAGTTCCTCCTCCGCGTGGACGTTCACCGTGCCGCGGAGGAGGTCCTTCAACTGCTCGCGCGGTGGCTTCACTTCTTTTTCTTCTCCGGTCCCTGCTTCGCCAGCCACTCCGTCCACTTCTTCGGGTCGACCCCGAGCTTCTCGCCGGTGAGCTCCGTGAGCATCTTCGCGAGCGCGGGGCGGTATTCCGGGTTGTCCGTCTTCTCCATGGCCTTTACGAGAACCTCCGCGCCCCTCCTCCGCTCGTCCCCCGACAGGAGCTGGGTGCAGATCCAGGTTTCCTGGGCGGGTTGGCCCGTCTCGATCGTCTTCGACAGCCACTCGAGGGGTTTCTCCAGAAAGTGGGAGTAGCGCTTCGGGACGAGCTTGAGGATCGCAGGCTCGAACTGGAGCCGCCGGGTGATGTTCACGCCGTCGGTCTCGATCTTCGAGGGCTGCGTCCACGCGTTCACGACGACCGACTGTACCTCAAGGTCGTCCGGGAGGCCGAAGACGGTATCGAGCTGCAGCATACGCTCCCACTGCGCCCCCGGCGCGAGCGGGATCTCCCCCTCGAACGGAAACTCCTGGTGGCGCGACGAGGAGGTCGATTCGTCCTTCAGCGTCTTGATGGACGATTCAATCTCGATCACGACGAGGCCCTCGGCGGCCCTCCCCGCCGCACCGTCGTACCGGAGCGTCATCTCCTTCTTGTAGATGTTCTTCATCCGGATCGCGAGCGTGACCGGCTCGCCGGTCACGTAGGCGAGCTTCTCCTGGACCAGCTTCGCCTCGATGAGCGAGGTCTGCGTGATCATGTTGTCGCAGTACCGGTGGAGTTGTTTCACGCGGTCAACGACCGGGCTGCGCGGCTCGAGGGCCTCGATGCCCTTCGCCATGTCGAGCGCACGCTGGTACTGGTTCTTCCGCGCAAAGGCCATCGCCTCGGCGTACTTCGCCCGGATGTACTTGTCGGCGGTCTCGCGGTCGATCTTGACCGTCGCCGTATCGTCCTCGGGAAGCGCGTAGGGGTCGAGGGCGGGCGCGCCGCGCTCGATGTCCCGCCAGAGCCGCGCGAGCTCCATCAGCCCCTTCTCCTCCAGCTTCCTCTCGATGGCCGGGAGCGCGTCCTTCCCGAGCGCGAGGAGCTCGGCTCGCGCCGACTGGCTGACCTCCGGGTCTTTGTCGCCCAGCCACTCCAGCGCCTGCTTGAGGCGCTTCTGCTTCTCCGCATCCTCCTGCGGGACGAGCAGCAGCGGCACGAGGAACAGCACGGCTTTCATGCGCGACTCCTTATTCGACAGTGACCGATTTCGCCAGGTTGCGCGGCTGGTCGACGTCGCGGCCGAGCGCCGTCGCCGCGTGGTACGCGAAGAGCTGGAGCGGGATCACCGCAAGCACCGGGCTCCACATCTCGTCGCACGCCGGGATCTCGAACACGTGGTCGGCCACGCCCCGGACGAGCGCGTCGCCCTCCGTCGCGATCGCGATCACGCGGCCCTTCCGCGCGCGAATCTCCTGGATGTTCGAGACCATCTTCTCCGTCACGCGGCCGCGCGGCGCGATCGCCACGCAGACCATCTTTTCGTCGACCAGCGCGAGCGGTCCGTGCTTCATCTCGCCCGCGCCGTACCCCTCGGCGTGCAGGTACGAGATCTCCTTCATCTTGAGCGCGCCCTCGTACGCGGTCGCGAGATTATACCGGCGGCCGATATACATGAAGTCGTACCCGCGGCTGAATTTCTTCGCCCATTTCCGGATTCCCGGCGCCGCCGCGAGCACGCGCTCGACCTGCCCGGGCAGCCGGCGGGCGCCGTCCAGGATCGACTGGAAGCGGCCGGCCGAGAGCGTCCCCCGCCGCCGCCCCAGGTGGGCCGCGAGGAGGACGAGGTTCATCACCTGCGACGTGTAGGTCTTGGTCGCCGCGACGCCGACCTCGAGGCCCGCGCGCATGAAGAGGACCTGCTCCGCCTCGCGCGCGAGGGTCGAGCCCCGGACGTTCGTCACCGCGAGCACCGACGAGCCCGCCGCCTGCGCCATCCGCACCGCGGCCATCGTGTCGGCCGTCTCGCCCGACTGCGAGACCGCGACCGTGAGCGTCCCCGGGCCGAACGGGGAATCGCCGTAACGGAGCTCGCTTGCGAGGCCGACCTCGACCGGGACGCGCGCCAACTCCTCGATCGCCGTCTTTCCGACGAGTCCCGCGTGCCACGCGGTCCCGCAGGCGACGATGACGATACGCTCGACGTCGCGCGGCAGGCGGACGCCGTCGAGGGCCCGGTCGCGGCCCTGGACCTCCGCGGCGATCGTCTGCTGTTGCTCGTGGATCTCCTTCAGCATGAAGTGCGCGTAGCCGCCCTTGGCCGCGGTATCGGCCTTCCACGAAATCCGGAGCGGGCGGCGGCGGATCTTTCCGAGCCGGCGGTCGAACACCTGGACGCCGTCGCGGTCGATCTTGGCGACCTCGCCCTCCTCGAGCGGAAGGATGCGGCGCGTGTGGCGGAGGAGCGCGGAGAGATCGCTCGCCAGGAAGTTCTCGCCCTTCCCGATCCCCAGGACGAGAGGGCAGTTGACGCGCGCGGCGAGGAGGAGGTCGGGATGGTCGGCGAAGATGACGCCGAGGGCGAAGCTGCCGCGGATCTTCTCGAGGGCGAGCGTGAGGGCGCGGAGCGGGTGCTTGCCACCCTGCTTCCGGTAGAAGTGCTCGACCAGGTGCGCGACGACCTCGGTGTCGGTGTCGCTGGTGAACGAGTGGCCGCGGAGCTCCTTGCGGAGCTCGGCGTAGTTCTCGACGATGCCGTTGTGGACGACGGCGATCGTCCCGTCGCAGGAGCGGTGCGGGTGGGCGTTGCCCTCGGTCACGCCGCCGTGGGTGGCCCACCGCGTGTGCCCCAGGCCCGCGCGCCCGGCGATCGGCCTGGCCTTGAGGCGCAGTTCGAGCGCCGCTAGCTTGCCGGGGGCGCGCTCGACTTTCAGCCCGCCGCCGTTCAGGACGACGACGCCCGAGGAGTCGTACCCGCGGTACTCGAGGCGCTTGAGCCCATCGAGGAGGACGGGCAGCGCCTCGCGCCCGCCCACGTAGCCGACGATGCCGCACATATGGAGGGCCCGATCTTAGCATGCCCGCCGGGGAGTGGAAAGAGGCTCCAACTGTTAAGTGACAGATCCGATCTGTCACTTAACAGTTTGGAGCGTTATGGGTTCGGCACCCATTACTTCTTCGGATCGAGATTGGCCTTGAGGTCGTCGGGCGTGACGGAGGAGTCGATGCCACCGGCCGGGACCTCGAACTTCGAGAGCCAGACGAGCGCGTTCAGGACGATCTTTCGCTGCGAGTCGTTGCCCCAGTTCCGGTGGCGATGGCCGCCGGTGAAGCCGAAGCCGCGGCCGCCATCGGCCCGCTCGACGCACCACATCATCACCTCCTCCTGCCCGCTCCGCGCGACGACGTGGTCGTACGGCCCCTTCGGGTAGACGTAGGGGCCCTTGCGGACCTTGTCGCCGGGCGTCGCGACCAGGAGCGGCGTGACGCCTTTCAGGTCGGGCCGGAAACGGGGCAGT
>JBGPCZ010000178.1:0-11403 GCA_041482015.1 Planctomycetota bacterium | reverse complement strand
GGGAGGACGCGTACTGGACGCTCCTCAACACGACCGAATTCGTCACGAGACACTAATGAAGACGATCACCACAAAGGCACAAAGGACACAAAGACTAAAGAGAGTGTCACCGGGGAAGGAAGGGTGGGCGTTCCCATGAAGAAAATCTTCTTTGTGCTCTTTGTGACTTTGTGGTGATTCTTCGACTCCGATGAGCATGCGGTGCCGGCTTCGCGTATTCCCCTCCAAGGATGCCGGGCCGGCACCCGTGCTCTCCAAATAGACCCGAGTCCCCGCTCCCGAGCGTAAACTAGGTGAGCGGGACATGACTCGAACCCTCCCCATCGCCGGCCTCCTCCTCACGCTCCTCGCGGGCGCGACCCGCGCCCAGGACGACGCGCCGCGCGTCGACTTCTACGCCGAGATCCGGCCGATCTTCACCGTCCACTGCTATCGCTGCCACGGCCACGAAGTCCAGAAGGGCGGGCTGAGGCTCGACCTGCGGGCGTCGGCGTTCAAGGGCGGCGAGTCGGGCGAGCCCGCGATCGTCGCGGGGAAGAGCGCGAAGAGCCCGCTGGTCGCGCGCGTCACCGCGAAGGACCGCGACGAGCGGATGCCCTCGAAGGCCGAGCCGCTCCCCGCCGCGCAGGTCGCGCTCCTCCGCCGGTGGATCGACCAGGGCGCCGAGTGGCCCGACTCGGTCTCGCACTGGGCGTTCCAGCCGCTCCGGAAGCCCGCGGTTCCGGAGGTGAAAGGAGCCCGCACGCCGGTCGACGCGTTCGTCGTTCGCGAGCTCGAGAAGCGCGGCCTCGCGCCGTCCCCCGAGGCGGACCGCCGCACGCTCCTCCGGCGCGTCACGTTCGATCTCACGGGGCTTCCTCCCACGCCGGAGGAGATCGAGTCCTTTGAGAAGGACGGCGACTACGAGCGCGTCGTGGAGCGGCTGCTCGCGTCGCCCGCCTATGGCGAGCGGTGGGGCCGGCACTGGCTCGACTTCGTCCGCTACGCCGAGACCACGGGCTACGAGGCCAACTCGCTCCGGTCCGCCGCGTGGCGCTATCGCGACTACGTGGTGAAGAGCTTCAACGACGACACGCCCTACGACGCGTTCCTCCGCCAGCAGATCGCCGGCGACGAGCTCCAGCCGATGACCGACGAGAACCTCGTCGCGACCGGCTTTCTCGCGACCGGGCGGCTCGACAACAACCAGGAGGACCGCGCGGTCCAGCGCAACGACCATTTGATCGACATCACGAACGCGACGGCGGCGGTCGTCTTCGGCCTGCAGTTCGGCTGCGCGCAGTGCCACGACCACAAGTGGGACCCGATCACGCATGCGGACTACTACGGGTTCCAGGGGTTCTTCGTGCGCGGCCAGGTGATGAACCTCCTCGTGCGCGACCCCGAGGCGTGGACGGCGTACGAGAAGGCGATCCCGCCGGAGCTGGAGCCGGCGAAGGCGCTCAAGCGGGCGCTCCTCGAGGCGGCGAAGAAGAAGCTGGCGGCCGAGAACGCGGGGACGAAGACGCCCGACGACCAGGCCGCGGCGAAGGCGCTGGGCGACGACGACAAGAAGCTCCTCGCGGAGCTCGACAAGAAGATCCAGGCGATCGAGAAGGCGATGCCCGACAAGCCCCACGCGTGGGGATTCCTCTCGCCCGCGACGAGCCCGAACGAGATCAAGACGATGCCCATCAAGGGCATGTACCCGATGGGGTACGACGCCGTGAAGCTGAAGGAGACGAAGCCGCGGATCCTGAAGCGCGGCGATCCCCATCAGCCCGGCCCGGAGGTCGCCGCTTGCTGGCCCGCGGTGCTCGGGCCGACGCCCGGGGGAACGGCCTCGCGGACCGCACTTGTCGACTGGCTGACGCGGCCGGAGAACCCGCTGACGGCGCGCGTCTTCGTGAACTTCGCCTGGGCCCGCCACTTCGGCCGCGGGATCGTCGAGACCCCGGGCGACTTCGGGCTACGCGGCGCCCGGCCGAGCCACCCGGAGCTCCTGGACTGGCTCGCGACGGAGTTCATCTCAAAAGGATGGAGCGTCAAGCAGCTCCACCGCTGGATCGTCGGCTCCGCGACCTATCGCCGGTCCGCCGCGCCCAGCGCGCCGAACGCGAAGGTCGATCCGGAGAACCGGCTCTTCTGGCGCTGGTCGCCCCGGCGGCTCGAGGCGGAGGCGATCCGCGACGCGATCCTCGCCGCGAGCGGCGGGCTCGATCGCGCGATTGGCGGCGCGGGCGCGGCCGACGACGGGAAGTCACGCCGCCGGACGCTCTATCTCCTCCAGAAGCGCCACGCGTTCCCCGAGGTGCAGGAGCTGTTCGATGGCCCGTCGGGGGGCGAAAGCTGCGCGTGCCGCCACGTCTCGACCGTCTCGCTCCAGCCGCTCTACCTGATGAACAGCCCATTCGTCGCGGGCCGTGCGAAGGCGTTCGCGGAGCGGGCTAAGACACCGGAGGCGGCGTTCCTGCTGGCGCTCGGGCGCGCGCCGTCGAAGTCGGAGCTCGAGGCCGCGGCGAAGCTCGATCTCGGGGTGCTCTGTCACTCCCTGTTCAACCTGAATGAGTTCGTGTACCTTGAGTGAGATGGACAGGTCCTGCTGCTCGCGTCGCGATTTCCTCAAGCAGTCCGGCATGGGGTTCGGCACGCTCGCGCTCGCGTCGCTCCTCCAGGAACAGGGCCGGCTGTTCGCCCAGGACAAGCCCGTCGACCCGAAGCTCAGCGGGCGGGCGAAGAGCGTGATTCTCCTCTGGATGGGCGGCGGGCCGAGCCACGTGGACACGTTCGATCCGAAGCCCGAGCTCGCGAAGCTCCAGGGGAAGAAGGTGCCGGAGAGCATCACGAAGCACATCCCGATGAACAACCGGCTGCGCCTGGAGAACCTCTACCCGTGCCCCTTTGAGTTCAAGCAGCACGGCGGGAGCGGGCTCCCGGTCTCGAGCCTCTTCCCGGAGACCGCGCGGCTGGTCGACGAGCTCTGCATCATCCGCAGCATGAGCCACGAGAGCGTGATCCACACGCCCGCCGAGTACCTGACGCTGACGGGCTCGTTCACCGGAACGCGGCCGACGCTCGGCTCGTGGCTGACCTACGGGATGGGAAGCGAGAACCGCAACCTGCCCGGCTACATCGTGACGATCTCCGGAGAGAACTTCTCCGGGCCGTCGATCTACCAGGCGGGCTTCCTCCCCTCGAAGTTCCAGGGCACGCTGGTCAAGGGGACGGAAGGCATCCCGAACCTGAAGATGCCCGCGGGCGTGACGGACGAGAAGCGCCGGGCCGAGCTCGATTTCCTCGCGACGCTCAACCGCGGACAGCAGGAGCGGGTCGGCGCCGACGGCGATCTCGAGGCGCGGATCCAGTCTTATGAACTCGCCTACCGGATGCAGACGGCGGCGTCGGAGGCGTTCGACCTCTCGAAGGAGGAGGACGCGACGAAGCGGCTGTACGGGGTGGGCGTTCCGGAGACGAACGAGTACGGGACGAACTGCCTCCTCGCGCGCCGGCTCGTCGAGCGCGGCGTCCGCTTCATCCAGCTCGTGCAGGCGGGGTGGGACGCGCACGGCGACCTCAAGGGGAACCACGAAAAGCAGGCGCGGCTCTGCGACCGGCCGATCGCGGGGCTGCTGGGCGATCTCAAGCGCCGCGGCCTGCTCGACGAGACGCTCGTCATCTGGGGCGGCGAGTTCGGGCGCACGCCGACGGTCGAGGGCGACAAGAACAAGCCGGGCCGCGACCATTCGCCGCTCGGGTACACGGTCTGGCTCGCCGGCGGCGGCGTGAAGGGCGGCCAGTGGATCGGCGCGACCGACGAGATCGGGTACACCGCGGTCGAGCGGCCGATCCACCCGAACGATCTCCAGGCGACGATCCTCCGGCTCGTCGGGATCGACCAGCAGGAGCTTTCCTACCTGCATAACGGCCGCAAGGAGATCGTGACGTTCAACGGCGGGAAGGTGATCCCCGAGGTCTTCGCGTGAGGCGCCTCCTGTTGGGGCCGCTCCTCTTGGCCTCGTGCGCGACCGCCCCGCCCTCCGACCCGTGCTTCTCCAACTCCCTCGGGATGGAGATGATCCGCATCCCGGCGGGCGAGTTCCTGATGGGCTCGTCGCCCGAGGAGGCGGCGCGGATCGCGGAGCTGATGAAGCAGAAGAAAATCACCACGTGGTATCCCAACAGTCCCGCGAGCGAGGCGCCACCGCGGAGGACGCGGATCACGAAGGCCTTCTATCTCGGAGCGCGCGAGACGACGCTCGGCGATTTCAAAAAGTTCGTCGCGGAGTCGGGGTACAAGACCGACGCCGAGCGGGACGGGAAGGGGGGCGACGGGAAGAAGGACGGCAAGTGGAAGACCGCGCCGGAGTTCAACTGGCGCGACATGGGCTACGAGCGGGCCGACGATTTCCCCGTCGTCAACGTCTCGTGGAACGACGCGGTCGCGTTCTGCGAGTGGCTGTCGAAGAAGGAGGGCCGGCGCTGCCGGCTGCCCACGGAGGCCGAGTGGGAGTACGCCTGCAGGGCGGGGTCGACGGGCCGCTACTATTGGGGTGACGACGACTCGAAGCGGAACGAGTACGCCTGGACGGGCGCGAATTCGGGCGGCGGTCCGCATCCCGCGGGGAGGCTCAAGCCGAATGCCTGGGGCCTCTACGACATGCTCGGGAACGCGTACGAGTACTGCTCCGATTACTTCATCGTCCAGCCCTACGACCCGGCCGACGCGGTCGATCCCAAGGGTCCCGCGTCGGGGACGGAGCGGGTGGTCCGGAGCGGGAGCTGGGGGACCGACCCGATGCACCCGCGCTGCGCCTTCCGGGGCGGCGGGGGCCCGACCCACCGCAACATGCGCGACGGCTTCCGGGTCGCCTGCGACTGAGGCGATTCCTGTTGGCCGCGCGCAATTCTTGAGGCATACTTCCCGGTCGCGTCGTGTGACTTTTCGTCCTTTTAAGGCGAATACCCATGCAGATCGTGCTGGCGATGGCGGCCTTTCTCTCCATGGCGCAGGACAAGCCCGCGGAGCTCAAGGACAACCCGCTCTTCAAGTACTGGACCGACTGCAAGGCCGGCTCCTGGGTCAAGATGACCATGGAGATCGACCAAGGCGGCCAGAAGGTGGAGACCGAGCAGATCCAGAAGCTTCTCGAGGTCGCCGAGGACAAGGTCGTCCTCGAGGTGAGCGGCAAGATGAAGATGGCGGCGGGGGAGTTCCCGCTGCCGGCCCGCAAGCAGGACGTCAAGGCCAAGGAGCCCGGCGACAAGGTGAAGATCGAGAAGGAAGGCGACGAGGAGATCGAGGTCGCCGGCAAGAAGCTCAAGTGCCACTGGTATGAGCTGACGATCGAGGTGGGCCCCAAGCCCATGAAGATGAAGGCCTGGATGGCGAAGGAGATCCCGGGCGGCCTGGCCAAGTCGGAAATGAGCCCCGAGGGCCAGAAGATGATGGTCATGATCGCCGTGGAGTGGGAGAAGAAGTAGCCCCGTTCTGGAATTCAATGGAAAGGCCGGGCCCGCGCCCGGCCTTTTATTTTACTTCCCGGCGGTGAGCTTCTGCTTGGCGGCCGGCCAGTCCGGGTTGGGTGTCGCCTCCCAGAGGCGGACGTCGTCGATGCGGATCGACTCGCCCGACATCGGGAATCCAAAGGTGGACTTCTCGACGTCCACGCCGTCGTGCTCGCCGAACGCGAAGACCTTGTCGTCGACCTGGGCGAGCATCTCCTTCCCCTGGATCTCGACGAGCATCGTGTGCCAGTCGCCCTTGAGGTCGATCGTGCCCTTGCCCAGGACGGACGCCTTCTCGCCGCTGTCCTTCGCGACGTCGCGCCGGACCTGGAAGCCCGCCGGCGAGAGCGCGACGCGGCAGACGTGGCCCTTGCCGTCGAAGCTGCAGGCCAGGCTCCTGGCGCCGTCGAACTTGAACGAGAACTGGAGGACGACGTTCTTCGACGGCAGCGCGTGCTTGAGGACGGCGGCGTGCATGTCGGCCGCGAGCTCGACGCCCTTGAGCGTGCCGTCGGCGATCTCCCACTTGCCCTTGGCCACCTTCCACTCTTTGGAGAGCTCGGGGGCGGAGAAGTCGTCGGAGAAGATCAGCTTCCCGCGGATGCAGAGATTCGCCGCGAGGTCCTTGCGCGGCTCGGGTTTCGCGTCCTGGGCGAAGGCGGGGAGGGCGAGGAGGAGCGCCGCGAGCGTCCGATTCATGGCCGGTTCCTTTCGTGGGTTCTCCCGGTTGAACCCGTCTCATGGTTCCGGGTTGCGCGTCGTGTCACTTCCGCGCGGCCAGCCACTTCTTCCAGGCCGCGACCTCGTCGGGCGCGGGGCGTCGAACCGTCCATCGTCCCGTGCCGAACGTGACCGTCAGCAGGGTCTGCCCGTACTTTGCCTTCAACTCCTGCGCCTGCCCGTCGTCGCCCATGACGGATAGGGCGGGGGGGAGGGCCAGACCCGGGATGCGGCGGAGCATCCAGTCCGCATTCGCTGCGATGAAGTCGTCCTTGTCCTCGAGCGCCGCGACGAGCGTTGCCGCGTCGGCCGCGCCGACCGCCTTGCCCGCCACCGCGAGCCCCCGTGCCTTGAGTGCCTCCGCGAAGATCTCCTCGAAGGAGCGGCCGCGGTTCTTCTTCACCCAGACGCCCAGGTCCGCCAGGAACTTCGACAACCGCGGCCAGTAGTCGGGCTGCGACGGCTCCGGTGGACGGAAGTCCTGGCAGGTGAGGAGCGGGAGCGCCGCCGCCAGCCCCGCGTCCGACGTGGCCGCCAGGTAGATCTGCTTCTGGCGGAGCATGAACGGCACGGTTTCCACGATCCGGAGCTGGCCCACGAGGAGCGTCGCCTCCATTCCGCCCCCCTGCAGGTAGCGGACGCGCCACTCGTCGGCCGGGACGGGCAGGCCCGACAGCAGCGCCGCGAACGCGCCGTAAGTCCGGTGGCGCGAATCTTGGGACGCGCCCATCTCTTTGGACAGCTTCTTGAGACGTTCGACCCCCGTCGGGCTCCGCGCCAGCAACTGCATTGCGCCGAGCGACGGGACGTAGTTGTTCGCCCCCTTCGCCTTCTGCTCCAGGGCGTCCTCGAATTCCACCGAGACCCCGACCTCCGCGACGAGGGGCGCCAGCAGCCCGAGGTCGACGAAGTTGGGGGTCTTGAGGATCTGCTGGAGCTTCTCGCGCGTCTTCGGCCCTTTGATCTGCGCCTTGATCGACTCGAGAACGAGCACCGCCTCCGGGAGCTCCTGGGGCGGCACATTCAGAAAGTCGATCAGGGCCGCCGCCGCCTCGTCGGTCCCCGCCTTCCGGAGGAGCGCGATCATCGGCTCCCGGCCGGGGCCGCTTCCCCGGGCGATGGCCGCCTTCTGGACCGCCCCCGCATCCCCGCGGGCGATCAGCGCCTCGAGCGCCTCCAGCTCCGCGGGATGGATCCGATTGTCGAGATACCTCAGTCCGCGGTTCGCGGCCAGGACCCGCGCGCGCGTCGACGCCTCCGGAGAATGGGCCAGCGCCGCACAGAGACCGAGGGCCCCCTCCCCGACGAATCGTTCCGGCGTGGCGGACAGGAGCGGGAGCAGCTTCGCCTCGACCGCCGCGTCGAAGTGCGGGGCGAGCGCCATCCCCGCCGCCATCTTCCCCGCGTCCGTGGGAGGGAACTCAGAAAGCACCTTCGCCGCCGACTCCTTCCGCCCGAGCCGCGCCAGGAGCGCGTGGACGGCGGCCGACGTCGAGTCAGCGGGAAGCAGCGGCCGGTGCTCCTCTTTGACATAGACGATGATCTTCGCCGCCAGCTCCCACGCGACATCGCCCGTCGCGTCCTTCAGGAAGGGGATCGCGATCGCGGTAGCCTCCGCCCCCTTCGCCGTCATCAAAGCCACGGCCGCCAGCGCGCGCACGTTCGGATCCTTGTCCTTGAGCGACTCTTCGATCGTGGGCAGCGTGCCTGGGACCTTCATGCGGACCAAGGAGCGGAGGACGAGGGCCCGGTCGGAGAAGCGTCCGTCGGCGAGCTGCGTGCAGAGGACGCCGGGGTGCAGCGACGCGAGCGCCTGGTCGGCCGCGGCCTTCATCGCTGCATCGGGATTCTTCGAGAGCTTGAGGAGGAGCGCGACGTGCTCGTCGGCCGGGAGGAACTCGCTCAGCTTCGAAAGGCCGGCGGTGCCGTCCACGGCGGAGCCTTTCTGGATGCCCTCCATCAGACGCTCTCGGAGGAGCAGCGGATCGCTCCACGAGAGGACCAGCAGGAAGTCGGTGCCGGCTCCGGCGTTTGCCGGCATGGCCGCGAGCCTCGCGCCGACTTCGGGATAGGGGTGGCCGCGAAGGAGCCTGAGGAGCACGGGCAGCCGGGGGTTGTCGGGGGTCAGTTGATCGAGGATCTCCTTGGGGCAGTCCCGCGGGCAGCCCGAGGAGAAGAGCGAATACGGGGCGTAGTTCCGTTCGCTGGGATTGGCGGTGAGGAGGAACTCCTTGAGGGGCAACGGCACCGCGCGCCGCTCGCCGGCGACCTGCGAGGTGCACTCCGCCGCGGTCACGAAGACGATGCGCGAGGAGAAGCCGACCTCGAGGGTCGGAAACGATCCCTTGCCGTTCGCCGCATCGACGATCTGCTGCGGGAGCGCGGCGGCGATCTTGATGTTGGCGAGCTCGCGGGCGACGTTCGAGCGGACATTCGAGTCCTTGTCCTGCGCCAGCTTCTGGAGCAGCGGATGGGGTTCCATCGGCGAGAGATGGAAGAGCGCGTTGGGGACCGCGTACGCCGCGGCCGGAGTCTCCTTCATCAGCTTCTCCAGGCGGTCGGCCTCGGAGGCCTTGCCGTACTTTCCGAACGCCTGGACGGCATACGACTCCAGCCCCTGCTCCGTCCGCAACGCCCAGAGAGGCTCGAAGTATTTCGAATCGCCCGAGCGGAGGAGCGCCTGCGCGGCGGCCGTCCGGAGCCTGGGTTCCGGATCCTTCAACATCGGCACGAGGGCATCGCAGAGCTCGCGCGCCTGGACGGCGCCGACCGCCTCGACGGCGCGCAGGCGCAGCAGGACCGAGGGATCCTTCAGAAAGGGGGCGATGTGCTCCGCGGCCGGGACGTAACCGTCGTTGGCGAGGCCGAGTCCGAGGTGGGCCTTCATCACCGGGTCGGCCGTGGTCTGGTAGAGGTATTTGACCAGCGCCAGCGCCTCGACCTGGTTGTGGTGGGTGACGTCGGCGCAGGCGAGCATGAGGTCGCGCTGGCCGCTCTGGAGCGCCTCCTTCAAATTGAATCCGGTGATGAACGTGGGGTTCTGGAAGCCCGCCTGGAAGAGGGCCTTTCTCAGGACAGGATCCGTTTCGTGGAGAAGCAGCTTGATCGCGTACTGCGTCCGGTACTCCTGCTGGACGAGGGCGCAGATCCCATAGAGGCGCTCGTCGGCCGGGAGCGTGTCGTACTTGTCGACGAAGATCGAGGCGCCGCCCATCCGGATGAACTTCGCGTATCCATACAGCGCGGCGGCGGGTGCCGAGATTGTCGGGTCGGGGTCGGTCGCGAGGATCCGGACCGCGGCGACCCAGGCGGGGTCCTCCGGCGTCCCCCAAGGCTTCAGGAGCACCGCCTTCTCGGCCGGCGCGAGCAGGCGGAAGACCTTGATCAGCGCCTCCGGGGTCTCGGAGAGCCGGCCCCCGAGAAAGTAGCTCCCGATGAGCGCGGCGCGACGGTCCGGGGCGGCGACGGGGATGAGTTCGGCGACTTTTGCCGCGAGGTCGGGCGTCCAGAGGGAGCGCCAGCGGACCATCCCGTTGAGAGCCGCGCGCCAGACGTTCGCATCCTTCTCGGTCCGGACGAGATCGAGGAGCACCGGGACCGCGGCGTCGAGGCCGAGATCGGTCACGGCGAGGCAGGCCGCCGCGCGGACCTTGAGATCGGCGTCGGCGAGGAGCGGCTTGAGCTTGGGGAGGTCGGCGGGGAGGGCGATCTCGTGGAACGTCTTGACGGCCTGGAGGCGGAGCTCGGGGTCGCGCCCCTCGAAGAATCCCGAGACGGTTGCGGCGCTGGAGGGGTCGGCCAGGCGCGAGAAGAGGAGGAGCGCGTCCTCGGAGAGGCGGGAGGTGCGGCCGCCGGTGCGGCGGGCTTCGATCGTTTCCACGACCTGCTTGACGCGGGCGCGGATCTCCGCGGACGGGGATTTCTCGTGCTTCTTGAGTCCCGGGAGGATCGCCTCGCCCTGTGCGATCAGGGTGAGCATGGCCGACTCGCGCGACTCGATCGCCTCGTCATCGAGCCGGGGGACGTAGCGGTCGGCGATCGTCTCCGCCTTCTCCCTGGCTTTCTTCGCGCGGGCGAGCTCGTCGTCGAGGAATTTCTTCAGGATGGGGAGGACGGGCTTTCCCAGCGCCTCGAGCTCGGCGCGCGCGGCGGTCCGCTGGGCTTCGTCCTTTTCGGACGCGAGTTTCCCGAAGAGCTCTTCGATCTTCTGGTCGAGCTGCTTCTTCTCCTGCTTGCCCTGGGACGGGATCGCGGCCAGCGCGAGCGCGAGGGCGAGCAGTCGCACGTCGGACTCCTTTGAACGTCAGTCGGCGATCGCCGCGACCGCGAGTTCCTGGAGCGACTTGCGGAGGACGGAGGCGTCGCCGTCGGGGAAGCCCGAGCGCTGGATGAGGAGAACGAAGTACATTTCCTTCTTCGGGTCGAGCCAGGCCTGGGTGCCGAACGCGCCGCCGTGGCCGTACGAGCCGGGCGAGAGCATCGCGGTCACGCCCGTCGGCGTCCCGACGAGCTGCCAGCCCAGGCCCATCACGACCCCGTCGGTGAAGCCCGCGCGGAGGTCGCCGGTGTGGTTCTTCGTCATCTTCTCGACGGAGGCCTCGGTGAGATAGCGGCGGCCGTCGAGCGTCCCCTGGTTGAGCATCACCTGGTAGAGCTTCGCGAGGTCGGAGGCCGTCGAGTAGAGGCCGCCCGCCGGGAGCGGGAACTTCCCGTCGACCGGGTCGCCGAGGAAGCTCTCGATGGGCGCGAGCCCGTCGCCCGCCTTCTTGTAGATCTTCGCGACGCGCGCGAGCCGCTCGGCGGTGGGGTAGAAGAAGGTGTCCTTCATTCCGAGCGGCGTGAAGAGGCGCTCCTGGAGGAAGGATTCAAAGGACTTCCCGGAGGCGACCTCGACGATCCGGCCGAGCGTGTCGATCCCCGCGTTGCAGTAGGCCCACTTCGTCCCCGGCTCGTATTGAAGCGGCATCTGGGAGTAGGCGATCGCGGCCTCGGCGAGCGTGCGGTTCCGCTTCGCGTAGAGGTCGGAGAGCCCGGCGGGCGGGCCGCCGGGGAGGCCCGACGTGTGGGTCAGGAGATCGCAGATCGTGATGGCGCGCGGCGGCTTGACGAGGACCGTCTCCTGCGCGCTCTTCGACTTCTGGAGCATCTGCCCTTTGAATTCCGGGAGGTGTTTCTCGACGGTATCCCCGATCGAGAGCC
>JBGPCZ010000177.1:0-11668 GCA_041482015.1 Planctomycetota bacterium | reverse complement strand
TAGCTGCGTTGGTTGCGCCGGCGACGATCTTCGAGGCCGAGTCGGTCAGTGAAGTGACGATCCCCGTCGTGTTCGCCAGGCCTTGACCCAGATTGGAGAGCGCCGAGGTCAGTCCCTTTCCGGCCGAGAGTAGGACGTACCCGATCACCCCGAGGACCGCGAAGAGCGCGATCTTGTCGCTACCGGCGTCCCCAAACTCAAAGCCACGGCCGCGCGCCATCGTTCACCTCTAGGCGTAACCGCCGGTGAATTCCCCGGCCATATCGTTCGATCCCTGCATGTCGTCCCCGCCGCCGCCCAGCTCGAAGCTCGTGGGCTGGAGACTCACGCGGAGATCCGCGCCGGGGTTGATGCCGGGGGAGACGTCCAGGCCGAGCGTCTGCTGGCCGGAGCCGGGATCCCCGTAGTTGGGATCGCTCTGCTGGCCGCCGATCGTGAGCCCGTAGCCGCCGCTGAGCGGCCGGCCCATGCCGTTCAAGGCCGAGCTGATGAGCGGGACCGCGAGCGCGCCGCCCATGTTGAGCGCGCCGCCCAGGATCGAGTTCGGGCTCTGGGTGTAGCTGGTCGGGTTGATCTGCTGCTGGCCCTGGCCGCCGCCCGCGCCCTTCGCGAGCAGGAACAGGAGCCCGACGACGAGGAGCATTTCCATCTGGACCTCCGAGAATCAGGTAAGCCGGGAACCGGGGTTACTTCTTCGCCTGGGCAGCCATCGCCGCGGCGAGCTTGTCGTAGTCGATCACGGGGGCCGCCGGCGCCGCCGGGGCGTCGCCCGGGGCGAGCGCGATCGCGGCGGGACCGAGCTGGGGCGCCGTCTTCGACTGCTCGGCGCAGGTCATGAGCTCGTCGACCAGGGCCTTCGCGTCGACTTCGTCGAGGCCCTTCGCCGCGCGGACGTCTTTGAGGACGTCGCAGGCGTAGTCGCCGTCGAAGTGGCCGAGGCCGTCGACCGTGACGGACCACTTGTTCGAGCCCAGGAGCTTGTCCTCGTTCACCGAGATCCTCTTGTCGGGGTGGACCTTCTGGACCGCCACGACCAGGGCCCGGATCATTTCGTTCCGCGAGAGCAGGGGTGCCATACTAATCTCCTTTCGTTTATTGTTTCGGGGCGTCGATCCTATCCGTGTCCGTGATGCCGAGCTTCCCTTCGATCCGGTAGAGTATCCTGCTGTTCCGGTCCAGCGCCGCGATCAGGAGCGGGACCAGGCGGTAAAGAGCGAAGAGGACCAGGGCGAGCAGGCCCAGGCCGCCCAGCTCCTTCACCAGGTTGAGAATGACGATCGGGTCGAACGTCATGGAGCCCCCGGGAGCAGCGCCCGCCGGATGAGCGCGAGGATCTGGGAGAGGATCGGGAGGATCGCCTGCCCGATGTGGTACCAGGTGGGCGAGTCGACCGTCTCCATGGGCGCGCCGGTGAGGCCGTCCCACAGGCTGCAGCCCGAGAGCGCGAGCAGCGCGCAGAGGACGAGGACCAGGACGAGCGGGATCTTCTTCACAGCGCGCCTCCCGAGGCCGCCACAACCAGGCCGTCGTCGGAAATCGGCGTCCAGAAGCAGTAGGCGTCGATCGTCCCGCCGGTCAGCGCGGCCACCGCGATGTTGAAACCCACGTGAGTGGTACCAGATAGCGTTACATCCGCGTTTTTCAACGCCCCGCTGTTTAAGAAGTTTGCCCAGAGGTCAGCCAGCGTGGTCACCGTCGCCTGGGGGACCACGTAGACGCCGGTGGTTAGGTTTCCGAAGCCCTGAGCGGCGGCATAGGCCGACGTCAGGCCCGTAAATCCAAATTTGATAGTGGCGCCGCCGCCGCCCGCGAGGTTCGCTGTGCAGTAGTAGAAAACCAGCATCCGGACCATCCCGGTGCGCGTGAAGACCCGATGGTCGGCAACCGTGTTCCATGCGGCCTGGGTGAAGTCGATCGACGTCTTCGTCTTGTACTGGCCCAGGAGCTGGGTGCCGGGGTTCGGGCCGCTGAAGTCGATGCCCATCCTAACCTTCCTGAATCGCCAGGTTGGCGTTCGCGCCGGCCGCGATCGCCTGCATGGCGTCCTCTGGACAGTCGTCGTCGTAGAGCGCGATCGTAGCGCCCGGGAGGATCGTGATCCCAGAGTTGAGCACGGCCGCGGCGGCCCCGAAGGCGATCGAGATATTCCCGCTCGAGGTGTTCGTCAGGATGAGGACCGCGCGGCCGACGCGCGCCAGGACCGCGTTCGCGGAGGCGACCCCGACCGTCGCGAAGGTCGGGGTCGTCATGAAGGCGCGGGAGAGCCCCTTCAGCTCCTTCACCCCGGCCGGGTAGATCCGGACGTTGATGAGGTTGGCCGAATTGTTCGCCCTCATGTTGTAGGTGCCGCAGGGGAGGGCGAAGGCCTTCCCCGCGGAGACCACTTCCCAGGGCGTATCGACGCCGGCGAGCTGCTGGGGGATGTTGCCGGAAACGACCTGGATCCCGGTGTAGGAGTTCTGGGAGCCGCCGCCGTAGGACGTGGGCTTCACGATCATGTCGACCGGGAAGTTGAACTCCTGCCACTGGGTCGTCAGCGTCGTGACGTTCCAGATCGTCGTCTTGTCCCGGGTCGGGGCCTGGGCGAGCGGGTCGATGAACGAGCAGCCGCCCGCGCCTCCGCCGCAGCACTTCTCCTCGTGGCCGCAGGCGGGGCACTTCTCGGTGCCGCAGGTGACGCATTTCCGAGCGCCGATCATGCCGCTTTTCTCCTCGAGGCGAGCGCCAGGCCCAGCGCGAGCAGGACCACGCCCAGGCCGGATCCGGAGGGCCGCTCCATCGGGCCGGTCGTGTTCATCCCGGAATCCCGGGCGCCGTAGTGGCTCTCGTCCAGGCCGCCCGCAGACAGCGCGAGCGAGCCGTCATTCGTCTGGATGCCCAACTCCATCCCCTGGGGCTTGTGGAGGGCGCCCAGGCCGAGCTGGAGGCCCGTCTTGAGGACCGGCTGGAGCGCGGACGTTACGTTCGAGAAGGTGAAGCCGCCGGCCGAGCTGCCGGCCGCGACGAGGGAGCTCGCGACGCCGCCGGCGCCGATGCCGTACTGGGAAGTCTTGAAGGACTTTTTCCGGAGGACGACGCCGGCATGGCGCGCGTCCCTGCCGTGCTTTCCATGCGCCCGCGCGGCCGTCGAGCCGGCGTAGTATGAGCCCTCGGCCAAGGCGCCCGCCACGGCTTCACCTGCGATCGGGCCGCCGAAGTAGGTCGCGACCCCGGAGGCGACGGCGTTGACGTAGGGCGAGGCCTTCGCCGTCACGCGGGCGACGACGCGCGTCTCCTTCTTCGTTTCCCGGCGGACGAAGGAGCCGATCCGGTGGAAGAGTCCGTGCTTGTGGGACAAGGAACCTCGAGAGCGGGACGCGGCCCGCGTTAAGTGACTTTTTTGCCGAAGAGCCCGTGGACCCGCGCGAAGACTTCCTTCGGGTGGGTGCCCTGGGGCTTCATCGGGTGGATCGTCGTCCTCCCGATGTGGCCGTGGTTCTCGCCGCGGCCCTGCGAACGGAAGCCCTTCGTCTCGGCCTGGCTGGGGTTGATGCCGAGCTGGTGGCGCTGGCCGTCCCGGGCCGCGCCGGGCGGATAGCTCGAGTGCATGATCGGCAACGCGGCCTCCTGCTTGTGGCTTACTGCTTGTGGAACGTCCAGAGGACCGACTCGTTCGCGACGCCCGCCCAGCCGCCCGCGGTGTCCAGGTTCCAGTACGAGCGCCCGGGGGGCGCGGGCTGGGTGCC
The DNA here is from genome assembly GCA_041482015.1 of Planctomycetota bacterium. Classification (GTDB taxonomy): domain Bacteria; phylum Planctomycetota; class MHYJ01; order MHYJ01; family JACPRB01; genus JACQFK01. Next base: position 7,943 of record JBGPCZ010000177.1, on the reverse strand, counting down.
GTGGAGCTTGTTGAAGAGCGGATCGGTGATCGTCTGGGGGTTCTCGAGCTGGTTGCCTTCCAGGGCGAAGGTCCCGTCGTACTGCCAGCGGACGACGTCGTCGAGGACCAGCTTCGCGCGGTTGAGGCCCGTGGTGTTGATCGAGAAGCCGCGGACCTCGCCGTCGGTCGAGATCGGGTACGTGTAGTTGGTGAGCGAGGCCGCCGCGTTCAGCGTGATCCCGAGCAGCTTCGGGAAGAGCGCGGGCTTCATGTCGGTGCGCTGCCAGCCGACGAGCGCGGTGCCGGTGATGAAGGACGCGTTCGTGACGAGCTCGATCGTCGGGATCGCGTTCCGGGGGAACTGGGAGACGTAGCGGTCGTCGCCCTTCGCGTCGGGGAGGTAGAAGGGGATCGTGAAGCGGACGACGGTCGAGGCGGGCGCGTAGTTCGCCCGCGAGATCCGCTCGATGAAGGTCCGGAAGTGGGTCGCCGGGTTGAAGTCGTAGATCGTCTGGGAGTTCGCCTTCACGCGGCAGCGGGTCAGGTTGCCGAGCTGGTTGGCCGCGCCGCCCGTGAAGTAGATGTGGTAGGCGACGACGCCCGAGCTCGGCATGTCCGTGCCGGTGAACGTGATCGTCTGCGCGACCAGGTTCGAGATCGTCTTCGCGTTCGCGTTGTAGTCGTGGTAGAGGTTGCCCATGTCAGTCTCCTCAAATCCGGCGCCAGGCCGGGAGCCGGATCAGATGAACTTGTCGACCAGGACCACGCCGAGCGCGATGGCGCCGAACAGGCCAAGGTTCATCGGAAGTGCCGGGAGCATCGGGACCACGATCGGGGCGATCAGGGTGTAGCCGACGTACACGCCCGCCGTCACGACCGCGAAGTGTTTCAGGTTCATTCGTGCCTCCAGAGCAACGAATCAAGGATAAGCCGGAGGCGCTCGCGGTCAAAATCGAATGCGGGCTACTTCGAAGATTTCGGAGGGGGGGCCGCGGGGGGGGGTGTTTTCGACTTTTTGCGCTGGAGCGCCAGATTTCTTTTCCAGATCTCGGTGCGGGACCAGAAAAGGCTCTGTCTTTGGGGCAGCGAGCGGACCAGGTCGGGGTCGAATCCGAAGCGCTTCTGGAGCTGGAGGAGATCGTCGGCGTCGGTCTCGAGGAACTGGTAGACCTCGAGCGCGCAGGACTTCGCGACCTTCGCGAAGTCTCCGAGCACCTGGCTTGTGCCGTGGAGGTCGAGGTCGTAGTGGCGGCCGGCGCGGACGATCTCGTTCACGTTGGGCTGGACCGAGGGCGCCTTCAGGCAGTCCCAGATCCCGTCGACGACGAGCACGGCGAAGCGCTGGTCGAGCGCGACGCCGCAAAGCTGGTTCACTTCGACCGGGCTCGCGGCCTTGAAGCGGGTGTGGAGGCCCTCCGTCCAGACGCGCCGGCAGGCCTCCTCGATCGACTTCGCCTCGTGGAGGTCCTTGAAGTTGTCGTCGTCCCGCTCGCGCATGATGACGAGGAGCGGGGCGCCCGTCTCCCGGGCGCGCTCCTGGGCGCGCGCGCGGGCCTTCCAGGTCTTCCCGCTCTCAGGGAAGCCGTTGTAGAGATAGAAGCCCCAGCGGCCTTTCTTCGGGGCCTCAGTCATTGGGAATGATCCGCTTTCCCTCGGCCTCCTGGGCCTTCATGTCCTCCATCGTCCAGGTCCGGAGGTTGCAGTCGACGGTGGCGCAGAGGAACGCCAGGCCCTTCTGCTTGAAGTCGATCTGGACATCCGAGCCGCGGACGAGAAAGGTCACCTTGCCGGTGGGGACCTGGGTGAAGACGGTCCCGCCGCAGACTGGACACTTCGCGTCCTTCTGGCCGAGGATGATGGGCATCGGGTCCTCCTAGATTTTGAGACCGGCGAGCGCGATCGGATTGTCCTTGCGCGGCGGGACGCCGCGGAGCTCCTGGGCGGGCGCGGCGGGCGCTTTCGGCGCGCCGGGCGGGGGAGGGATCGCCGCGATCGGCGGCGCCGGCGCCTCGCCGTTCGCGGCCTTCGCGGCGGCGATTTCCGACGTGATCTTCTTCAGCTTCCCGGTGAAGGACATGGCGAGCGCGAGACCGAAGAGCGCGAGGCCGAGCTTCGGGTAGGCCTCGAGCTTGCTCTCCACCAGCTCCACATAGGGGTACGCGGCCGGGGCGAAGCGGCTCATCCGGCGCCGCTCAACTGCGGAGAGCTTCGAGAAGTTCTCCAGGGTGTCGGACCACTCAACCCCCTGGGAGGTCGTGACCGCCTGGATCACTTCCATCGAAAGATCGCTCGCGAAGTCGAGCACGACCTCCGCCTTCGCGGCGCGGCTGAGCTCCGCCGACTCCGCGGCCGGCGCAGGCGGGGAGGGCGCCTGCGCCGGCGCGGGAGCCGAGAGTGGGGGAGGGGCCGCGGGTGCAGCGGCCTCCGGGGCTTTCGTCGCGACGCCTTGCTTCGCGAGGGATTCTTCGAGCGAGGGCATGGGAGTCTCCTAACGCTTTTTGAAGCCGCCGCCCCACTTCGACGTTTCGGGCGGCGGCGGGTCGTCTTTCTTTTCGACCGGGGCGGGAGCGGGTGCCGGCTCCGGATCCGGAGCGGGCGCCGCCGCGGCCTTGCCCTTCTCGAGCTTCGCCAGGCGCAGGTCGAGCTCCTTCTGCTTGCGCTCCTGCTTCATGATCTTCCCGACGATCGACTCCGGGAGCGCGCCCCGGTCGCCGGTGCCTTCCGTGTTTTTGTTTCTGGTCATGCTTTCCTCAAATATCGCAGGTCGACTATCTCGCCGGTGTCGTCGATCAGCTCGAAGGGCAGGGGGAAGCCGTGCTTCTTCTCGAAGAGCTCGTGGGCGTGGATCCCGCTCTCGACTTTCAAGGGCTGGTCCGGGTGGGGCCAGTGGACGCCGAGGGCTTTTTTCGTGTAGATGAATTTGAATCCGACCTTCGCGGCGCGGTAGCCGAAGTCCATATCTTCGCAGGCGTGGCCCCAGTAGGCCTGGTCGAAGCCGCCGACGGCGCCGAAGATCTCGCGCGGCACGGCCGCCCAGCCCATCCACGCGAAGAGCCACTCCTGGGAGGCGATCCAGTCGCCGGGGCCCAGGCGCCCGAAGATCCGCTTCCTCGAGGCCTGGACCTGGCCGCCCTCGAAGAAGTGCAGCTCGGGGAGGATGAGCGCGTAGGTCTTCGTCTGCTCGGCCTGGTCGGAGATCCGGTCGAGCGCCGGGCCTTCGTGGACGATGTCGACGTCGTTGAAAAAGAGCAGATCGCCCGAGGACAGCGCCGCGCCCATGTTCCGGGCGTGGGAGAGCCGGAAGGGCCCGCGGCCGGCGGGCGGGAGCTTGTAGTGCCAGGCCCGGAACTGCCGGCAGATCTGCGGGCCGACCGGGAGCTCCGAGTCGTCGTCGACGACGATGATCTCCCCGGCGGGCCAATAGGCCCGGATCGACGCGAGCGTCCGGGAGAGCGCCTCCGGGCGATCGCGGTACGGGATGATGACGGAGATCTTCATTTGAACTCCACCGAGTTGATCGCGTTCTGGATGTCTTTGGAGACTTCGGCCTCCGTCCGGTGGAGCGTCTCGCCCTGGTAGACCGCGCAGCTCTGGAGCGCGAGGCCGCGGATCCGGAAGAAGAGCCGCTCCAGGAGCTCGCACTGGCGACAATTGTTTTCGTCGTGCCCGTCGATGTTCGCCCAGTAGCAGTAGGACGCGCGCTTAATTTCCACTGGGCCCCTCGTCGATTTGCCCGGGCTGCGGGTCGGGGAAGGCGGTCTCGGCAGAGTCGCAGGCATAGGCCGCGGGCTTCGGCGGGTAAGCCCACATCCAGGCGTTGTCCATGAAATCCCGAGAGAAGCGCGCGCCCGTTTTGAGGCCGAGCCAGATGAAGCCCAGAACGAATCCGACCAGGCCGAAGGCGACGATCGGCGCGAGCAGCGTCCAGGCGACGAGCTTCCGGATCCACATGGGGCAAAAACTCAGGGCGGCCATCAGCTCCAGCTCCGTTACCACGCCAGGCTCCGTCGGTGTCTCGAGAGATCTTCCTCGAGCTCGGCCGCCGAGCGGCCCGGGAGCCGCAGCTTCGCGCGGCACATGCCGAGGATGTCGATCGCCTCGGGGGCTTCCCACTGGCCCACGTTCGCGACGCGGACGAAGAGGACGCCGCGCCCGTAGTAGGCCTGCTCGTCGATCTGGACGCACTGGTCCGGAGCGAGCTCCTTCAACGCGCGGGTCAGCGCGCCGATCACCTGGCGGCCGGCGCCCGCGGCGCCGAGGCCTTCGGTCTCCGGGGGCGTGAGCTGCCGGATGAATCGCTCGGCGGGCGGGCCGGGCGGGGGTTCGGGTCGGGAGCGCTTTCCCTCGAGGCGCTCGGCCTCCACCCCGAGGACGAAGGCCGCCGCGCATTCGGAGCAGTGGCGCCATCGGTATTTTCCGTGGGGGCAGAGCGCGGCCGACTCGTCGGCTTTCCCCCGGCGCCAGGCGCGGAGCTTCCGCCAGGCCTTCGGAAGGAGCACCAGGAGCGCGGAGATCGCGGCCACCAGGATCGCGAGACGCGACCCCGCGGGGAGGGTATAGTACAGGTGGAGGAGGCGTTCGATCGACATGAGAGCCCGGGACCTTTCTCCGAGCTCTTGCCCCAGAGGGTACCCCCCCGCGGGTCCCCGGGTCAAGTGTTAAAACAACGCTATCCCAAAAGACAAAACAGGAAATTTATCCCCCCCTAGACCCCCTCCTTAAGGCATAGCAGTCTTCTCCCATCTCGCCACCGGCGCAGCAGATCCTAGAGCGTTCTAGGAGGAGCGGAGCGGAGGCTTCAGAAGGGTTTGGGCTGCCTACCTGGACCTGGAAAATCGGGCCCGAGGGTGGAACCACCTGCGCCATGGCGGGACGTCAGGCAGGGCACGAAGGACGCCCCCAGCCGCTCGCAAATGGGACGGGACGACCCGGAGGCCGTCCGACGTCCAATCCGCTCGCAGGCCGGGGCGCTGCCGCTGTGTCTGGACGTTGGACAGCGCGACCCCGCATCGGGGATCGCCTCCAGATCAGCGCGGCCGTGGACTGGCATTTCAACAGTCCCCTCTCCCCCTGGGGCCCTTCCGAGATTTCTCAGGGTACGACTCAAGCACTTCACCGGCGCCCGCGGGGATCCCCGTGAGCAGCGGTGACTTGCCGGCGTGGAAAAGCGCCTGGAGGGAGCACATGTTGAGGGAGTATTGCGCGAGGGCGCCGAAGACGATCCGGCGCGGGACGTGGTGGCGGGCGAGGAGGTGGGCGTCGCCGCGGAGCTCGCAGAAGGCGGCCTTCTCCCAGTAGGGGCGCAGGGGGGCGAGATCCTGGAACTCCCGGCGGGAGCGGGGGATGCCGTGCCTCCGGAGGAAGGCCCGGATCTCCCGCTCCCCGCGATCGCTCACGAGGATCGAGCGGGTGTCGTTCCCCGCAATCACCAGCGCCAGCATGAACCCCCCTCCAGGACCAGGCGGGGAGTGAAGGATTGTGTTCACCCCACGCCGGGCCCTGGGCCCGTCCGGGGGCCCAGGGAGGGAACCAAGATTCGCCGGCGCCGCGTGGAGCTCGGACGACGGCGCCGGCTGGAGATAGGGGGAAATAGATTTTCTTCATGCGGAGACCTTCTCGGGGTCGATCCGCTCGAGGTGGACGGCGTCGTGGGGCAGCTCGGCCTCGAGCATGTAGCGGACCTGCTCGGCGTTCTGGCCGTCGACGCGGATCGTCCGGTGGGGCGGCCAGACGAAGGCGGTCCAGATCGCGCGCTTCATGCCGATCGAGCCTTTGCGCTCGACGGAGACCGAGACGTTGTAGTCGGCGCCGGGGAACTGGGCCTCGATCCAGACGATGAGATCGGAGTACGTCAAACTGCACCTCCAACCCCGGCCAGCGGGGCATTAGACGCGGCCCGCTTCACTTGCGGGAGGAAGTGGTGATGGTGATGGCAGGGCGGCCGGCCGTTCTCGGCGCCGCGGATCGCGCGCTGGACGACGGGGTCGACCAGGTCGACGACGTCGGAGATCACGTCGACGGGGCTCTCGAGAAGGTACCCGGTCCAGCGCCGGGACCGGTCGCGCCACTTGTGGACGGCCAGGTCGCCCGTGGCCTTGATGACGTGGTCGACGTGCGCGAGCTGACGGGCGCCGTTCCAGCCGAAGCGGACCCAGACCAGGCAGGGGTGGAAGGTCTTCATCGGTCCCTCCGGATCCGGAGCCACTGGATCCCGAGCGCCGCGGCGGCGACGCCCAGGCCGATCGCGACGATCCAGATTCCATCGGGGATGTCGTGGATCAAGACTTCACCGCCTCGGCCGACCTGGCCGCGAGAGCGATGGAGGCCTCGAGCTGATGCTGGACTTCTTCGGCCGCCTCCTCGAGCGTCCTCCGCTCGAGGAGGCGGCCCGCGAGAACGTCGAACTGCGCGAGGGAAGCGCTCCTCGCCGCGCTCCTCGCCGCGCTCCTCGCCGCGCTCTCCGCCGCGCTCCTCGCCGCGCTCTCCGCCGCGCTCTCCGCCGCGCTCCTCGCCGCGCTCTCCGCCGCGCTCCTCGCCGCGCTCTCCGCCGCGCTCCACGCCGCGCTCCTCGCCGCGCTCCACGCCGCGCTCCACGCCGCGCTCCTCGCCGCGCTCCACGCCGCGCTCCTCGCCGCGCTCTCCGCCGCGCTCCACGCCGCGCTCCTCGCCGCGCTCCTCGCCGCGCTCCTCGCCGCGCTCTCCGCCGCGCTCTCCGCCGCGCTCAATGCTTCCTGGGCGCCGCGCTGGCCGCGCAGCGAAGCGATCGCGGCCTTGATGGCATCTCGGGGGCGGGTGTCACCAGGGACCAGCCGCTCGAAGATCGGCAGCGCCTGGCCGGCTGCCAGCGCGGTCAGCGCTCGGAGCCACTGGGCGTCGTAGACCCGGACCAGGCGGAGCTGCTCCACGCAGAGCTTGGGGGGATCTTCCGCCTGGACGAACTGCCCGCGCATCTCGACCTGGCCGAGCAGCTCGCCCTGGGCGTGATGGAGCGCGCCGTAGGGGGTGAGGGCCGCGTGGAAGCCGGTCGAGCAGAGCTTGAGCGAGCCCGCGAACTTTTTCCAGGCAGGGGTGACCTTGCGGGGATCCGGCCAGATGCAGAACGGATCCGCGGCGCTGACAATTCTGCCCGACGGGGTGGGGTCGACGACGTTCGCCTGCAGCTCAGCGATGTTGTCGGTCTGCCAGTTGAAGAAGCGCCAGCCTCTGGTGACTTTCACGCGAGCCTCCCGGCCCGCCTACCTCCCTCTTCGCTCGGACCCGTGACGCAACATAACAGTCACTCTCCCCGACGGGGAGCGGACTGTTATCGGACGCGTCGCCGGGTCTTCATGCGAAGAGGGGAGGGAGGTGGGGCAAAATTATACCCCGATCAAGTGGCTGTGCAGCAGCCCGCGGGGGATGCACCACAAGACCGGGGTGATTTTTCGGGGTCACATTGAGCTGCTGCACGGATGGAGTGTACCACTCGAGCCGCAGGTGTCAAGGCGGAATCCCCTCAATGCCTCGAGGTGATGTTCATGAGGGCGAGGTAGACCAGGTAGCCGATCGCCAGGAAGCCGATGAGTGCGAGGGTCTTCTTAATCCACTCTTTCACAAATCCTCCGCGTGCTGCACGGAGGATTATAGCCTACCACTGGTCTGGATTCCAGTAGCCCGGATCTCCCGACTGCATCTCGCGGGGTGGGGGCTCAAGCGGGGGAGAGATCGGCGGGCCGTAAGGGTCGGGGCCGAAGCCGGGGTCGGGCACGGCGTTTGGTGTGTTGCCGGTCAAGAGGTCGTGAAAATTGCGGCCAGAGTTCTGGATCCCCCCGACGGCGTCAGTAGCTGCGTTGGTTGCGCCGGCGACGATCTTCGAGGCCGAGTCGGTCAGTGAAGTGACGATCCCCGTCGTGTTCGCCAGGCCTTGACCCAGATTGGAGAGCGCCGAGGTCAGTCCCTTTCCGGCCGAGAGTAGGACGTACC
>JBGPCZ010000176.1:0-11795 GCA_041482015.1 Planctomycetota bacterium | reverse complement strand
GCGAAGCTCTGCGACCTGGGCCTCGCGAAGCAGACCAAGGGCGACGCCGACGTGACGATGGACGGCACGAGCGTCGGCACGCCGAACTACATCTCGCCCGAGCAGGCGCGCGGCGAGGACAAGATCGACATCCGCACCGACATTTACTCGCTCGGGGCGTCGCTCTACCACATGTCGACGGGCACGACGCCCTTCACGGGCGCGAACCCGATGGTGGTCATGACGAAGCACGTCACCGAGTATCCCGACCCGCCCAAGAAGCGGCTGGCGTCGCTCACCGAGGGATTCAGCAACCTCGTGATGAAGATGATGCAGAAGCGCCGGGAGGACCGTCACCAGGATCCCGAGACGCTCCTGTCCGAAATGGAGAATGTTCTTCGCGGCGGGAGCGTCGCCCCCGCCACGACCTCCGCCCCACCGCGCTCGACGAGCGCGGTGGTCCGCCCCTCGACCGAGCGACACGTCCGCCCCTCGTCCATCAGGCCCGAGGGGCGGATGGGCTCGAAGGCCCAGGCCTCGAAGACGCCGCTCCTCGCCGGCCTCGGCGTGGCGGCCGCCGTCGTGGTCGCGGTGCTCGTCTTCCGGGGCGGGGGAGGCGATTCCCACCCGCCGCCGACGACGGGCCCGAAGACCGATCCGACCCTGGTGAAGAACAACCCCTCGACCGGTCCCTCGACCTCGCCCGACTCGGCGGAGAAGGTGAGGAAGGAGATCCTGGAGTTCCGGTCGTGGGCCGAGAAGCAGATGACGGCGTCGACGCCCGAGCGCTTCACCGCGCCGTACGGCCAGATCCTCAAGAAGCTCGAGCAATACAAGGCGGACTCCAACTTCGGCGCCCTCGACGCGTGGCACGAGGAGCAGGGGACCTACATCGAGAAGGCCAACAAGTTCATCACGGACAAGGTCTGGGACCCCATCCGCCAGAGGGCGGACCAGAACCTGGGCTCCGGCCAGCTCACCCAGGCCGTCGCCGAGCTCTCCACGTTCCAGGACGTCTACAAGTACCTGGGCGAGGGCCGGCAGGAGAAGACCCGCGCGACCACCCAGCTCGAGGACCGCCTCGCGAGGATCGAGTCCTCCGCCGACCAGGCATGGCTCGACGGCAAGGAGAACGCCGAGCGCGAGTTCGGAAACCCCGCCACGCGCGACAAGGCCTACACGTCGCTCGATATCATGGCCGCCTCGCTCCTCCCTCGCCAGAAGGGGGACCTCGAGGCGGCGCGCCAGCGGTATTTCGAGCGCGACCTCAGCGACATCGTGGGGTCGGTGCCGACGCCCGAGAGGATCAAGCTGGCGCAGGCGCGCGCGGCGAAGCTGCGCGTGGCCCACACGGGGAACGAGTCCGCGGTCGCCTCGATCGACGGGTTTGCGAAGAAGCTCCGGGAGGCGTACGAGGATTTCTCCAAGGGCGCTCTCACCCAGGCGAATTCGTTGTACGCGACCGGGTTCAAGCCGAAGTTCGAGGAGGCGATGCGCCAGCGGGACATCCTCGGCGCCCGCCGCCAGCTGAACATCATCTACACCGCGAAGGACACCGCGGCGCTCCAGACCTACCTGCTCCCCGCGCCCGGCATGGACATGGCGCTCCTCAAGTCGTTCGTCGACCCGATGCGCGTCACGACCGTCGATACGCGGAAGCTGGCGCAGCTGGCCGAGGAGGCGTGGAAGTTCTCGCAGCGACCCGGCCTCACCGAGGCGGCGCGGGACCTCTATTTCGACCTCCGGACCGCGGCGCTCGTCGAGGACCTGGTCGAGCAGGCGGTCGACGGCGCGAGGGTCGCGAGCGCCGACCCGAACAAGTTCAAGGCGGGCTACACCGCGTCGCTCAAGGACGCCCTCTCGGTCGCCGCGCTCGCGCGGAAGCCGGGCGACGGCGTGACCTTCGCCGTCGCGCTCGGCGGCGGGAAGGGGACGACCAACCTCGCGGGCACGCCTAAAAAGGAGCCCGCGATCGGCGAGGACGATCTCGTCGCGCTGGCGAAGCGCGCGCCCTCCGCGTCGAACGATCCGGCCTTCGCGCTCAAGGCGTTCTTCGTCTGCCACTACGGGGGCCGGCTGCCCTCGGCGAAGGCGTGGTACGAGAAGCTGACGCCGGAGCAGCGCGCGGGGCTGGAGCGGTTCGAGGAGGGGCTCAAGGGGACGGTCTCCTCCGCGGCGGAGGGCGACGCGCAGCGCCTGTACGAGGAGGGCCACGCGCTCTGGAAGAAGAAGGACGAGGCGGGCGCGATCCGGAAGTTCAAGGAGTGCCTCGAGAAGTTCGGCAACACGGCCTACATGAAGAACCCGGTGAAGCTCTCGACGGGCGAGAAGAGCCGGACGCAGATCCTGGAGGACACGCTCAAGCTGACCGGCTCGGGCGGCGGCGGCAGCGGGTCGCCGAAGGCGGCCGTCAAGGCGAACCTGAAGGACGTCTTCAGCGGCGCCGACGTGCGCGACCTGGGGAAGGGCCGGTACGACCTCACGTACTCGTTCAAGGAGGACCGCGAGGTCCAGGCGTTCCAGACGGTGCCCGGCGCGTTCGGCGGCCAGCTCGTCGCCACGCGGGGGCCGTCGGGAGGCGTCCGCGTCGGCGGGAGCGGGATGTGGCTCAGCGTCATCCCGATGAAGGGCGACGTGCTCTGCGAGATCAACTTCAAGTCCGAGGGCCAGAAGTCGCTGGGCTTCCTGGTCCACGCCCAGGGCGACAAGGCGGGGTACGTTGCGCTCGCCGATCTGGACATCCCCGGCGCCGGTCAGATCGACGCCATCTTCAAGCTTCCGCTCCAGGTGGGTCCGCAGCTCCTCAACTCGATCCTAGCCCAGGGCGGCAAGGACTTCGACATCACGAAAGACCTGGCGTCCGTCGCCAGGATCGAACGCGTCGGCACGAAGGTCCGTTGCTCCATCAACCGCGGCTCGATCGAGGCGGACAACCCGCTCTTCAACGACGGCCGCGTGGGCATGCTTATCCCGGACAACTCGGTCCTCATCGACAAGATCCGGATCGTCGGCGAGGTCGACAAGGGCTGGCTGGACGCCGCGGTCAAGGCCGCCGAGGCGCTGGCGCCGCCGAAGTAGGACGTCACCTTCGGGCGCGGGCGCGACTCCGGGAGAGGGCCACCGATGAGCGTGCACACCGGTGAAGTCGTGGGACGTTCGATCGTGGTCGCCCTCGCGCTCGGCGGCTGGTTCTGGAGCCAGCGGTTGATCGGGCAGCGGAAGCCACCCGCGGGCGTCATCGACGACGGGATCCACGCCATGACCGCGCGGCTCAACGGCTGGCTCAACAGCCGACGCGGATGGTCGAACGGCGTCCTCATCTCCACCTCCGCGCTGATCGACGTGCTCGGCATCTACGTGATCGCGATGACCCTGTTCGGTCCGAGCCTCCGGCCGTTCGTCGGGATCCTCATCGTCTTCATCCTCCGCCAGGCCTGCCAGGCCGTCGTCTCGCTGCCCGAGCCCCCCGGCATGATCTGGCACCGCCCGCCGTTCCCCTCGCTCCTCGTGACCTACGGCGTGGCGACGGATCTTTTCTTCTCCGGCCACACGGCGATCGCGGTCTACGGCGCGTGCGAGGTCGCCCGGCTCGGCATCCCGTGGCTCACCGGCGTGGCCGTCACCGTCGCGTGCCTCGAGGCCGTCACGGTCCTCGTCCTGCGCGCGCACTACACGATGGACGTGTTCGCCGCGGTCTTCGCGGCGCTCTTCGCCTCGTCGATGGGCGCCGTGCTGGCCCCGCCGTGCGACTCCTTCGTGAGGAGCGCGGTCGCGGCGGTCCTGGGGCGGTGATGCGGCGGATCCTCGACGTCCTGGTCGCGTGGTTCAGCCGCACGATGATGCGGCTCTACTTCGGATCGATCGAGGTGGAGGGGGGCGACCGCTTTCCGCGCGGCGCTCCGGCCATCATCGTCGCGAACCATCATAATGCGATGCTGGATGCGCTCCTGCTGCTGGGCTACCTCCCGGTCCACGCGCGGTTCCTCGCCGCGAGCAGCCTCTGGAAGGACCCGCTGCTGAAACACTTCGTCAAGCTCGCGGGGGTGCTGCCGGTCCAGCGCAAGCAGGACAGCGTCCCGTCGGACAACGCGAAGATGTTCTCGGCGGTGCGCGACGAGCTGGTGCGCGGCGGGGCGGTCGGCCTCTTCCCGGAAGGGGAGACGCACGACGCGCCGCACCTGCTGGAGCCGAAGACCGGCGCGGCCCGCATGGCGATCGACGCGGTGACGGCCGGCGGGGCGACCGCGCTCCGGATCGTGCCGGTCGGGCTGCATTACGACCACAAGGACGTCTTCCGGTCGCGCGCGCTCGTGTCGATCGGCGAGCCGCTCGATCCCGCGCCGGAGGCGGCGCGGTCGGCGGCGGACCCGCCCCAGGCGGTGCGGGACCTGACGGCGCGGATCGGCGAGGCGCTCCGGGGCGTCGGGCCGGACTTCGAATCGTGGGACCAGGTCCGCCTCATGAGCCTCGTCTCCTCGATCTTTTCGGCGCCGCAGCTCGAGGTTCCGGAGGGGTCGACGCTCGCCGACCTCACGGCGACGGAGCGGGCGTTCGCGGCCGGCTACCGCACGCTCAAGGAGAAGCAGCCGGCGAGGATCGCGAAGGTGGAGCGGGACGTGCGGGCCTATGGAAAGCTGCTCGACCTGGCCCGGCTGCGCGACCGGCAGGTGGCCTCGTCGTATCCCGTCCTCCGGGTGCTGGCGTTCGCGGTTCGATGCCTCGGGGTGCTGCTCGTCGGGCTGCCGCTGGCGCTGGTCGGCCTGCTGGCGAGCGGCGCGCCTTACTGGATCTGCGGCCGCCTGGCGCGAAAGCCGCCGGACCGGGACGAGGTCTCGACGTACAAGTTCTTCGCGGGGCTGGTGATGTACCCGGCCTTCTGGGCGGTGGAAGTGGCGCTGGCCTGGATCTTCCTGGGCGGGAGGCTCGCGGCGGCGGCGGCGCTGACGGCCCCGCTGACCGCGTACGTTGCGCTCCGGGTGCTGGAGGTGTGGGAGTCGTTCTCCGGGGAGGCGCGGGCCTACCTGCTGCTTCGCACGCGGGCGTCGCTGGCGGACCACTTGAAGATCCGGCGCACCGCGCTTCACCGCGACATCGCCGCGCTCGTCGTCGAGGCGGGGGACGGACCGGCGTGAATCAACCCGATCTTTGTCCCGCGGACTCCTTCCGATAGAGTGTCGCGGTGGATTTCGACACCCTCTGGCGCGACGGAGTCGGGTTCTGGCGCGTCTGGGTCATCACGCTCGGCCGGCGCCACGGCTTGTTCGACGGCCTCCATCGTCGCCCGGCCAACGAAGCCGTCCGCCTCTGGCGCGACGCCGCCCGGGCGCTGGGCCTGATCGCGAGGAAGCACGGGCGGCTCGTGCCGGCCCCGGGCGTCCCGTCGCTCCTCCTCGACCGCCGCCATCCCGACTACCTCGCCGGACATCTCATGTTCGGCGCCCTCCGCTCCCTCGACTACGACGCCATGGGCGCGCTCTTCGGGAAGGGACGGACGCTCTCCCCCCTGTCGCGCCCGCGCCGCAACGAATCCATTGAAGAGGCGACCCACTGGGATCACGTCATGTTCCTCCGCCGCCTGCCCCGCGACGTCCGCTCCCGGATGGAGCGCGGCTGCGACGTCCTGGAACTGGGCTGCGGGACGGGGAAGTGGCTCGACCTGATGCGCCGGGAGTTCCCCCGCTCGACCTTCCGGGGAGTCGATCCCGACCCGGACACCGGCGCCCCCCGGGGATACGCCGAGACGGCCGGGAAGACCGCCGGCGCGGACATCGTCTACCTGGGCGAAGTCCTTCTTCTCACCGATCGCAAACGAACGCTGGCCAACTGCGCCCGCGTGCTCCGGCCCGGGGGATTCCTGCTCGTCCTCGAGGGGTTCATGCCCGAGCGCGTCACGTCCGGAACGTGGGAAGCGGTCCTCTTCGCGATGCAGCTCGACGAGGCGCTCCAGGGGGTTCGATTCATGAAACGGAGCGAGCTCCGGCTGCCGCCGGAATTCGGCCGGCCCCGCTTCGTCACTCTCGGCGGCTGCGTCGCGCTCGCGGTGGCGAAGCGGCGGGATAAGTCGGGTGAAATTAAATGAAAGGCTTCCTGGACATCCCGTACCGGCTTCCCTTCGCGCGGCACTACAAGGAGTTTGACCGGGGATTCTACGTCGATTTTCCGAAGCAGCTCAAGCTCATGGGCGGGTGGTTCCGGGAGTACGGCTGCACGAACACCCTCGACATCGGCGCCATGACCGGGGGATGCATCGAATACATCTCCCGTCTCGGCATCAGGATGGACGGGGTCCAGTTCACCCCGGACCTCAAGCGGCTTGCGGACGCGCAGCTTCGAAAGGCCGGCGTCGCCTCGACGCTCCATGTCTCCCCGGTGCATGCGCCGCTCGCGTTGCCGGCGAGGGCAAGGTACGACGGGATCGTCAGCCTCGGCTGGCTCAACCTCCCGTTCCCCCGGCGGGATCTCCGGCGCACCCTGGACAGGATCCGCGGGGCGCTCACCCCCGGCGGGATCTTCATGTTCGATTTCTTCGACTTCACGAAGGTCATCGTGGCTCCCACGGAGGCCGTGAAGCTCGGGGATGACCTCGTCCATGTTTCGCACAGCGAGCTCAAAGGGAACGTGCTGCGCCGCTATCACCTTTGGGTCCTGGATCGCGACAGGCTCCGCGCCGAAACCAGCGATCTGGTGAACCGGACCCCCGGGCAGGTGCGGGCCCTGCTTGCGGAATCCGGATTGAAGGTCGTGAAAACCCGCTTCCTGGACCTGAACTACCCGCGGCACTTCTGGGTCGCGCAGAAGGGCCGCTCCTGAATCCCGAAAAGATGGAGCGTGAACCATGGCCTTGACGAACCTGGAAGTCCACCCTTCACGGAACGGGATGGGAGCCTTCGCCAGGGTTCCGTTCACCCGCGGAGACCTCGTGTGGGACTGGTCCGGATGCGCGCGGTACACGAAGGACCAGCTTCCCGTGCCCTGCATCGAAGACGACTATCTCCAGGTGGGCGAGAATCTCTACATCGGTCCCGACGACGGCCCAAACGAGCCGCCGGATTTCATCAATCACTCGTGCGATCCCAACTGCGCGATCAGGGTCGCCCCTCCGGAAATCACGATCGTCGCCCTCCGGGACATTGGTGCCGGGGAGGAACTCACCTACGACTACTCGGCGACGATGTACAACGACACCTGGGAGATGAAATGCAACTGCGGGACGCCGAACTGCAGGGGCATCATCCGGGAGCAAAGGGGCCGATGACGGGGTAGGCGCTACTCCTTCTTCTGGATCGTCGCGATCTTCGACCGGAGCGTGTGCTTCTTGCCGGCGACCTCGACCTCGAAGACCACCACGCCGCGCGTGCCGGGCGGCCAGCGCGGGGGGAGGATCGCGACGTATTCGAACATCTTTGGAATCATCGGGTCGAACTTGCGCGAGAACGCCTCGCCCTTGGAGCCGAAAACCAGCAGCGACATCTTGTCCTTTGCCATCTGGAACGTCGACTTCGAGAGCGTCACCGTGACGGCGTTGTCCCCGATCGTCGAGCCTTCGAAGACCACCTTGAGCCGGAGCTGGGCCTTGCCCTCCTTGTCCAGCTCCTGCACGAAGGCGGCGTCCTGGACCTGGATGCTGAACTGGCCCAGGGAGACGGACGTCTGGTCGGTCCCCGCGTCGATCCGGAGGAGCACGTCCTCGTAGCGGGGCTTCTTGTCGGCGGCCGCCTTGTCCCACGCCTTCGCGACCGCCGCCCGCGCGGAGCTGCCCTTCTTGACGAGCGCGTCCGCCGCCTCCGACTGCTCCTTTTCGTCCTCGCCGCCCAGTTTCTTCAGGAGGTCGGCCTCCTGAACGAAGGGAGACAAAGAGATGAGAGGAGATGAAGAGATCAGAGAAGACAGGAAGAGGGTCAGGAGAGGAGCTTTCGTAGGACCTCCTCCGCGAGCTTCGGATCGGCGCGGCCCTTCGTGTGCTTCATCACGCCTCCGATCAGCGACTTGAACGCCGCCTCCTTGCCCGCCTTGAAATCGGCCACGGACTTCGGGTTCGCCGCGATCGCCGCCTTCGCAGCCTCCTCGAGCGCGGCCGGGTCGGACACTTTATTTAGTCCCTTCCTTTCCACGATGGCTAAGGGAGCAAAGCCATCGTAGACCATGTCGAAGAAAACTTCCTTTGCGCTGGAGGTAGTTAGCTTTCCACATTCGATCATTCCAATTAGGTCGACTACCGCCTGGGGCGTCGCCTTCACCTGCGCCATCTCGAGCTTCTTCTCGTTCAGGATCTTGTTGAGCTCGTTCACCAGCCAGTTCGCGACGGGCTTCGGCTTCCCCGAGAGCTTCGCCGCCTCTTCGAAGAAGTCCGCCATCCCGCGGTCGAACGAGAGCACCTTCGCGTCGTAGTCCGAAAGGCCGTACTGCTGCGCGAACCGGATCCGCTTGGCCGCCGGGAGCTCGGGAATCGAGGCCCTGACCCGCGCCACCCACGCCGCGTCGACCTTGATGGGCGGCAGGTCGGGCTCGGGGAAGTAGCGGTAGTCGTTCTCGTTCTCCTTCGAGCGCATGACGCGCGTCACGCCCTTCTCGGCGTCCCAGAGCCGCGTCTCCTGCGAGATCTTGCCGCCCGCCTCGATCGTCTTGATCTGTCGCCCGGCCTCGTATTCCAGCGCCGCCTTCGCGTTCTTGAAGGAGTTCAGGTTCTTCACCTCGACCTTCACGCCGAACGGCTCCGTCCCCTTGGGACGGACCGAGACGTTGACGTCGCAGCGGAGCTCGCCCTTCTCCATGTCGCAGTCCGAGACGCCGGCGTACTGGAGGATCGTCCGGAGCGCCGTCATGTACTGGTAGGCCTCGTCGGACGAGCGGAGGTCCGGCCTCGTGACGATCTCGACAAGCGGCACGCCCGTGCGGTTCAGGTCGACGAAGCTCCGGCCGCCCTGCTCCTCGTGGATCAGCTTCCCGGCGTCCTCCTCGAGGTGCGCTCGGAGGATCCCGACTTTCTTCCCGCTCTCGATCTCGATCCACCCGTCGTGCGAGAACGGGAGGTCGTACTGCGAGATCTGGTAGTTCTTCGGGAGGTCGGGATAGAAGTAGTTCTTCCGGTCGAACTTGGTGAAGGGCGCGATCTCGCAATTGAGCGCGAGCGCCGCGCGGAGGCCGAGCTCGAAGGCGGTCCGGTTGAGCACGGGGAGCGATCCCGGGTGGCCCATGCAGACGGGGCAGACGATCGTGTTGGGCGGCGCGCCGAACTGGATCGCGCACGAGCAGAAGAGCTTCGTCCTCGTCTTGAGCTGGACGTGGGTCTCGATGCCGGCGACCAGCTCGTATTCGACCTTCGTGGCGGCCGTCACTTGTCTCCCTTTGGCTTGCCGGGCGCCAGTATATCCTTCCATGCCTCCTCGATCACGGGTCGCATGAGGTCGTCGAACTCCACGGCGAGATCCTCGACGGTGGGCTGCGGGGAGGCGGCGAGGAGGGCGACCGCCAGCGCCCGCTCGCCCAGCCTCACGTGGCAGCGGGCCCGCGCGAGCGGGGTCAGCCTCATCCGGTCCGTGCTCCACTGTTCGCGCTCGACCAGGCCGTTGAGGCGCATCGCCTCGCGGTACTGCTCCCACGCCTCGGCACGCCGGCCGTCCTCGTCGAGCAGCCGGGCGAGGGAGTAGCGGACCGGTCCGTAGCTCGGGTAGAGCTCGACCGCCTTCTCCTCGTGCAGCAGCGCCATGCGGAGATGGTCCTGCGATCTGCCCTCGTACATCGAATTCCGGGTCCCCGAGCCCTTCAGGAGGTCGAGGTAGAGCCCCCGGAAGAATCGATGGTACGAGGCCTTCCGCTCGTGGAGTGGAGAGGAGAGCGGCCGGAGGGCGATCGCGTTGTCGAGCGAGTGCAGCGCCAGCTCCTCGTCCTGCATGCACTCGAGTCGGACGGATTCCTCCCTCAGCGCCCGCGGCCGGAGGAGCGTCCATTCGAGGAACTTGAAGTGGGCCTCGAGCTCGTGCCCCTCGGCGCTGAAGGGATTGTGCTCGACGGCCGCGGCCGCGACGCGCCAGGCGTCGGGCGTTCCACGCCGGGCCGCCTCCCTCTCGCCGTCGGCGGCCGTCATCCGCGGGACGACCCAGAGGAGGAGCGGGAGGGCGACGAGCGCGAGGAGCCCGGCGGCCGCGCCGCAGACCGCCCGGGGCAGCCGGACCTCCGCCGCGTTTCCCCGGAGAAGCGCCGCGAGCGCGAGCGCGAGGACGAGCGCCATCGCGACCCCGGGCTCGTAGAAGTCGAACTCGACGATCATGTGGACCAGGATCGCGACGAGCCCGGCCGCGACGCCGATGCGGGTCCAGGGGAGCGCGGGGTCGGGGGCCGCGAGGCGGAAGAGGGCCTGGGCGCCGATCCAGCAGGCCCCCGTCACGAGCCAGGCGAAAAGTTCCGAGGGATCCCGGTACGTCCCGCCGATGGCGATGGCCATGACGACGGCAACCGCCGCGGCTGCGGACACGAGGAGCGGCTGCTCCGCGATTCCATCCGGCGGCCCCGATTCACGGACCAGCGCCCTCCTGAGGCCGAGCGCGAGGAGGCCCGCGAAGGCGACGAACCCGAAGACCCCCGTCTCCGCGAGCACCTGGAGGTAGTCGTCGTGCGCATGCACCGTCTCCTGCGGAGTCTCGGGCTTCGCCTGGGTGAAATGCTCGCGGTAGTTGTCGAGACCCGCGCCCCCGAGCGGAGCGCCCGCGATGATCTTCTTCGCGGCCTGCCAGTAGACGAGCCGGACGTGGATCGAGAAGCTCTTCCGGGCGACCGCCTGGAGGAGCGGGGTCAAAAGGGCCAGGAGGAGGACGATCGCGGCGGCGACGCCGCCCGCGAAGACGACCGTGCGCCGGCCGCGCGTCCGCGTGAGTGCGAGGGCGACGAACGTTGCGGCGCCCGCGCCGAGCGCCACCCATGCGCCGAGGGATCCCGTGAGCCCGATCGCGACGAGCCCCAGGCCCAGCGCGACGCCGGCGGGCCATCGGACGCGCGAGTCCCGACCGTACCCGGCGAGCACCGGGAGGAGGAGCGCGAGGAACCCGGCCAGTTGGTTGGGGCCGATGAACGTCGCCCACGGCTCGTGCGTCCCGGCCCGGCGCGCCATCTCGACGGGCAGCTTCGAGGCGTCGACTTGCGGGAAGAGGAGGAAGACCTGGAGGAGCGCGTAGACCGAGAGGGCGGCGAGCGCGGGGAGGAGGAGCGACAGGAGCGTCCGCGCGCCGAGCGCGTTCACGGCGAGGACGAAGAGGAGCGCAAAGGAGAGGTCGCGGAGCGCGTGCTCCATCGCGGGAAGACGGTAGGACGCGCGCAGCACGGAGACGAGCGAAACGATCGTGAACGCGAGGAAGGCGAACTCGAGGCCGGTGAATCGGTACGTCGCGCCGCCCACGAGCGCCCGGCCCGCGAACCAGGCGGCGAGCGCGACCCAGAAGACGAGGTGGACGAACAGGTTCGTCCCCTCTCCCGCGGTCGCCGCGTGGACCGTCCAGCGCATCACGACGCCCAGCGCCGCCAGGAAGAAGGCCAGGCGGTCGAGGAGCAGGACGAGGCGGCTCTCAGGCTCCATCGGCACGATTCCGTCCCGCGGCCTCGAGGATCGTGATGACGCCGAACGTGAGCAGCAGCTGGGCGAGGATGAGGATCGCGCCGGCGGTCTCCTTGACGTGGTAGAGCAGCACGGCCGAGAGTCCCGCGAAGAGGGTGAGGGCGTAGATCGTGAGGACCGCGAGCCGGCGGGACATCCCGAGCTTCGTCAGACGGTGGGCGAGGTGATTCGTATCGCCCTCGAAGAGCGGGCGGCGGCGGAGGAGGCGGAT
>JBGPCZ010000175.1:0-11802 GCA_041482015.1 Planctomycetota bacterium | reverse complement strand
GGCGGCACTCCGGAAACTCGAAGCCAAACACATGGGATCGGAGATCGCCGCTCTCTTCACCCACTCCGACCCGGGGGTCCGGGGCGACGCGGCCTTTGCGCTCGCGCAGGTCGGCGCGACCGCGTTCAAGGGCGGCCTCTCGGCGCTCCTCTCGGACCGTGAGCCTCGAGTCCGCTGCTCGGCCGTCTTTGCGCTCAGGCAGATCGACGCCCGGTACCTCGCCCAGGATATCAGCCTCCTCCTCAAGGACCAGGACCCGCGGGTGCGCTGGGCGGCGGTCTCCGCACTCGTGCGGTTCGAGTCCAAGACCTATCGCGGGGAGATCCTGGCGCTCCTCCAGGACAAGGATCCGCTCGTGCGCTGGAGCGCCGTCTCGGCCCTGGTGAAGCTGGACGGGAAGGCCCTCACGGCCGAAGTGGGGCAGCTCCTTTCCAACCCGGATCCGGCCATCCGCGCGGATGCGGCCCTCGCGATCGGACGCCTCGAGTCGAAGGGGATGGCCGGGGATGTGGCGAAGCTCCTGTCGGACCGGGACGCGAGGGTGCGCTGGAGCGCGGTGTCGACCCTGCAGCGTCTGAATGCGAAGGCGTTCGTGGAGGACGTGGGCCGGCTTCTCCAGGATGAGGATCGGGACGTCCGACTGGGCGCCACGGCCGCCCATACCCGTCTGAAGGCCCGCGACGACGCGTCCGCGGCCGCACCCTCCCCGGAGGGGGGAGCCGGGAGGATCACCACGCTCTCCGACCGTTCGACCTTTCTTCCCGGCGGCTACGCGCGGGAGGTGACCCGCGTCCTGGAGTCGCAGGATGAAGGCATCCATTGGAGCGCCGCCTGGACCCTGGGCCGACCCGGCCTGCGCGAGGGGCCGCGGGAAATCGCCACGCTGTTCGGCCATCCGCTCCCGGAAGTGCGGCGCGCCGGCGTCTGGGTGCTCGCGCAATGGGGGAACCCGGAGGCGGTGGAGCTCCTTCGCAAGGCGCTCGAAGGCGAGAAGGATGCCGACACGAAGCAGGCCATGCGCGAGGCGATCGGGTCCCTTCAGCGCTAGCAGACTCCTCCATCCGCGGACGGGGGACTCACGCGAAGAGCGTGTCAGGATCCGATCCCGGATCCCCGGCCGGCTGATCCTCCTTTTCGACAAGGGCTCGTGGCGTCGTCGGGGTCGGCCGCGAGCGGGGGTCCCACAGTTCTAGGTGCGAGGGACGGGAGGAGGAGGCTCCTCCCCCTGGCTCGTCTGCCCATCCATCACGCTTAGAAACGCTTCGGTAAATCCCGAGGATTCCCAGAACGAGACTGTTCGGGGGTAACCGACGAGCAGTCGGCAGAGGCCTTTGATGAGCGCGGTGACGGAATCTGCCAGGAGCCCCAAGTCCTCGAGCACGATGAGGGGGTCAAGACCTCTTGCGCAAGCATCTGCGAGCCCACGGCCCAGATCGTCGAGCACCTCAACCGCCGTCCTTCCCTTGCAGCGGACGCGTACCTGAAGCTCCCGGGGTTCGTGGGAGCCGCGCCTTGACCCCGATCCCCCTGGTTCGCCCGCTCGTTTCAGATACCGATCGGTCTTTCCCACAGGGGCCTCCTCGGCTCGACTCCAAGGTATATACGACCAGGGACGCCCACGGTTACATTAATAATGGGTTCCCTAGACTACGGAACCTCCGGTGGCGGACTTCAAGGGGCGAAAGACTGTCCATTGCCGATACAGCATGCTGGTCCGGACCACGAGCGGAGAGGTCCGTTTGGGATGGGTCCGGCGGGACAGGACGAGGTCGAGTGCGGCGCACCCCGACTCCGGATCGAGGATCACGGGGATTCATCCTGGGCCTCGTCATGCTCGCTCGTGATCTCATAGTTCGACGTCCGGAGGGTCCGCGTCTCCTTCTCCACTCCAGATCCGAGAAGCCTTTCGATCCGATGGACGAGATCCGTGCCCTGGAAGGGCTTGCTGAT
This sequence comes from Planctomycetota bacterium, assembly GCA_041482015.1. Classification (GTDB taxonomy): domain Bacteria; phylum Planctomycetota; class MHYJ01; order MHYJ01; family JACPRB01; genus JACQFK01. Next base: position 9,852 of record JBGPCZ010000175.1, on the reverse strand, counting down.
GAAATCATCCGCGTTGGAGAGACGCTTCCAGTGGGCATCGTCCTTCCCCGAATCCTTCGTAGCCGCGGTCAGGATCACGATGCGGATGCCCTTGGTCGCGTCATTCCCCTTGAGGATGGAGCAGATCTCCAGGCCCGTTTTCCCGGGCATCATGATATCCAGGAGGATGAGGTCGGGATGATTCGAGAGGGCCATTTCCAGCGCGTCATCCCCGTCTCCGGACTCGGTCACCTCGTAGCCTCGCTGCTTGAGGAGAAAGGCGAGGATGTTCCGGATCGATGAATTGTCCTCCGCAACAAGGATCTTCTTGGGCCTGAGCGATGCCATACATTCCCTCCTTAACACCACCCCAGGATCCACGTTCCAGGCTCGGGTCTCCCCCCTGCCCCCCTGGGTCATTCCCGGCGACCCCCGGCCGGCCGGATCACGATCGCAACAAATCTCCGGACATGGATTCCAATCTCTGGGAAAGGGAGTCATCCGGGGTTCGTGCCCTCCGCGGGCGAGCACTCCCGGCGCGCCGGAACCCCACGTCTTCGGAAAGAACAGCAACTGAAGTATAACTCATGGGTGATGGCGCAAGCTGGGGAAACCGTCTCATGCTTCGTGTATCGCCGGGCCGGCGGGCGCCCTTTCACCGATTCGGAAGGATGGCGAAGGCCCGGCGTTCACGAGATCCGGTTCGGGGATGCCCCGGCGAGGCGGCCCGGGCGTGCGGGCTGGGCGGACGGGCCGCAACCGTCTTTTCATTCCTTGTCTGCGCCGCTTGGGCCGGATCGCCGCAGGCGGCGAGGAAGCCGAAGGAGACCGCCACAACACCCTTCTGGATCATCGGGCCTTCGCCGAGTTCACCCCAGCCGACGTGGTGGATCGGAGGCACCTCGTAACTGTGGCTCCATGTGTCCTTCCCGGTGTTCGCATCGATGCACTTCACGGTCTCCCGGGTCTGGGTGTCATCGAGCTGGGCGTAGCAGAGGTCGTCCCCGGGCGACCGAGGGATGATTCGCCCCTGGAGCGACGGGGATCCTCCAGAGAACCTTGGGGTCCTCCTTGGGCCATTCCCTCAGCAATCCTTTCTCCTCGGATGTGCAGTTGCCGTTGGATCCGGCCCAGCATGGCCAGTCGCCGATCTGGGGCGGCTTCACGCCGCCTTCCCCGCCGGCGCCGCAGACCGCGGCCAGGAGAACCGTGATCGTGACGTGTTGAAGCATCGGATGGATCCTTTCTCAAGGCAGCCGCCCCTCCGGTCTTCACGCACCTGACCGATCCAGGCGCGACCTCGGCTTCCCCTCTAGGTGGCCGCCCGAATGGATTCCGAGACAGGATTCGCTCTGCATTTCCCCCCACGATCCGCTTCTGGCCCTATAATTAATCTAACCCGCACCCCTGCGGGACCCGATCCGCGACTCGGGGCGTGAACCGATCCTTGAGTCATGAATCCAACACCCCCTCTCGCCCCTGCGAGGGAGTCCGAATGGGTGGAGGCAGGAGACCTGTTCCCCACCCGTCGCTTGACGGGGGGAACACGACCTTATCCCCGCGAGGCGGGGACTGTCATCAGGGAGGCTCACCTGGCCGCACTCGGGCCGATGGAAGGTGGCCGATTCCGGAAGTGAGGATGCGCTGAACGATGACCCCATCGACTCCCACTCCGGCCGCGGGCAACCCCGCGGGCGAACCGGCTCCGGCGACGGAGCCGGTCCCGGTCCCTCTTCCGCCCGAGGAACCCCGGATCATTCCGAGGAAAACTGCGCTCGGTTCCTATGTCATCATCCGCCGGATTGCCGCCGGGGGCATGGGAGAGGTCTGGGAAGGCTGGCTCATCCCCTCGGCCGAGCTGGCCTCGCAGCTCCTGAAAGGCGAACGCGAGGATCTCCGGAAAATCGTCGGGGTGAACTCCCCGGGGGACTCTCTGACCGCCGAGGACAAGGCTCGCATCCGGGAGTGGACAAGGGAGCGGACGGAGGAGTTCCTGCGGGACCCGCCCCAGCCCGAGGCCTACCGCCAGATGATGGAGTGGCTCAGCCCCCACCGGAGACTCGGCCAGGACTACCGGCGCGCCATCAAGATCCTCAATCCGGACCTCGTCCGCAACCCCGAGGTGGTCCGACGGTTCGTCCGCGAGATCGAGTTCCTCTCCCGCCTGAACCATCCCAACATCGTCAAGGTCGTCGAGAGCGGCCAGGCGGGGACGCTTCACTACGCCGCCATGGAGTATGTCGAGGCCGTTCCGATCGAGACCAGGAAATTCTCGATCCCGGAGATGACGCACGTCATCCGACAGGCCCTCGAAGGACTGATCCATGCCCATGAGCAGGGGGTCCTTCATCGCGACCTGAAGCCGGGGAACATCCTCGTCAAGGACGATCTGGGCGCCGTCAAGCTCACCGACTTCGGGATCGCCAAGGCGCTCGACGAGGCCGTGGACGGCCACCTGACGGCCACGGGCGTCATCATCGGGACGCCCTATTACCTCGATCCCGAGCGGGCCCGCGGGACGCCCTCGGTCGAGAAATCGGATGTCTACTCCCTGGGGGCCACCTTCTACCGTCTCCTGACGGGGGATCCCCCGGCCAAGGCCCCCCGCGCCATGGACTCGGTCGCCCTCATCCAGAGCCCCAAGGACCCCCGGTGGGTCCGCGAGGTCAATCCGCGCGTCTCCGAGGAGCTCGAAGACGTCGTCATGATGATGCTGACCAAGGACCTCCGGTATCGGCTGACGACCTATGAAGTGCGGAACCTGCTCCGGTATCTGGACGAGAACAACACGCTCCTTCACCGGGAAGCGACCGCGGCCCAGCGGCGACAGGACTCCCGGGCCGCCCGCCGCCTCGATCGGGAGATCCGTGGGCTCCGCGCCGCTCTCCTGGGAGAAGCGAAGGCCGTCCGGGTCGGCTCCATCCGGAAGGTCTACACCCTCTATGAAGACATGGCGGAACTCCACCCGCGGGAGAGCGAACGGGGGATCAACCACCGGATCGACTGCTACGAGGAGGCGATGGCCTTCCATCGAGAAACCGTCGCCGGGCTCGGCGACAATGTCGCCCGCGGCGTCCGGGACCGGATCCTGCTCCTGGAGAAACGATGGGCGCTCGAACACCGCCGCCTGGGACAGCGCGGCTTCAAGCGCCGGATCTCCCAGCCCAGGAGACTCGGGAGGAAATCCTTCTTCGCGGCCGCCGGGCTTCTCATCGTCAGCATGGCGGTGCTCTTCGGGAACCAGCTGGGACGCGAGCTCGACGCCCGGAGACGCCTGGATGACTCGCTCCTTGGGGCGGAGAAGGCCCTTCTCGCGCGCGATCTTGTCCGCGCCCGGAGCGAGATGGAACAGGCGCGCACGGCCGCCCTGGACTTCCCGCCCTCGTCGCCCCGGTTCCAGAAGGAGAAATCCCTGGCCGGGCGGCTCGAGTGGGAGGAGCGTCTCGCCGAGGCAAGCGTCCAGCTGGCCGACCTCCAGGGTCGGATCGCCGCGCGCGACTACGCGGCGGCGGCCGAGAAGATCGAAGGGATCCGCCAGACGCTCGAACGACCCGTCCCGGAGACGGACCCGGCGCTCGCGGGCCGGATCGGGGAGCTGCTTCGTCGGACGGAACAGGAGAGCGCCCAGCTGGGGCGATATTCGGCGGATCTCAAAGTGTTCGGGGCCCTGGTCAAGGTCCTGGACGACCTCGAGCGACGAGAGGCGGCAATGAACTCCCGGGTGGGGCGCGGAGAGATCCCCCCGACGGACGAGGAAGCCGCGCTCGCGCCGCTGCTGGATTCCATCGAGAGCAAGATCGGAAACCCGATGCTGGTCGATCCCGGGGCGATCGGTCCGAGGTTTGAAGAGGCCGGGCGCCGGCTCGCCGCGCTCCGGGCCTCGGTGAACGACCTCCGCGCCCGGCTCTCCGGGATCCGGGTCCAGGCGGTCCGGAAGGACCTGGTCACGGCCCGTGACGCCCTCGACCAGATCCGGCCGGGAGGGTCCGAACTTCCCCGACTCCTCGCGACGGCGCTCGCGGCGCTCGAACGCGCTTCCGGGATGATGATGGAGCGGCCGCCGGGATCCGACGATCCGTTCGGCGAATCAAGAGATCTTCTGGAGCGGCTCACCCTCCGGCAGCGCGAATGGGAAGGCACGGTGGTCGCGGGAAAAGACGCGGGCGCTCTTGGGCGTCTGGCCGAGGAGTATCGCCAGAGAGGCTGCGAGAACCGCGCGAAGGCCCTCCTGCCGCCGGCGGCGTCCCCCAAGGGAAAACCTTGAGGCAGACGATGTCCTTGGCAACCGATGGGGGGATTGGTGGAGCCGGGCGGAATCGAACCGCCGTCCCAAGGTGAATCAACGACCGCTATCCTACGCGCGTAGTCGACGATTTATCTCGCCCTGCGGACTCCCATCGACGGGATTCTACAGGGCCTCCCGGCGTTGAACCGTTCACCTTCACGCCCCGTCGGTCTTGCGTGTCGGCCTATCCCACACGTTAACGTCCTCTCATGCCCCGCTTACGCGCAGTGGGAACGGACATGAGCGACGTAGCGACAGTTATGCCGCCAGAGCGTATGCCGGTTCGGCATTTGTATTGTTTGTGCTCGACTTTTTAGCGTGGCCAACGAGCATCCACGGCGCGCTGCAAGCCATATCATCGACCCGGTCGATACCTGTTCGGCCCCCCAATTTCAAAGAGCTGAGTTGAACTTCGGACTTTCTACTACCTACTACCGACTACTTCATCATCCGACGCCGGAGGTCGCGCTTGGCTTCGCGCTCCTTGATCGAATGCCGCTTGTCGTACTGCCGCTTGCCCCGCGCCAGCCCGATCTCGAGCTTGGCCAGGCCGTCCTTAAAGTACAACGCGAGGGGCACGAGCGTCAATCCCTTCTCCTTGGTCTTTCCCGTCAGCCGGCGGATCTCCCGCCGGTGCAGGAGCAGCTTCCGCGCCTGCCGCGGCACGTGATTGTTGTACGGCCCCGATTGCGGGTAGAGCGAGACGTCCATCCCGATCACCCACACCTCGCCGTTCTTGACGCGGGCGTAGGCGTCGTGGATCGTCACCTTCCCGTCGCGGATCGACTTCACCTCCGAGCCCTGGAGCACGATCCCCGCCTCCATCTTCTCCACGATCTCGTAGTTGAAGAAGGCCTTCTTGTTCCGCTGGACCATCTTGATCCCGGGCGATTCCTTCTCTTTCTGGGCCATGGCCCCCGCATTATACTCCGCGCGGGGACCCGGCGGCAATCGCCTATCCGGCGAGGCCGAGGCAGAAGATGTCGCGGTCGTCCTCCTCGGTCTGGAGGGCGCTGAACTTCTTCCCCAGGGGGTAGGCGTGCACGCCCAGGACCCGCGTGATCGAGCCGTCCAGGTGGCACGTCACCCGCCAGATCAGCTCCGAGATCAGTCGCTCTCGCTCGGGCTGCGTCATCTCCTTGAACGGTTCGACCGCATCGTCGGCGATGTAGGTGTCGTCCCGCAGGAACTCGTTCACCTTCGACACGGCCTGGAGCCCCGGCTTGTCCACCGAGATGCTGCTGTTGAGGATCCGCCGCACGTGCTCGCGGTCCTTCGTGTCCAGGACGTCCCGGAATCGGATCATCATGGCGTCACTTGAGGAGCCTCACCGCCCGGTCGGCCAGGACCCCCAGGAATTCCCCGTCCACGCGCCGGTCGGGGTCGGCGTACTCGCCCACCTTCCCCTCCGACTTCATGAAGAGGTGGTCGAGCCCGTCGAACACCTTCAGCTCCGCGTCGGGCCGCGCCTTCGCCAGCGCCTCCGCGTGGTGCGGCAGCACCTGCTTGTCCATCGTGCCCTGCAGGATCACGATCGAGGCCTTCACCCTCTTCACCTGCGTCAGCGGATCATGGTTGAAATGCTCGCGGAGCCAGCCCACGAACGTCCGCCGCTCGTCGATCTCGAGCCAGTCCTCCTTCGACTCGCGGATCCGCTTGAAAATCTCCTTCTGGCGTTCGAGGAGCGGGCCCACCGTCTCCTCCTTCGCGCCCGACTCGCGCATCCGGAGGCCGAACTGCTCGAGGATCACCGCGTCGAGCGGCCGCGCCGTGCCGGCCATGAGGAAGATGGCCCCGATCCGACCGTCGCGCGACGCCACGATCGGCGCGATCACCGCCCCCTCGCTGTGGCCCACGAGGCCGACCGTGCCCACGTCGCCCCGCGTCCGGAGGTACGCCACCGCCGCCTCGACGTCCGCCGTGAAGTCCGAAAGCTTCGACGTCGAGAAGTCGCCGCCGCTCTTCCCGCAGCCGCGATCGTCGACGCGGAGCACCGTCACGCCCGCCTCCGAGAGCGCGTAGGCGATCGACTTGAAGATGTTCCAGTCGGGACCCTGCCAGGCGAACTGCTCCGAGTCGCCCTTCCCGCGGACGACGTTCTCGTTCCGGTCCTGCGGGCCCGATCCCGAGATGAGGACGACCGCCGGCGCGCCCTTCGACCCGGCCTTCATCGTGATCGATCCCGCGAGCGTGATCGATCCGCTCGGGAACGCGACGTCGCTCTCGACGACCGACGCCGGCCGCGGGATCCCGCCGCCCCGCGGCTCGGGCACGAAGCCCTCGAAGCCCTCGAGCTCCGCGAGCGCGCCCGCGAGCGGGCTCGCAATTCGCACCAGCCGCTTCTTCCCGTCGAGGTGCGCCGTGATTCCGGCCGCGCCGATCGTGACCTGGAACTCCCGCGCGCGCGCCGACGCCTCCTTCCCCCGGAGCGTCACCTCGCCCTTGTCCTCGATCGACAGCTCGACGTCGCCCATCGTGACGGGGCTGAAGACCTTGAGCTTCTTCTTCGGCCCCTCGAACCGGCGGAGGATCGGGATGAACTGCGAGAAGATGTTGTTGTCAAGGAGGAACGCGGCGGAGGTCTTGACCGGCCGGCGCGGGTCGGGGTACGCGGCGCCGTCCTTCCACTCGATCTTCGACTGCCTCTCGTGCCCGGCGGCCTTTTCGAGTCCGGCGTAGCGCACGGGCGCGAACGCCTTGTCCATCGTCAGCATCGTGTCGGCGGTGACAACCTGCGGCTTGCCCTGGATCGCGATCTCGAATCTCGACCGGGCGTGGAGGACGACCTGGCCGTCCTCGAACTCCTCGAGGCGGAACTCCTCGGCCCCCGCCTCCTTCCCGAAGAAGGAGATCGTGTACTTGCCCTTTTCTTCCCTGCCCTGGGCGAGCGCCGCCAAGCCCAGGACGAGCCAGGTCCCCCTCATGGATTCATATTAGTGCACTCCCGCCGGATTGGGAACCTGTTTGTTTTGTTACAATCGCCCCTCATGGCGCAACTCGTCTTCGTCGACGGGCGGAACATGGGGAGGGCGCTCCCGGTCTCGCCGGGCACGACGATCGGCAGCGCGCGCGACAACACCCTCTGGCTTTCCGATCCCGGCGTGCTCCCCCGGCACGCGGTGGTCCGCCGTGGCGAGAGCGGCTGGATCATCGCCCGCGCGGAGCCGCTCGCGCGCATCTCCGTCAACGGCCGCGAAGCCGCGGAGCATCCGCTCCGCCACGGCGACGTCGTCTCGCTCGCCACGGTCGCGCTCTTTTTCAGCGACGAGCCCGCCCAGGCGCCCGACGAGGAGGTCCGCATCCTCGCCCGCGCGCCGGCGCTCTCCGAGCCCCAGGCCTCGCTCCCGGTGCTCCAGCTCAGCGCGTTCGCCGACCGGCTGCTCGCCCAGCTGGTGGCGGCCTTCCAGCCGGACCGGTGCTTTCTCCTCGTGGCCGACGAGGAGGGGCGGCTCCAGGTCCGCACCGAGCGGGGCACTGCGGGTCGTCCGCCCCGGACACTCGCCGGCACCGGGGCACTCGAGGCCCTGCTGGCCGAGGAAGGCCGCGGCCCGGAGGCGCGCTCCGCACTCTTCGCCCCCTTCTGCCGCGACGGCCGTCGGCTCGGGGCCGTGGTGCTCGAGGTCGCCGCCTCCCGCCGCCGGTACGGGGAGGATGACCTCGCGCGCCTGAACGCCGCGGCGGCGCTGGCCGCGGGCCCGCTCCAGGGCGTGCTTGCCCTCGAACGGGAGTCATCGCAACGGCGCGCGCTCGTCCGGCTGGCGGACGCCGCGCGGCGGCTGAGCGGGAACGTCTCGCGCGGCGCGGTGGCGCGAGCGGCGATCGAGGAGGCGTGCGCCTTCTTCGAGTGCACGAAGGCGTCGCTCATGCTGGTCGATCCCAGGGGCGGCCACCTCGCGGTCGTCGAGTCGAACTGCATCGACCGCGCGCTCTGGCCGAGCGTCAAGCTCCGGCCGGGCGAGGGCTTCGCGGGGCGGGTCCTCATGGAGGGGAAGGCGCTGCTCGTGACCGACGCGCGCGGGCCGCGGTCGTACGAGACGGCGAGCTTCGCGATCGCGCCGGTGATCTCGCGCGGCGACGGCGCCTCGCCGTCCGTCGCGGGCGTGCTTTCCGTCACCGACAAGCGCTCGCAGGCGTCCTTCACGCCGGAGGACCTGGAGCGTCTCTCGATCCTCGCGGCGCAGGCGGGCACCGCGCTCGACAACGCGCGCCTCTTCGAGCGCACGACGCTCGACCCGCTGACCCGAGCCTGGACGCGCCAGTACTTCGACTGCCGGATGGAGGACCTGGTCGCGGCGGTCGCGGGCGGCCGCGAGCCGCTCGCGGTGCTGCTGGTCGACATCGACCACCTGAAGGACAAGAACGACGTCTACGGCCGCAAGGCCGGGGACTCGATCCTCGCGGAGGGGGCCGGGCTGATGGAGCTCCAGCTGAACCGGACCGCGGACCTCGTGGCGCGCTACGCGGGCGAGCAGTTCGCGGCGGCGCTGCCGGGCGTCGACGCGGCGGAGGCCCGCGGCCTGGCGGAGGACGTCCGGCGCGCGATCGAGGAGCACCCCTTCAACATGGAGGACGAGCCGATCCGCGCGACGGTGTCGGTCGGCGTGGCGGGCTTGAAGCCGGGCGACACGCCCGCAGCGCTCATGAAGCGCGCCGAGGAGGCGCTCGCCACCGCCAAGCGCAACGGACGCAATCGCGTCGAAGTGGGGACGTAGGAGATGTCCTTCCGCTTCTGGGCCTGGCTGGCCAAGGTCGGAGTTCCCATGCTCGGGGGTCGCGTCATCCTTGGCTTCATCGTCTGGCCTTGGAACCCTTTCTGGCACGTTTCCGGGAGCGCCGCCATGGGCAGCATCATCTTTCTCTGGGCCATCGGCGGCTTCATGGGAATCCTCATGTGCTTGGCACGCTTGCCCCTCTGCTCGGCGGCAGGAACGGCGTCAGCCGACGCTCGGGGGCCCTACCTGGAATGCGTCGCCTGCGGAGTGGTCCGGGGCGTCGGACCCCTGGGGTCGGGTTCGAGCGGGAACCCCCGCCCTGAAACGCCCTCAAACCTTTGAGTCCTTTTGGACTTTGTGTTAGGTTCCCGTCCCATGACGATCCAGGTCAGCGCCCAGGCGCGGCGCGCCTCCGAGATCCTGATCTCCATCAAGGCGATCGGGTGCAACCTCGAGAAGCCGTTCAAGCTGACGAGCGGCTGGGCCAGCCCCGTATACGTCGACTGCCGGAAGGTCATCACGTTCGTCGCCGAGCGGCGCGAGATCATCCGGCTCATGGCGGAGGCGGTCTCGAAGGAGTCGTTCGACGTCGTCGCGGGCGGCGAGACGGCGGGGATCTCGTACGGCGCATGGATGGCGGAGGCGCTCTCGTTGCCGTACATCTATGTGCGGAAGAAGCCGAAGGAGGTCGGGAAGACCCAGCAGATCGAGGGCGAGCTCAAGCCCGGGCAGAAGGTGCTGCTGGTCGAGGACCTCGCGACCGACGGTGCGAGCAAGGTCAACTTCCTGAATGCGCTCCGCGCGGGCGGCGGCGTCTGCGGCCACTCGATCGTGGTCTTCTACTATGGGATTTTCCCGAAGGCGCCGGAGATCATC
>JBGPCZ010000174.1:0-11822 GCA_041482015.1 Planctomycetota bacterium | reverse complement strand
GGTGAAGCCCAAGTCGAAGTACGCCGTGACCGGGATCTACATGTACGACAACGACGTCTACTCGATCGTGAAGACGCTCAAGCCCTCGGGCCGGGGCGAGCTCGAGATCACCGACGTCAACAACGCCTACATCCGGAATGGCACGCTGACGTACGAGGTCCTCGACGGCTGGTGGACCGACGCGGGGACGTTTGAGTCGCTCCTGCGGGCGAACAAGCTCGTCGCCGAGACGCCGGCGATGCAATGAGGCGTCACGCGGCTCTCTTCGGGGCGATCGCGCTCGCGGGGGCGGGCCTCGATCTCCTCACCAAGGCGCTGGCGTTCTCCCTGTCTCTCCACCGCGAGCTCATCGTCATCCCGCGGTGGTTCGGGCTCGAAACAGCCTACAATCCCGGGGTCGTCTGGAGCATCGGCCAGAACGCCCGCGTGCTCTGGCTCGTGGTCTCGATTCTCGCGATGCCGCTGATCGGATGGATCTTCGTCCGGTCGCGAAGGACGTGGACGACGACGATCTGCCTGGGGATGATCGAGGCCGGGACGATCGGCAACTGCTGGGACCGGATCTTCCACCCGGGCGTGCGCGACTTCATCAAGTTCTACTACGTGCGCGCGAACGACCTGCCGGCGGTCTGGCCGCTCTTCAACCTCGCGGACTCGTGCATCGTGGTGGGCGTGATCCTGCTCTCGATCGAGATGACGTTCTTCGAGGAGAAGAAGGCGGAAACCCCAACCCCCAACTCCCAAGGAACTCCCAACCCCCAAATCCCAAGCGGGGCGTGAGCCCCGTGGTATCATTCGAGAGATGCGATCCGTAGGACGCGGGTTCACCTCCTTCGCCGCCGGCCTCATCATCCTCGTCGCGGCGGCTCCGGCGCACGCGGGGATGCCATCGATCACGCTGACGGACGTGGCCCGGGCGCGGCTGGACACGATTTCCTTCTTCATCGTCGCGTTCCTCGTCTGCGCCCTCCTCGTCAAGCTGCTCTGGAACTATCTCGCGAAGGACTTCCCGAAGCTCCCGCGAATGACCTACCGCAAGGCCCTGGCGGCGACATTCCTTTGGGGCCTTGTCTTCCTAATCGTGCTTACGATGATCTCGGGCGCACGCGAACTGCTGACGCCCGGGGCGTGGAAGAAGGAAGGGACGACCTACCGGCTGACCGAGGGGGAGAGATGAGCCGGGGGTGGAAGATCTCCGCGTGGATCATCGGTGTGGTGGTCGCGCTATTCCTGCTCTCGTTCCTGGAGTTTGCGGGGTTCCCCCCGGTCGCCACCCTGCTGATCTACCTCATCGGCGGGTGGATCCGCTATCTGGGGAATGCCCTCCCCCGCGTGACGGTCAGCGGTGATGGCGTTCTCCTGATGGCTCTATGCCTCGCGCTCGCCGCCACCGTCGGTCATGGATTCTGCCACTGGCTCTGGAAAGGGACCGGGCACGAGACTCCCTGGCGCCCGAAGTGGACGTTCGCCGGCCTCGGCACCCTGGTGCTGATGTTTGCAGCCGGGATGGCGGTCACAGGGGTGGTCCACCAGACGGGATGGCTCCTCCGAAGTCCCGAGCCCTTGATGTCGAGTGGCGGGAACCAGCGGAATGCGTCGGCCTCCCTGAAGACAATTACCTCGGCCCAGGCGGACTTCCGCGGCAACGACCGCGATGGGAACGGCAAGCAGGATTACTGGCGCGGCGACATCGCAGGGCTCTACGCAATCCTTCCCGCGGGAAGCGCGGAGCCGATCAAGCTGATCGAACTCTCGGTGGCGCTGGCGGACGGTCACCCCGTCACCGCGATCGAAAAGTTCGGGACCCGCGGCCCCAAGGCGGGCTTTTGGTACCGGGCGCTCGCGTTCAAAGGGGAGACCACGCCCAATCCCGACCGCTTCGCCGCCTGCTCCTTCCCGGTCAATGTCTCGGCCGGCCGCTGGATGTTCATCATCAGCGAGGAGAACGTCATCTATCGGAAGCCGTTCAACGGAAGCCCGCCCGAGTTCTATCCCGACGATCCGGCCAAGGACGGCTGGTCGAAGTTGGACTGACGCCCGCCGATTGGGATTTGGGGCTTGGGAGTTTATTGGGAGTTGGAGGTTGGGATTTCCTAGGATCCCGCTTCGGCCATTGACTGGATGCGCGCCCTCTCTGCCCGCGACTCGGTGATGGCGTGCTCGAGGGCCTCGTCGGCGAGCTGCGTCATGTCGGCCGCGGCGCTCTTGAGGTCGGCGTGCTCGACCGCGCGCGAGATGACCTCGGCCTTCGTCTGGCCCTTCTTCTTCCCGAGGAAGGGCTTGACGATCAGGTAGATCACGTCGCGGAGCGGCATGTGGCGCGTGAAGCGCCGGAGCAGCTTGAACGTCTGGATCGGGAAGTGGGTGAACTTGTAGAGGATGAGCTTCCGCATCTCCTCCGAGCGGATGCGGTGGACCTCCTCGCCCGGCAGGCACGTCGGGTCGATCGAGGTGCACTTGAAGTACTTGTACCAGTCGGTCGCGTCGTTCACGAGCCCGCGCTTCACGTACTCCTGCCAGAGCGGCGTCCCGCGGTAGACGCAGAGGCGGTTGAAGCCGAAGCTGTCGATCCGGATCTTCGAGGCAAAGTCGAACGTGGCGCGGAGATCCGCCTCCGTCTCGTCGGGGATCCCCACGACGAAGAACCCGTGGACGATCTCGATCCCGGCCTTCTTGGCGTTCGTGACGGCGTTTTCGACCTCGGCGAGCGACTGCTCCTTCTTCAGGCGGTCGAGGATCTTCTGGCTTCCGCTCTCGATGCCGAACATGATCGTCCGGCAACCGGAGCGGGCGAGCTTCGGGAAGAGGTGCTGCGCGACCGAGTCGACGCGCCCCTCCAGGCCGTACTTGATCGTGTTTTTCATCCCGATCAGGCCGTCGCAGATCGCCTCGATTCGCTTGGGCTGGAGGAGGAAATGGTCGTCGACGAAGTAGACGGAGCCGTAGCCTTGTTCGCGCAGGTGCTTGAACTCGTCGATCACGTGCTTCGGGCTCCGCGACCGCCACTTCCCCTCGTTGAAGATCGGGATGTCGCAGAAGACGCAGGGCCACGGGCAGCCGCGGGACGTCTGCATCGTGGTGAACCGGTCGAGCGAGAGGACGGCCGGCACGTCGAGCGGCATCGACTCGACGAAGTCCATGGCCAGGCTCTCGCGGTCGGGGAACGGCCACTGGTCGAGATCGCGCGGGAGCGCGCGGTTGACGTTGTTGCGGAGCTTGCCGTCCTTCTCCTGCCACGTGACGCCCGAGACCGTGTCGGGATCGTCCAGGCGCTCGAGGAGATCGAGGATGAGCTGCTCGCCGTCGCCCCGGCAGACGAAGTCGATCTCCGGGACCTGGAGCTTGACGAGCTGCGCGTTGAGCGAGGCGAAGACGCCGCCGAAGGCGATCTTGACCTTCGAGTCGGCGGCGCGGATCTGCCGGGCGAGGATCTTGGCGTAGGGGTAGCTGGTGGTCGAAAGGAAGCTCAGGCCGACGAGGTCCGGCTTCTGCCGCTGGATCTCCTTGATGATGACGTCGTTGGGGGTCTCGGGGTTGGACTGGTCGAACATGACGCACTCGTGGCCCGCGCGCTTGAGGACCGACGAGAGGGACATGATGCCGATGGGCGGGAAGCCCATGATCTGGAGGCGCCCGTTCTTGGCCTTTTTCTTGCCGGGGATGGCGTAGAACTGCGGATCGCGGACGTGAACGAGGAAAACCCGCATCGATCTCCCCTAATCGCGGTTTCTTAATAGTACCGAATCGCTCCCCTTTTGACTAGGGGCAATCGGCCAAGGGGGTCAGCGTTTCCCGGCGGAGAAGGCGGGGCTGCGCGGGCCTATTCCTGCGGCTTCAGGAACTTGGTGAGCGTGATCTGGTTGCCGCTCTGGTTGTACTCCAGGCGGTCGCAGCAGCGCAGCATGAGCATGATGCCCAGGCCGCCCATGCGGCCCTGCGCGTGGCGCTCGCGGGCCGCGGAGATCGCGTCCCGGGTCGAGCCGCTCTTCACGAACTGCTCGTGGTTGAAGCCCGTCCCCTGGTCCTTCACCACCGCCGTGATCTTCTCGGCGTCCAGCAGGTACTGGACCTCGATCTTCTTGTCGCGCTTGTACTTGTTCCCGTGCTGCGCGGCGTTCACCGCCGCCTCGCGGAAGGCGGCGCTCATCGCGACCTGCCCCTCCTCGTTGAGGCCGCTCGTCTCCAGCAGCTTGTGCACCATGTCGATCACCTTCTCGATCGACGGCTCGTCGGTCGGGAGGTGGATGTTGAGCTGCTGGAGGAAGATCAGCTCCTCCTCGGCCGCGCGGATGATCTCGGCGTCGCCGTGGTCGAGCAGCTGGCGGAACTCGAACGGCTGCGCCAGGTTCTCGTCCCCGACGATGGTCACGTCCTTCAGCGCCTTGTAGCTCTGCTCGTTCGGGTAGAGAAGGATGAGGGGGACGTTCGTCGTCTCGCGCCGCATCTTCAGCGCGTAGGCGAACTTCTGGTAGTCCTCGAACATCGCGTCGAGGATGACGAGGTACGCCTTCCCCGACTCGATCTTCCCGAGCGCGTCCACGATCTTGGTGTAGACCTCGATCTCCCAGCCCGCGCTCTCGAAGTAGTACTCCAGGGTCTTCGTGAAGAAGTCCCGCTCGGGGACGACGAGCATGATCGAGGATTCCTTGAAGGACTCGAGCCGCTTCCTCAGGTCGTCCGACGGCGTGAAGACCACCTTCGCCTCGCCCGCGGCGGTCTTGATCGTGCTGGGCGACGTGAACATCACCGCGGCCAGGGCGGGCTTGATGAGGCGGTGCCCCTTGGGCTGCCGCTCGATCTCGGGCCTCTCGCTCTTGACCTCGAAGACGCCGAGGTCGTCGAGGACCACCCGCTTGCCGCCGAGCAGTTCCTTCTTCACCGCCTCGAGGACCGTGTCCATCGTGCTCCGGACGCGCCCCTCGTTGGACTCGCTCAGCTGGGCGCAGATGTCGCCCATGATGTTCGCCTTGTACATCGACGGTACCGGCTTCCCGTCGGCCGAGGCGAGGGTGAGGGTGCCGAACCCGGGGAGGGAGACTTCCTTCGACGCGGCGAGCGCGGTCTTGACCGAGCCGACGAGCGAGTCCACGAACCGGCCGCTCCGCTCCTCGCTCATCGAGAGCGTGGAGGAAAGCGACTTCGTGAGCTCGTTGAGCTTGACCTCAGCCATAGTCTAGCGCTCCCGCACGGCTTCGAGTTCCCGGGCCTTCCGCTGCAGCTCGTCCTCGGTGATGATCCCCTTCTGAAGGAGCAGGGGGAGGAGGGCCTCCTGCAACTGCGCCGGGGTGAACCGATCCGTCCCCGCCGCCGGCAGGTCCTTGAGCAGCTGCTCCTTGCTCTTGTCCTTGACGGACGGGATGGTCTCCTCCCGGTTGAAAATCTCGTGGATCGCCTTGAGGATCTGGGAGCGCGGCGCCAGGTGGATCTCGATGCGATAGTCCACCGCGAGCTGCAACTCCTCGGTCGCCTCGTAGTCAAAGGGGTCGGACGTCGCGATGGTCAGCACGCCGTCGTGGAACCGGATCGGCACGATGTGGTGCTTCTCGATCAGCTTCCGCGGCACGCGCTTGACCAGGTTCTCGGGGATCACGAGCTCGTCGAGGTTGACGACCGCGATGCCCTGCTGCCGGGCGATGAAGTTCGTCAGCGTCTGGTCCTCGATGAACCCGAGCTTGACGATGATGGCGCCGAGCTTCCCGCCCACCGACTTCTGGAAGTCCATCGCCATCTTGAGCTGCTCCTGGGTGAGCAGATTCGACTCGACGAGCATGTTGCCAAGGCGGAGCTTCTCTTCCATAAGGGCGACAAAAAGTGCTTTGTAGAGTCTATCCCCGGTTTTGAAGCTTTGTCAAGCTCTACCGCAGGCGGCCGCCGAGTCCGCCCTCGAGCGCCTTCAAAATGGCCTGCACCGCGGCGTCGATCTCGGGCCCGGCGAGCGTCCGGTCGGCCGCGCGGAAGACCATCGAGAAGGCCCAGCCCTTGTGGCCGGCCTCGATCCCCTTCCCGCGGTACTCGCTCAGAAAGCGGATCGATTCGAGCGTCGCAGGCGCGGCGGCGCGGACCGCGGCCTCCACCTGCGCCCAAGCGACGCCGTCCTTGAGGACGATCGAGAGGTCGCGCTCGACGGGCGGTTGGCGGACGAAGTCCTTGTAGGGCGAGAGCAGCTTCGCCGCCTTGACGAGCTCTTCGAAGTCGAGCTCCGCGACGCTGACGATCGCGCGGAGCTCAACCAGCGACGCGCCGGCCTGTCCCAGGTAGCCGACGACGGTCCCATTCGCCTTGATCTCGGCCGCGGTGCCGGGCTCCAGGAACGCGAGCGCCTTCGAGTCGATCCCGAACGCGAGGCCGAGGCGTCGGAAGAGCGTCTCGACCATCCCTTTGACTCCGAGCGGATCGCCCGGCACGGCCAGCCCGAGCACCGTCTTCTCGCCGTAGCCTTTACCCTCCCGCCGGTAGACGCGGGCGATCTCGAAGATGGGCCGCAGCTCTTCCTTGTAGCCCTCGTTCGTCTTTAGGACCTCGAGCAGCGGGGGCACCAGCGACTCGCGAAGCGTCTTGTAGACGACCCCCTGCGGATCACGGAGCGGGATGAGCGGCTGGTCGGTCCAATAGGGCACCTTCCCGGTCCGCGTGGCCTCCCCGAAGCTCCACGTCACCGTCTCCCAGCAGCCAAGCCCGGTCAGCGTGGCGCGCGCCTCCTCGCGAACGAGATCCTCCTTGTTGTCGACCGCCACGCGGAGCCCAAAGGAGGTGTCGCACGGGATCTTGTCGTAGCCCTCGATGCGCGCGACTTCCTCGATGTAGTCCACCTCGACCCTGAGGTCGCGGCGCTTCATCGGGGACGTGACCCGGAGCGTCTCGTCGCTGCCCGCCACCTCGCATCCGAGCCCGGAAAGAATCTCCCGGATGCGGGCCGGGCGGACTTTCATGCCGAGCACTTTCTCCACGCGCTCCGGCCGCACCGACGCGACAGGCCTGGCCTCGGGATGGATGCGGTCGTCCAGCGCCCCGCTGAAGGCCTGGCCTCCCGCCCACTCCAGGATGAGTTGAACGGCGCGGAGGGAGGCCTCGTCGACCATGTCGAAATCCACGCCCCGCTCGAAGCGATAGGACGAGTCGCTCGAGAGCCCCAGCCGCCTCGACGTCCGCCGCACGGAGACGGGATCGAACTGCGCGCTCTCGACCAGGACCTCGGTGGTGGCGCCGGTGATCTCGGTTCCCTTCCCGCCCATGACGCCCGCGATCGCGACCGGCCGCTCGGCATCGGCAATGACAAGGGTCTCCTTCGTGAGCGTGTACTCCTTGCCGTCAATGGCCAGGAGCTTCTCACCGGGTGCGGCGCGGCGCACGACGATCTTCCTCCCCTTGAGGAGCTTTGCGTCGAAGGCATGGAGCGGCTGCCCCGTCTCGAGAAGCACGTAGTTCGTGACGTCGACCACGTTATTGACCGGGCGGATGCCGGCGGCCTCGAGGCGCTCGACCACCCACGCCGGCGATGGCCCGACCCTGACCCCGGTGACCCCCCGGGCCGTGTACCTCGGGCAGAGATCCCTCGCCTCGACCTTCACGGAGCAGAACCCGGCGATCTCCTGGTTGTTGTGCGGGAACGTCGCGTGGGGCACCCGGAGCGCCTTCCCGGTCAGAACGGCGGTCTCGCGCGCGACGCCCAACATCGAGAGGAGATCCGCCCGGTTGGCGGTGATCTCGAGATCCAGGACGTCGCCCTCGATCGACTCGACCCCCACGCCCGCCATGACCAGGAGCTTCGCCAGCTCCTGCGGCGTCGAGGGAGGGTCCACGTACTCCTTCAGCCAGCGGATCGGTACTTTCATGGCTTCAACTGTTAAGTGAGGAATCCGATTCCTCACTTAACAGTTGGTTCAAAATTGTCCCAGGAACGCGAACCGGTTCTCGTAGAAGAGGCGGATGTCGGGGATGCCGTACTTCAGCATCGCGATCCGCTCCACGCCCATGCCGAACGCGAACCCCGTGTTCGCCTCCGGATCGATCCCGCAGTTCTCGAGCACCTTCGGGTGGACCATGCCGCTCCCCAGGATCTCGACCCAGCCCGACCCCTTGCAGACGGAGCAGCCCTTCGCGCCGCAGATGAAGCACGAGACGTCGACCTCGGCGCTCGGCTCCGTGAACGGGAAGAAGCTCGGGCGGAACCGGATGGCCGTCCTCTCGCCCCACATCGACTTGGCGAAGAGATCGAGGACGCCCTTCAGGTGGGCGAACGTGATCCCCGGCGCGACGATCAGCCCCTCGACCTGGTGGAACATCGGCGAGTGGCCCGCGTCGGGCTTGTCGGGACGGAAGACCTTCCCGGGCGCGATGACGCGGATCGGCGGCTTTCGCGACTTCATCGTCCGGATCTGGACGGGCGATGTGTGCGAGCGCACCAGGTACTTCCCCTCGATGTAGAACGTGTCAAATCCGTCGCGCGCCGGGTGGTCGAGCGGGATGTTGAGCGCCTCGAAGTTGTTCTCCTCGGTCTCGATCTCCGGGCCGTAGACGATGTCGAACCCGAGCTTCATGAAGACGCGCGCGATCTCGTCCCACACGCGGTAGATCGGGTGGCGCCGCCCGAGCTCCGGCGCGCGGCCGGGAAGCGTGAGGTCTACGGAGATATCGCTCGCCGCCACTGAACGCGCCGTCAGATTCGTGATCTTCTCTTCGAGCTCCGCCTTGAGAGCATTGAGCTTCTGGCCCAGCGTCCCCTTCTGATCCGCGGGCACCGTCTTCAGCTCACCGAAAAGCTCGCGCACCTTCCCGTCGCGACCGATGTAACGGTTCTTGAGCTGCTCGAGAGGAGTCGTAGGCGGCTCCTTCTCGAACGCCTCGCGGACTTCTTTGATCTTGTCGTCGAGACTCATTGGATAAGAAAAAGGCCATAGGTCTTCCCTATGGCCTCGGAGTTCCCTCTTTTCGGGTGCGCGCTACTTCTTCGCCGCAGCGGCTGGCTCGGCGAGCGCCTTCTTCGCCGTCTCCACCAGTTCGTCGAAGGCCTTGGGTTCCGAGAGCGCCAGCTCCGACAGGGCCTTGCGGTTGATCTCCACCTTGGCCTTGCGGAGCCCGTTGATAAAGCGGTGGTAGGCCATCCCGCGCTGCTCGCACGCGGCGTTGATGCGGATGATCCACATCCCGCGGTAGTCGCGCTTCTTGATCTTGCGGCCGAAGTAGGCGTACTGGCCGGCGCGCATGACGGCTTCCTTCGCCGTCCGCGTGAGCTTGCTGCGGCCGCCCCGGTATCCCCGGGCGAGCTTCAGGATCTTCTTGTTGCGCTGCTTGCGGAACGGACCGCTCTTCGAACGAGGCATGGCTGCTCCTTATTTCTGAAGCATGATCCGGATGTCCTTGGCGTCGTGGCCGCCGTCGAAGGTCCGCCACCGGCGCATCTGGCGCCGGCGCTTCGAGGACTTCCCCGACATGATGTGGCGCTTCCCGGCCGGACGGAACAGGACCTTTCCGGTCGCCGTCACCTTGAAGCGCTTCTTCGCGCCCTTGTTCGTCTTCTGCTTAGGCATTCGCTTCTCCTTGTGGGGCCGGGGCTGCCGCCGGCGCGGCGGGCGGCACGATCGGCGCCGCATCAACCGGGGATCCCGCGGGCGGCGCGCCCGGCAGAGGCGGGGCGCTCGGCTTCACGGCCGCCGGAGGCGGCTTCGGAGCCGCCGGCTTCGGCAGCAGCGTGATCTGCATCCTCGGCCCCTGCATCGAGATATCGTGCTCCAGTTTCGACACTTCCTCCAGCGCCTTCTTGATCTTGTCGATCAGCGCCCGTCCGATCTCCTTGTGCGCCTGCTCGCGGCCGCGGAAGAAGATCGTGATCAGGATCTTGTCGCCTTCCTCCAGGATCTCCTTGGCCTTCTTGACCTTCGTCGCCACGTCGTGATCGTCCGTCAGCGGCCGGAGCCGGATCTCCTTGATCTGCTGGACGTGCTGCTTCTTCGCCGACTTCTTCTTCTTCCGCTTCTCCTCGTACTTGAACTTCCCGTAGTCGAGGAGCTTGCAGACGGGCGGGCGGGCCTCCGCGGCCACCTCCACCAGGTCGTAGCCGCGCTGGAGCGCGATCTGCCTCGCCTGGTCCGTGCCCATCTCCCCCAGCATCACCCCGTTCTCGTCGACCACCTTCACGCGGGGCACGCGGATTCGGTCGTTGATGCGGTGCTCGTCCTTCGACGGCGGCGGTCCGGCCCGGTTAAACGGTCTTGGCGGCAACGTCCCTCCTCAAGTTCGACACAAAATCTTCCAGCGGCAGGACGCCCCGGTTGCCCTTCTTGTGCTCCCGGACGGCGACCGTCCCCGCGGCCGACTCCTTGGCCCCGACGACGGCCATGTACGGCAGCTTCTGGAGTTCGCGGGGTTTAATCTTAGCGGAGATGTTGTCCTCAGACAAATCAATTTCGCTGCGCAGCCCCGCCTCCAGGAGCTTCGCGTGCACCTTTTTCGCGTACGCCACCACCTCGTCCGTGAGCGGCGTGACGGCGAGGACGGCCGCCTGCACGGGCGCCAGCCAAAGGGGGAACTCGCCGCCGTAGTGCTCGACCAGCACCCCGATGAACCGCTCGAGGCTCCCGAGGATCGCCCGGTGGATCATCACGGGCGTCTTCAACCCGTCCTTCGCCTCGTACTCGCAGCCCATCCGCTGCGGGAGCTGGAAGTCGAGCTGGATCGTCGAGAGCTGCCAGGGCCGGCCGATCGCGTCCTTCATGTCGAAGTCGATCTTCGGCCCGTAGAAGGCGCCGTCGCCCGCGTTGATCCGGTACTCGACCTTGTTGTCCTTGAGCGCCTTCTCGAGCGCGGCCTCCGCGGCGTTCCACGTCTCGACCTTGCCCAGGAATTTCTCGGGCCGCGTCGAGAGCTTCGCGACGAACGGCATCTTGAAGGTCTTCGCGTAGACGTGGTTCACGAAGTCGATCTGCCCCGAGATCTCCTCCCCGATCTGCTCCTCGGTGCAGAAGATGTGGGCGTCGTCCTGCTCGAACTTGCGCACGCGGGTCATGCCCGAGAGCACCCCTTTGACCTCGTTCCGGTGGAGCGGGCAGAAGTCGGCGATCCGCATCGGCAGCTCGCGGTAGCTCCGCCGGCGGTGCTTGAACAGGAGCACGTGGCTCGGGCAGTTCATCGGCTTGAGCGAGTACTTCTCCTCGTCGATGTCGAGGATGAACATGTTCTCCTGGTAGTGCGACCAGTGACCCGAGAGCTCCCACAGGGCCTTGTTGTAGAGCTGCGGCGTCACCACCTCGCTGAAGCCGCGCTTCCGGTACTCCTCGCGGATGAAGGCGACGAGCTCGTTGTAGATCACGGTGCCCTTGGGCAGGAAGAAGACGGCGCCCGGCGACCAGTCGTGGAACATGAAGAGGTCCAGTTCCTGGCCGAGCTTCCGGTGGTCGCGCTTCTTCGCCTCGTCGACGCGCTTGACGTACTCGTCGAGCGCCTTCTGGGAATGCCACGCCGTGCCGTAGAGGCGCGTGAGCATGCGGTTCTTCTGGTCGCCCTTCCAATACGCGCCCGTCGTCTTCGTCACCTTGATCGCGCGGACGCGGCCGGTCGACGGGACGTGCGGCCCCTCGCAGAGATCGGTGAAGTCGCCGTCGGTGTAGATCGAGGCCGTCGGGTCCTTGATGTCCTTTTCGAGCGTCTCGACCTTGTAGCCCTGCCCCATCGCGGACATCTTCGCGATGACCTCGGCCTTGGGGAGGTCCTTGCGCTCGAAGGGGTAGTTCGCCTCGATGATCTTCTTGCACTCGGCCTCGATCTTCGCGAGGTCGTCCTCGGTGACCTTGACACCCTCGGGGAACTCCATGTCGTAATAGAACCCG
>JBGPCZ010000173.1:0-11961 GCA_041482015.1 Planctomycetota bacterium | reverse complement strand
TGCCGGGCGCGCTCGAGGCCGAGGTCAACCCGATCGGCGGCGGTCCCAAGAAGCTCGGCTGGGGGTTCACCTGGTCGCCGCTCGTCGACGGCGATCGCTTGATCTGCCTTCCCGGCGGACCGAAGGGGACCGTCGCGGCGCTCGACAAGCGCACGGGAAAGGTGGCGTGGCGGAGCACCGGGCTCACGGATCAGGCGGCCTACACGTCGCCGATCCCGGCCGAGATCGACGGCGTCCGCCAGTACATCGTCCTGACGAACCAGGGGATCCGCGGCGTCGCGGCGGCCGACGGCCGTCTCCTGTGGAGCCACGATCGACGCCTCGGGACCGAGATCGTGAACTCGCCGATCGTCCGCGGGCCGCTCGTCTTCATCACCGTCGGCGGCCGGGGCTGCGATCTCATCCGTGTGAAGCGCGCGGGCGAGACGTTCGCCGTCGAGGAGGTCTACGCGAACCGCAACATGTCCAACCACCACGGCGATGTCGTACTCTTCGACGGCCACGTCTACGGCGCGTCGGAGGGCAAGGGGTGGATCTGCCAGGCCCTCGAGTCGGGCGAGATCAAGTGGGCCGAGCGCTCGAAGGTCCCGGGCGGATCGGTCACCTATGCCGACGGCCGCTTCTATTGCCACGGCGATCGCGACGGCGCGGTCGCGCTCGTCGAGGCGTCGAGCGCGGCCTGCACGGTGCTCGGCCGGTTCGCCCTTCCGAAGCAGTCGACCCTGCGAAAGCCGGCCGGGGGCCACTGGACGCCGCCGGTCGTCGCCGGCGGCCGGCTTTTTATACGCGACCAGGACCTCGTGTTCTGCTACGACGTCCGCCGCTGACGGATTGAATGAATAAACCGGCAAAGGGCCGGGTTAGTACCATGCCAACACGAATTGAAAGGATAGGACCCATGATGATTCGCTCGCAGCTGTTCTCGGCGTTCCTGGGGATCGTGGCGTCTGCCGGCCTGCTCGCGCTGGCGGGCTGCGGCAACGACCACAACACGGCCACGTCAAAGGCACCCGCGGCGGCCGCCGCCGATCCGAATGCCAAGCCGTACCCGCTCAAGACCTGCGCGGTTTCCGGCGAGGAGCTCGGCTCGATGGGCGAGCCGTACAAGTTCACCTACAAGGGCCAGGAGATCAAGCTCTGCTGCAAGGGCTGCGAGAAGGATTTCCAGAAGGAGCCCGAGAAGTACCTGGCGAAGATCCAGGAGCCGGCCAAGAAGTAGCCCGCTCCCCTCGGGGTTGCGTCCCCGGATCGATGTCGGTACGATCCGTCTGGAGAATCCCGAAGGAGAAGACGATGCTCATCCCCGCGTTCGCGGTCCTTCTCGCAGTCTGCGCCGCGCAGGACCCGGAGCGGATCCAGAAGCTGATCCAGACCCTCGGCGACTCGAGCCGCGACGAGCGGGACAAGGCCGTGGACGAACTCGCCAAGATCGGCCGACCGGCGCTCGAGGCCCTACGCAAGGCGACCTCGAGCTCCGACTCCGAGGTCAAGTCGATGGCCGCACAGGCCATCGAGATGATCGAATGGCCGGGCTTCGGCAAGCTCAAGAAGTACGCGAAGGAGCATCTCGACGAGGGGGCGAACGTCGAGGTCTCCAAGATGAAGGGGCTGGGCCGGTGGTTCCCGGAGACCCGCTTCTACGAGGTGGCCGGCGCCGCGCCCGCCGGCGGAGCGGCCGCGATGATGGGCATGCAGGCACCGCGCAGCCTCTTCGCGGTCCGCAAGTTCGACGACGGGTTCCAGCGCCTGATGGTGAAGGGGATCTACTGCGCGCCGTCGATCAAGACCTTCCTCCAGAAGGGGAAGATCGTGCTGGCCGACGAGGACGCGGCCATCGACTTCGCGCTCGCCTTCATGGAGCTCTACTCGGCGGGGTCGAGCCCGAACGCGACCGCCATGATGATGGGTGGCGCGTCGAAGCTCGAGAAGACGTCCGAGGGCTGGTCGCTCGAGACGTCCGCCTTGAGCGCCCACGTGGTGTTCAAGACCGACAAGGACGGGATGCTCGTGGACGTCTCCCAGAGCTCGAACCCCCTCTCGATGTTCGGACTCGGGGGCGCCGGCGCCGACAAGGGGTCGGAGGAGCGCACCAAGCTCGAGATCGAGAAGCTCAAGCTCGAGATCGACCTTCTCAAGCGCCAGCTCGAGAAGAAGTAGCCCCGGAACGCCCCGCCTGCCGATATAGCCCACAGACTTGCGGGAGTGTCGTTCCATGCCGTCAGCGGGCGCCCATCTGGATATCCGGGAGGAGCAGGGAGGGATCGTCTTCCTCCTCCAGGGACGCCTCGACTCCGCGACGACCGGCGCCGTCTGGCGCCAGGCGTTCGCCGCCTTGAGGAAGTCTTCCCCCGGCCCCCTCACGATCGATGCGGCCGGGCTCGACTACTGCGACGGCGCGGGGATCGGCCTCCTCGTCGAGCTCCGCAGCCGCCGGAAGGACGCCGAGATCCGCGGGCTCGCCGCGCCGTTCCGCTCGCTGCTCGATCTCTTCCCGCCGGGCGAGGCCGGGCCGGTCGCGCCGAAGCCGAAGGCGCCCTCGTTCCCCTCGGAAATCGGCCGCGCCACGGTCGCGGTCGTCCGCGATCTCCACCGCCAGGTCGCGTTCGTCGGGGAGCTCCTCTTTGCGCTCGGTCGCGCGATCGTCCGCCCCGGCGAGGTCCGGTGGTCGGACGCGGTCCGCACCGCCGCGTCGGCCGGCGTGAACGCGCTCCCCATCATCTCCCTCATGGGCTTCCTGATCGGCCTCATCCTCGCGTTCCAGTCGGCCGCGCAGCTCAAGATGGTCGGCGCGGAGCTCTTCGTCTCCGACCTCGTGGCCGTCTCGGTGGTCCGCGAGCTTGGGCCGCTCATGACCGCGATCCTCGTCGCCGGCCGGTCCGGCTCCGCGTTCGCCGCGGAGCTCGGGACGATGAAGGTGAACGAGGAGATCGACGCGCTCGAGACGATGGGGCTTGCGCCGGTGCGCTTCCTCGTCGTCCCCCGGGTCCTCGCGGGTGTCCTCGTCACGCCGATCCTCACGCTCTACTTCGACCTGCTCGCGCTCCTGGGCGGCGCGCTCGTGGTCGGATCGTTCGGCTACCCGCTCATCACCTTCGCGCACCACGTCCGGAACGCGCTGACGGTGACGATGTTCGTCTCCGGGATGGCGAAGACCTTCGTGTTCGGCCTCATCATCGCGGGCACCGGCTGCCAGAGGGGGCTCGACACCGGCACGGGCGCGGTCGCGGTCGGGCTCTCGACCACGCGCTCCGTCGTCTCGGGCATCCTCCTCACGATCCTGGTCGACGGCGCGTTCGCCGTGGCCTACTACTCCATGGGGATCTGATGGCCGACGAGCCGATCATCCGGGTCGAGAACCTCACCGCCGCCTACGACGGCACGGTGATCCTCGACGACCTCTCGTTCGACGTCCGGCCGGGCGAGGTGTTCGTCATCCTGGGCGGCTCGGGCTGCGGGAAGAGCACGCTCCTCAAGCACATGATCGGGCTCCACCCGCCCGCGCGGGGGAAGATCCTGATCGAGGGGCGCGACATCGCGACCGCGGAGGGGCGGGAGCGCCTGGGGATCCTCCAGCGCATCGGCGTCATGTACCAGATGGGCGCGCTCTTCGGGTCGATGACGCTGCTCGAGAACGTGCGGCTGCCGCTCGAGGAGTACACCGATCTCCCCGACGACGCGATCGACGCGATTGCGCGGATGAAGCTCCGGCTCGTGGCGCTCCAGGGTTTCGAGCACCACGCGCCCTCCGAGATCAGCGGCGGCATGAAGAAGCGGGCGGCGATCGCCCGGGCGATGGCGCTCGATCCGCGGATCCTGTTCCTCGACGAGCCGTCGGCGGGGCTCGACCCGATCACGTCGGCCGAGCTCGACCAGATGATCGTGCGGCTGGCGCGGAGCCTGGGGATCACGTTCGTCGTCGTGACCCACGAGCTGGCCAGCATCTACGCGATCGCCGACCGGGTGATCATGCTCGACAAACGGGTCCGCAAGATCGTGGCGACCGGCAAGCCGGCCGACCTGCGCGACCATTCGGACAACCCGTGGGTGCGCCAGTTCTTCAAGAGGGAGGCCGCGGAGACGCGGTAGAAACAAAGCGATGAGCGCGCGAACGACGCATTTCCGGCTGGGGCTCTTTGTCCTGATCGCCGTCACGCTCGGCGTGGGCGCGATCGTCGTGCTGGGGGCGGGCACGATGCTCCGCAAGAAGGTGATGGCCGAGACGTACCTCGACGAGTCGGTCCAGGGGCTCGACGTCGGCGCGCCCGTCAAGTTCCGCGGCGTGCATGTCGGCCAGCTCGAGAAGATCGATTTCGCGGGCCTCCACTACGGCGGCCCCAAGGACAGCCGCATCCGGCTGATCCTCGCGTTCTTTCCGGAGCTCCTCGGCGGGTACGGGAAGGACGACCCGGTCGGCACGATGCAGCGGCTGATCCAGGACGGCCTGCGGGTGCGGATGGCGTCGGCGGGCCTGACGGGCAGCGCGTACCTCGAGCTCGACAACCTCGACCCCAAGGACCACCCGGTGCCGGCCGTCTCGTGGACGCCCGAGAACCCGTACCTCCCGTCGGTGCCGAGCACCGGGACGCGGATGATGCAGCGCGTGGAGAACGTGCTGGGCCACGTGGAGAACCTCCGGGTCGACGTGATCTCGGACAAGCTCGTGGCGCTGCTCGAGAGCCTGGACAAGACGGTCAAGTCGATCGACCCGGCCGTCGACGGCGTGCGGAAGCTGACCGACGAGGCGACGCTCCTCGCGCGCGACGCGAGGAAGGTGATCTCCGAGGACGTGGGGAAGGAGCTCCGGACGCTCGTCGCGCAGATGCGCGAGACGCTCGACAAGGACGTGGGGCCGGCGCTCCGCGGGATCCGCGCGGCCGCCGACCACCTGCCCGGCACGTTCGACAAGATCGACGCGACGCTCGACCGGATCGGCGGGACGCTCCGGCGCGTCGACCGCACGCTGGCCGAGGAGAGCGGCTCGCTGGACGAAACGCTCGACAACCTCCGCGGCGTGACGCAGGACCTCCGCGAGCTGACGTCGCAGGTGAAACGGTATCCCTCCCAGGCGCTGTTCGGCGAGGCTCCCCCGAAGAAGGCGGTGAACAAGTGAAGAGGATCTGGTTCGCGGCGCTCGTCGCGGCGGCGGGCTGCGTCGACCTCAAGTCGGCCTACCCCGAGAAGCGGCTCTACACGCTGGAGGCCTCGCGGACGGCGCCCGCGCGGACGGGGCTGGAAGCCACGGTGCTCCGCGTGCGGCGGTTCACGGCCTCGAAGCTGGCGGAGGGGAGCGAGTTCGTGACGCGCACGGGCGAGTCCGAGTACGAGTCCGACTTCTACAACGTCTTCTTCGTCCCGCCCGCCGCGCAGGCGATGGAGCAGGCGCATCGGTGGCTCGGCTCGTCGCGGCTCTTCGGCTCGGTCGTGGGGACGGGGTCGTCGATCGCCGAGACTCACGTCCTGGAGGGGAACCTCGTCGCGCTCCACGGCGACCGACGCGACCGGAACGCGCCGCGGGCCGTCCTCGAGCTGCAGTTCGTGCTCGTCGGCGTCGCCTCCGACCCGGCGGCCGTGCTGATGCAGAAGAGCTACCGGCAGGAGACCGTGCTGGCGAAGGACGACGCCGAGTCGCTCGTCCGGGCCTGGAACGAGGGACTGGCGAAGATCCTGGCCTCCCTCGAGGAGGATCTCTCCAAGGTCGACCGGTCCGTGAAAAAGTAAGCTTCAGTCAACCAGCGCGACCCGCGTCCGAGCGGGGTCGTCCCAGTCGAGCACCTTCATCGAACGTCGGGACGGTCCCGGGTTTGCGGGAGGGGCTCCCTCGACGGGGAAGGCCTGGCCGGTGGGGGCGAGGACGATTCGGCCCCCTTTGAATTCCCCCGTGGCCTGGAGCTGGATCCCCGCGACGCCCACGTTATTCTTCCGGATTCCCTCCGCGAGGGCGTGGAAGTCGAGGGTCATCGGTGCGACAACGCGAGAGCGGGCGATCTGCTGGTCCATGTCGATCTGCGGGCGGGTGCCGTACAGGCCCCGCAGGAGCTTCTCGAGCCCCATCATCTCCTCGCTTCACGTTCAGCCTTTGAGCTTCACCTCGATAAAGGCGAAGTCGCCGGCTTGGGGAGCGATGTCCTGGCCCGGGGTGCCGCACCCCGCGAGCAGGGCGAACAGGAACGGCGTCAGCTTGTTCATCGAGACCTCCAATCAAATCCGGTATCCAAAGGCGAGAAAGACCGAGACTTCGTCCTTGAGTTGAAGCCCCCTCAGACTTTGGTAGACGGGGACTTCGACCGAGAGCTGGATGTCCCAGACGGGCTGTGGCCGGAAGGCCCAGTTCACGCCGATCGTGACGAGGTCGCCTCCCGTGTCGGGGACGACGTCCCCCCTTTGACGATCGGGCGCGTCGTGCCGGTAGCGGAGCATGACGTCGGCCCGCATGAACGGGCCCGGGTACGGCTCCAGCCAGAAGCGGTTTCCCGCGGCCAGCTCCGCGAAGAACTGGTCGGCCTGCTTGTACTCGTGCGTCCCCTCGCCGACCCGCTTGTAGAGCGCGAGCGCGTTGAACCGCCATCGGCCGGGCTCGTAGGTCGCGGCCGTGCCAAGGAACGGATCCCAGGAGGACGACCCCGGCTGGAGATCGGCCGGCAGGATGACGCCGTGGTCCCGCTCGTGGTCTGACCCCGTGGGCAGCTCGAGGCCGCCGAGGATCGAGAAGTTCATCGCCTTGCCGACGTCGTCCCACCGGTAGTAGCGCCACTTCCCATAGAGGGTCATGTCTCCGGGACCGTCGGCCGAGAACCGGCCCGGACCCGACGGGGAATCGAGCGTGAGCGTGCGGCTCGCGTAGGGGAGGATGGCGCCGAGCTGCAGCGTGTTCATGAGACCGTAGTGAGCGCTCAGGACTCCCACGGTGTCGAGCTGGCGTTGCGCCAGAGGATCGTGCACGCGATCGGGGCCGTCCAGGAGGCCGCGCTTCATGCGAAACTCGGTGCCCGCCGTGAAGAGCCAGCCGTCGTCGTACAAGGTCTCGCCGTCGAGTACGTCGAGGGCGCCCTCCTGGGCCATCGCCAAGACCAAGAGCAGGATCATTCTCGTCATGCCTCCCATTCGCCGGGCGGAGCGCGATCCGGACCGCGCGCGAAGGGCGGCTCTAGAGGAGGAGGGCGGAGTGCAGGAGGGCCCGGACGGGAGGCGAGGGATCCGACGAGAGGACGGGACGACGGGCCCCAGGTTCAGGGCGATCGATGTCCATCGGGTGGACGGGCCCCGCGTCGATCGTCGGAACAGAGAACGCCTCGAGCGCGACACCGTCGAGGTCCATCTGGGGCTCGAGGTGGAAACAGGGCGTTTCGTCCGCGCCGCCGCTGTTCTTGCAGCAGTCGTCCCCGGCGGGGTCCGGCCCGCAGTCGTTCTTGTGACCGCACAGGGAGCCGCAGGGGCATTGGGTGAGCGAGACCGACTGGAGGAGGGCGAAGGCGACCAGGACGATCCACGCGGCCTTCATCGCATCATCTTGAATGAAAACCCGGCCGGGTTCAATGGATTACGAGTCGAACTATTTCTTGATCGTGCCGCGGACCGCGTCGACGACGGCGCGATCGGTCGGAAAGGTGTCCCCGTTCTTCGACGCCACCTTCCGCCCGTCGACCCAGACCGTGAATTCCCCGGGCGTCCCGATCGCGAGATCGGCGTCCAACCCGAGCTCCTTCTTGAGGGCGGCCGCCGCACGGACGGCATGGGGCTTGTAGTTTCAGCGCTCGCAGTAGCGGATCGTCAGCCTGGCCATCCGGGTTCCTTTCTAAGCGGGCTACTTCTTGAACTCCGGCGCGTCGGCGGAAATTCCGGCGGGCCTCACGACCGGCGCCGCGCGCCCTCCACCAGCTGGAGGAAACTCTTCATCGCCGGCGTCAGGTGCTTCTTCCGGAGGTGCGCGACGTACAGCGGGCGCCGGATGGGGAAGCCGGGCACGTTCAGGATGACGAGGCGCTTCTCGCGGAGCTCCCACTCGATCGCGAAGCGGGAGAGGATCCCGATCCCGAGGCCCGAGGCCGCGGCCCGCTTCACCGTCTCGGGGCTCCCCAGCTCCATCGTCACGGGGTGCAGTCGTTCGCCCGAGAACCACGCGTCCCCCAGCCCGCGCGTGGCCGAATCGGCCTCGCGGCGGAGGATCCGCTCGCCCGCGAGGTCGGCCGCCCTGAGGCGGCGCTTCCGGGCGAGCCTGTGGTTCGACCCGGCGAAGAGCACGATCTCGTCCTGCGCGAACGGGCGGTGGATGAAGTCCGCCCCGGGCGGCGCGCCCACCATGCCAAGGTCGACCTCGTTGGCCGTCATCCGCTCGAGGACCTCGGTGCTGTTCCCGATGAAGAGCGACGTCTTGGCCTGCGGGTGGAGCCGCTCGAAGCGGCCCATGAGCGGCGGGAGGAGGTAGTTGCCCGGCGTGGTGCTCGCGCCCAGCGCCAGCGTGCCCTTCACCATCTCCTCCGACTCGACGACGGCGTCGCGGAACGACCTCACGCTTTCCATCACCTTCCGGGCCTCGCGCGCCGCCGCCTCGCCGGCGCGGCTCAGGCGGACGCGCCCCCCGATGTGTTCGAAGAGCCGGGTCCCCAGGTTGGCCTCGAGCTCCTTGATGTGGGTCGAGACCGCCGGCTGGCTCAGGTGGATCGCCTTCGCGGCCTTCGTGAACCCGCCGGTGTCCGCGACGGCCAGGAACGACTTCACCCAGTCGAGCTTGAGCGGGAGGTCCTTATCAAGCAGTTTGATGGAGGTCATAGGGTCAATTGGCAATCATGATAGCCCGGTTTCCGGCTAGAGTCAAGTCATGGAGTTCGCGGCGGTCGAAGTGGAGCGGGCGCTGGAGGCGCGGCTCCGGTCGGGGGCGGGCCCGCTCGGCAGCCCGTCCCTCCTCGCGCGGATCGCGGGGAAGGCTCGCGGAGCCGGGACGGACCGGGTCGTGGACCTGGGCTCGGGCTGCGGGGAGCTCCTGTGCCTCCTCGGCCGGAACGCCTGCGGGCTCGATCTCTGCCGGTCCCTTCTCGAGCGGACCCCCGGCGCGCCGAGGATCCAGGGCGACGTCGAGAGGCTCCCCTTGGCGGCGGGGAGGATGGATCTCGCGACGCTCGTGCTCGTCCTCCATTACGTCCGCCGGCCGGCATGGGCGCTCGCCGAGGCGGCCCGCGTCCTCCGCCCGGGCGGCCGGCTCATCGTTGCCGATCGTATCGCCTCGCCCGACCCCGCGCTCCGGGAAGTCCACGACCGCGTCGAGCGCTTGCGGAACCCGTCCCTCCACCGGATCCTCACGCCGGCGGAGATCGAGGAGGGGATGAAGTCCGCCGGGCTCGCGGTCCTGGAGTCGGAACCCTTTGAGGACGCGGTGCCTCTCGAGGCGTGGCTCGCGGGAGTGGATCGCGACCGCGGGCTCCGGCTCCGGAAGGAGCTGGCCGGCCTCCCCTCGCCCGACCTGGGCGGGCTCGTCCTGGATCCGGGGGGGACGATCCGGTTGAGGATGCGGATCTACGTCGCGGAGAAACCGCACGCGCTCACGGCTTGTCGGTGACCTCGAAGGAGACGGTCTTCGTCTCCTTGTCCTTGACCTCGACCTCCTGGGTCATCGCCGGGTACTTCTCGTGCCAGAGCTCGAGGGTGTACTTGCCCGCGGGGAGGTTCTTGATCGTGTACTTCCCGTCCGCCCCGGTCACGCCGTGGTACGGGTGTTCCAGCACGACCGCCCAGGCCGTCATCCACGTATGCACGTCGCAGAAGACGCGGATCGTCTCCTTGTTCGTGAAGACCTTGGTCCGCTCCTCGCCCATCTTCGACTGGGAGAAGCCGAACTCGCGGTTCTCCTTCGGTTTCACGTGGATGATATGGACGAGTTCGTCCTTGTTCCGGATGAGCACGTCCTGTCCGACCATCACGCCGAAGACGTGCGGATCGAAGCGGCACCCCTTCTGCTCGATGACGACGGGGGTCTTGGGGAGATCGAACTTCCGGTCGCCCAGGCCGTCCTTTACGGTGACGATCGCCCACTGGAGGTTGCCGGCGGCGTCCATCACGGTTTCATCCGAGAGGAGGGGATCGGTGGCGTGCATGGCCGAGCACTTGGCCTCCGCGTCGGTGGCGATCTTCTTTCGCTTGGGGATGATCCCCTTGAACTTCACGGAGCCCTTGATCGTGGCGCTCCGCTCCTCCTTCTTTTCCTGCGAGGGGGCGGGGGGCGGGGGTTCGGCGGGGGATGTGGCAGGAGCAGGAAGGAGGACCCGGCCTGCGGCCATGAGGGCCACCGCGAAGCTCAGGAGGGCGAGAATCTTCACTTGACTGTAATACAACGTCGCGCGCCGCCCGCAACCATCTGTGAAAAAAAAGACCCCCCGGAGACGATCCGGGGGGTCCTTCAAATCCCTTTTTGGGTTACTTCGCGGCGGCTTCCGTCACCTTCGCCAGGGTCAACGTCTGCTTGCCCTTCTCGTCTTCGCTCAGCAGGCCCGAGAGGACGACCTTCTTGCCCTTGAGCTCGTCCAGGGTCTTCAGGAGGTCCTCGTCCTTCGGATTCGCGAGAACCATGTCGCCGACCGTGTGGCCGCCGGCCACGACCGTGATCTTCAGCGACGTGGTCTCCAGCTTGTACTTGCCGACTTCCTTCTTGATGTCGGCCAGCTTGACCTTCGGCATCGCGTCAAAGGTCACGATGTAGGTGCCGACGCCCTTGTTGAAATCATCCTGGGCTGCTTCTTTAGCGCCTGACAGGCGCTTGAGGCCGCTCATCACGGCCTTCCCTCAGTTCGTGGGTCAGTTGAGTCCCGAGACCACGACCTTGAGTTCGTTCGTGTCCCCCAATGTTGCGGCCCCCGCTCCACTGGCAAGGATCAGCAGTCCTACGGCCACCAACGCTAGCTTCATAAGGCTCCTCCAATTCAGCGATCTGGACTCACACCCTTATACCCGCCCGCCGGGGTCCTGCCGGCGGGTGGATGGAGGACCTCCGAAAACCCCCTGGAAGCGGGTTGGAGGGAGGGAGTTTCCCCCGGGAAAGGGGGGCAAATCAGGCCCCATGATGGACCTCATAGGCAGGTTCAATAGCTCCCGGAACGCCGGGGACCGCCCCGGGGGATAGGATGGGATATCCAAACAGGAGGCGAGCGGATGAAGACCAGCGTGTTGGCCGGCCTGGCCGTCGCGATGATGGCCGGCGCGGCGATCGCCGGGGGCGGCGGCAAGATCAAGTGGGACGAGGGGAAGAAGCACGACGCGCTTCTCGCCGAGGCGAAGGCGACCGGGAAGCCCGTGGTGCTCTACTTCACCGGCGAGGGCTGAGTGTACTGCAAGCAGTTGGACGCAGGTGCGTTCTCCGATGAAACCGTCGTCAAGTCCGCGGACGGCCTGATCCGCATCCTGGTCGACTCCGGCAAGGACGAAAAGCTCTTCCAGAAATACGGCGTCTCGGGCATGCCCACGATCCTCTTCCTCGACTCCGACGGCAAGAAGGTCGGCACCTTGGGCGACCGGAGCACCGAGGGGGTGAAGCGGCAGTTCGAGGAAATCGCCGCGAAGAACACCCGCGCGCCGCAGTGGCTGTCGGGCGTCGAGGCGGCGGTGACGGCCGCGAAGGGCGGCCCCAAGCCGGCCGTGCTCTTCTTCTGCGACGACAAGCCGAAGTCCCGGGCGATGCTGAACGTCTTCAGCGATCCCGCCTTCGGCTCCGACCTCTACGAGAAGGCCGCGTTCTCGAAGGTCGACTTCAAGAAGGACTCCGACGAGTGCAAGAAGTGGAAGGTGACCGAGGCGCCGACGATCCTGATCGTCGATCCCTCGGCGGAGGAGGGGACGGCCCTCAAGACGATCAAGAGCGGCGCCGCCAAGGCGATCCGCAAGGACATTGAGGACGCGATCAAGAAGCTCCAGTCCAAATAGCTTTCATTCCATCCAAGGGCGGGCCCCCGGACGTTCTGGGGCCCGCTTTTTTTTTCG
>JBGPCZ010000172.1:0-12041 GCA_041482015.1 Planctomycetota bacterium | reverse complement strand
TAGAGGATGCGGAAATCGCCCTGGTGTGCCAGCACGTGCTGGCACACTGCCTGTAGTAGGTGCGTCTTGCCCAGGCCGACGCCGCCGTGGATGAAGAGCGGGTTGTAGAGCGTCGCGGGGCTCTCGCTCACGGCCACGGCCGCGGCGTAGGCCATCCGGTTGGACGGCCCCTCGACGAAATCCTCGAACGTGTAGGCGGGGTTGAAGACGAAGTCGGGCTCGCGCGGCGGCGCGGGCGGCTGGACAAATGGGGCGGCGGCCGCGGCCGTCGGGAAGAACGCCGCGGCGGCGCCCGTCACCTGGAAGACGATCTCGGGGACGCGCCCGAAGAGATTCTGGAAGGCGTCCTCGAGCGGCTTGCGGATCAGCTTTTCCAGCCAGTCGCGATAGTACGGGTTGGCCGTCGGGACGCGGACGGCGTTATCCCCCACCGTCTCGAACGTGAGCTGCCGGCACCAGATGTCGTAGATCCTGGGCTCGAGGCGCGCCTCGAGGTACGTGTGGATCTTCTCCTGCTCCTGGACGGTGATCGGGGTCATTTGGGGATGTGGTCGAGGATCGCGGCGAAGATCGGCTTCGTGAAGTACGCGCCGAGGATCACGACGCCGACGAGGAGCGCGCGAAAGACCAGCACCATGAAGTCGGACTCGGCCGCCTCTTCGCGGATCTGGTCGGCCCGGGACGTCCGGGCCGGCGCGGGCGCCGTGGCTCGCGCGGCGGCGGGCCGCGGGGCCGGTGCGACGGCGGCGGTGACCGCGGGCATCGTGTCGCCCGCCTCGAGCGCGACGGTGAAGACCGCGGGGCCGACCTTGATCCGGTCGCCGTGCTTGAGGAGCTCGGGCTGCCGGATGAGCGCGCCGTTGAGGAACGTGCCGTTCTTGCTCTCGAGGTCGCGGACGTAGAGGCGGCCGCCCTGGAGAAAGACCTGGGTGTGCTCGCGGGAGAGGGTCTTGTCGTCGACCTGGACCGTGGCCTTGGCGTCGCGGCCGATCGAGATCGGACCGGTCACCTTGATCTCCCGCCTCTCTCCTCCGGACTCCAGGATCAATCGTGCCACGGCGAGACTATCCCACGGTTTCCAAAAGGGTCTTGTTCTTCCCCCGCACCCCGGCTCACCGGAGTCTCCATCTCCGGAGGCCGCGCCCGTTCCCCCACGCGCGCGGCGTGAAACGTCGGAAGGCTCGAGTATTCTAGCCGCGGATTTCGGAGAGTCAAAAAGTTTCGGGGAGCGGCGGCGATGAAGCGGAGATCCGGCGGGGAACGGGGAGGGTCCGCCGATCAGGGAAATGCGGGGGATTCGATGAACCGCGATCCCGCCGGCCGCGTTAGGAACTCGGGAACACCCCATCCATGAAGGATCGCAGCGCGTCTCTCGCGATGTTGATGACCGCGGTCATGCTTTCAGAAGCCTGTTCTTCCGGGAATGTCCGCACCCTGGAGATGGACCTGGCGGATCTATCCGACGGCAGCGGGGTCATCACTCCGGGATCTTCTCAAAGGAGATCGCTCGAGCGCCGTTGCGTGGAGAGAGGTCCGGAAGCCCTCGCTGAAGCGCTGCGGTTGGGGGAAGGGAACCCGCGTCTCACGTATGCCGCGCTCAGGATCATTGCGGACATTCTCATCGCCGTCCATCCCGGGCCGTTCTCGGTCCCGAGAGCCGGCCCCGACCGGGACTACTGGGTCATTCGCTGGCCGACGGGAGAGGGGCTGATCGTCCTGGAGCCACGGGACGTGATGAAGGAGCGGGATCAGGTCCTCCGGGCCTTTCGAACCTGGCTCTCGGACCATGGGTATATCGTTGATAAGAGGTGAAGGGATCCTTCTCACCCACTCCGGGTCTCCCGGCGCGTCTCCGCCGTTTGATTGACAGCTCGAGCACGGTGTGATAGAAGGAGAGCGAGTCAATCAGTGCACCGCACCGCACGCCGCTGGGACAGGAGGAGGGGTTGTCATGAAAGTCATCGTTCCCATCAAGGAGATACGTCCCAATCCCTGGCAGGCCCGCAGGAAGATGGACCGCGAGTCCATCCGCGCCCTCGCCGAGGAGATCAAGGCGTCGGGCCTCTGGCCCGGGTCGCTCCGCGGCCGCATGAAGGGCTCGCAGGTCGAGCTCTGCTACGGCCACCGCCGGCTCGCCGCGCTCAAGTACCTCGGCTGGGACAAGGTCGAGGTCGAGGTGGACGAGCTTTCCGACGAGGAGATGGCGCTCCAGTCGCTCGCCGAGAACTTCCAGCGCGAGGGGCTCTCCGACATCGAGAAGGCGCAGGGCCTCCACACGATGGTCCAGCTCCTCATCAAGCAGAAGATCGCCGAGGGCGAGGCGATGAAGCGCGTCTCCAAGTTCGTGGGCCTCTCGGAGGCGTGGATTCGCGACCTCCTCTCGATGCTCGACATGGAGGCGCCGGTCCAGCGGGCGATCCGCGACCGGAAGATCGCGGGCCGCACCGCGCTCGAGGCGCACCGCTTCGGCGGCAAGCAGATGGTCGCGACCGCCGTGGTGCACAAGCTGCCCGTCCACAAGATCAGCGCGATCGCCAAGAAGGTCCGATCGATCCCCGACGCGGACGTGCGCGAGAGGGTCCGGGGCGACGTGATGTCGGGGAAGATCGTCGAGCCCGAGCGCGTGGAGGAGAAGGCGCGCAAGCTCATGAAGGGGCGCAAGCTCAAGGCGCCCGAGGACCTCGACCGCGTGCTCTCCGACTGGGGTCACCTTCTCAAGCACTGGAACGAGAAGGTCGAGGACCTGCTGGTCTACAAGCGCTTCTTTGCGGGCCGGAACACGGGCGCGGTGAAGACCGAGGCCCTGAGGCTGGTCAAGAGGCTGGAGAAGATCGCGGAGTAGGTTGGGTCACCGGCTCCGGAGACGCGCGTCGCGGAGGTCCATCTGCGCGCGGCGCAGCTTCGCGAACTCGCGCGAACTCCAGCCGAGCGCCCGCGCCGCCCAGTCGTCCGCCATCGCGAAGGCGTCGAGGTCCCGCCCCTCGCGGAGCGCCCGGTCGATCGCGACCGCCCTTCCCCGCGCCCCCTTCACCTTCAGGAGCCGCTCGGGCCGGACGAGCCGGACTTTTGACGCGTCGCCCGGCTCGATCTTGAGCGCCCCGGCCGCGGAGACCCGTCCCAGCAGCTCCACCGAGAGCATCGTCGCCGCGTTCGTCGCCGCGGCCGTGACCATCTCGCCGACCTGGTCCCAGGGGCTCGCGAACCAAAGGCGGTGGAGGTTGTTCGTGGAGTTGACCCCCGCCTCGTTCGCCGCGAACCGCGGGCGACGCTTGACGAGGTAGCCCAGGAACGCGTGCGGCGCCTCGAGGACGCGGCGGACCGAGTACCACGGCTTGCGCGTGCGGCACTTGTAGTTCCCGTCGATCCCCCGGCCGATCCCCTCCGCGAGGTAGTGGTCGAGCGATGGGCAGCCGCCCGCGTAGTCGGTGGGGATCGTTAGGAGCTGCATGGGCTCCCCTTGGCGGTCGAGGGCGGCGACATCCTCGCGCGTCAGGGTCGTGCCCGCGAGCTGCGAGGGGCGCGAGACCGCGCGCGAGAGATGCTCCCGCGGGAGGCCGAGGTCGCGGACCTTCGATTCGGGGACCAGGAAAAAGTCGCGCTCGCCGGTCACGATGCCGATCGAGACCTCGGCGACGTCCGTGAGCGGGACGAGCTCGGGAGACTCGAGGGCGCGCGCGGCCGTGCCGCGGCACTCGTCGGGGATGCGGGACCAGACCCAGGAGGGTGCGGGCACCGCGGTCGGCGCCGCGTCGATCAGCGAGTCGATCGCGTCGAGCGACTTCGCCTCGTGGAAGCGGAGGACGCCGGGGCCGACCCCCTCGCAGAGGAGCATCGCGACCTTGACCATCGCGCCGTCGAACCAGTACTCGTCGAGCGCGATGAGGTTCACGCGGGCGAAGCGCTTCTCGAGCATCGACAGGAGCGGCTTCGTGTAGTTGACGAAGAGCGCCTCGCGCGGGACGAGCATCGCGAGCCGCCCGCCGGGTTTCACGAAGGCCGCCGAGGCCGCGACGAAGGGCGCCCACGCGCTCGCGTCGCCCGTGAGCGCCGCGCCGCAGGCATGCGCCACGCGGAGCGCGCGCCGCTTCGAGGCGTCGCTGCGTCCCTGCGTTCTCAGGAAGGGCGGGTTGCCGAGGACCACGTCGAACTGCACGTGGCCGAGGTTCTCCTCGACGAAGAGGAAGAAGTCGTCCTGCGCGAGCCGGCCCCAGCGGAGGCCGGGGTGGCGCGACAGGAGCGCGCCGCGGGCGCGGGCGAGCGCGCGCGCGTTGAGCTCGACGCCCGCGACCTGGTCGGAGAGGCGGCGCGGCTCGGTCCCGAGTTCGAGGAGGCGGTCGACGCCGTGGGTGAGGAACGCGCCTTCGCCGCAGGACGGGTCGAAGAGGGTGTCGCCGGGGTCGCGCACGGCCCAGCGGCAGAGCGGCGTGGCGAGGCGCACGGGCGTGTAGTAGGCCCCGAGCGCGCGTGCGGCGGACTCCACCTCTGTTCTCCCCCCGGGTTTGAATATCCCCTATGGGTTCCATCGGCTGCGGGCTGCCATTGCCTTGACCCCATTCCGGGCGGGGATAGAATTGACCCATGCTCGCCACCCGCGTCCGCCAGAAGGAAGGCACGTTCTACTTTGTCAGCTACAAGGCGCCCGACCTCCTGAGGAAAGTCCGGTTCATCAGCCGGTTCCACTTCGAGGGCGAGTCGATCCCCGCGCAGCCGGCGGGCGATGACGAGGTGGCGCAGTTCATCGGGGCGATCGAGCAGAGCGACGGGGCGTTCCAGCGGTCGCTCAACCGCCGGAAGGTGACGGCGATCGTCAACTTCTTCGAGACCGCCGCCTCGCAACCGCTCATCCCGGGCGCGGTCCTTCTGTTTACCGACGAAACACTGAAGTTTGAACCGCTCGGCGACTACAAGTCGATGGGCAATCTCCGTGAACCGAACGGACAGTTCCTGGTCATCGACGGCCAGCACCGGGTGGCGGGGCTCCACTTCTTCCAGGGGAAGCATCCGAAGGAGGCGGACCAGATCGAGGTGCCGTGCGTCGTCTTCGACGGGAAGAGCGCGGACTTCGCTACCGAGATGTTCGTCGTCATCAACTCGACCCACACGCGGATCAACAAGTCGCACCTGATCGACCTCTACGAGAAGGTCTCGTGGGAGAGTCCCGCGAAGAAGTACGCGGCGAAGGTCGTCAACCTGCTGTACGGTTCCGACGATTCGCCCTTCCAGTACAAGATCAACCGGCTGGGCGGCCGGTCGCGGCAGGAGAAGTGGATCCTGCAGTCGGAGCTCTTCAACGAGGTCCACAAGCTGGTGGAGGCGCGACCGAAGTTCTTCAAGAAGGCGGAGAAGACGTACGAGCTGATGCGCGACTACTTCAAAGGGGTCGCGGTCATCCTCCAGGAGGGATGGGGCCGGAACGACAAGTTCATGATCACGAAGGATGTGACGATCAAGGCGCTCGTCCGCGTGCTGGGCGACCTGATTCGCCAGAAGAAGCTGATCGACCACTGGAGGGCGGGCGAGGGGCCGAAATGCTTCGAGACGTTCCTCGGCGCCTGGCGCGAGGAGGTCCCGAAGTTCCGCTCCGAAGGCTTCTACGAGCGGTTCCCCGCGAAGGGCCAAGTCGAGCGCGTCCGCCGCATCCACCAGGACCTGCTTCGGCCGCTGGGCCTCGAGGCCCCGGAGGAGCCCGGCGAGGATTAAGGTTCGCCTCCCTTACATCCCGTACAGCGCCTTGATCTTCGCCTGGAACTCCTCCTGGAGCTGCATGATCTGGCGGGTCTTCTCCTCCGGGGTGCCGCTCCCGAAAGAGATTTTCATCGCGGTCTCCTGAAGCTCTTTGCCCAGCCGCTCCGCCTCCTGCTGCTTGGCCGCCCACGGGTTCTCGACGGGCGGGGGCGCGGGGATCGGCCGCACCGGGCGCGGGACGTGGAGGTCGCGGGGCTGCGGCTCCGGCAGCGGCGGCGCGATCAGCCGCATCGCACGCTCGCATTCGCTCCGCAGGTCGAACGCGGGATCTTCGCGGAGCTTCCCGAGTGCGGAGAGCACGCGTTCCCGCCAGCGCGGATCGTCCCCGAGTTCTCCGAGGAAGCGGATCGTTTCCATCCGCAGGTTGTAATAATTCCCGCCGTCGCCCGGCTTCGCCGCCAGGTCGAGCAGCGCCTGGACGAGGTCGCCGGCCTCCTCCGCGACGACCGCCCTGGCGTCGCGCTCCCGGAGCAGGTCGTGGAGGAAGTCCAGGAAGGTCCGGTCTTTGAGTATCGTCGGATCGCGGAGCGCCGCGACCAGTCCCGGGAGGAAGTCCGCCAGGGATCCAAAGACGGCGCTGATCGGCCGGGGCTTCAGTGGGAATCGGCGCCGCTCCCGCGGCGCCCGCTCGTCGACGAGCCCGAGCGCCTCGATCCTCGTCGCCGCGTCGTAGGGGCCGAAGGCGATCTTGAGGAGCGCCGTCGGGAGCGCCTCCGGTGTCGCGTGGATGAACTGCTGTTCCGCGACGCGAAGCAGCTCGCGCCGTCCCTCGGGCGTCGCCGCCGCGAAGCGTCCGCCGACAAAGGTGTCGGGGAGCGCGGCCCACTCCGACTCCGGCGGGATCCCGTGGACCGAGAGGCGCAGCTTCTCGAGGGCCTTGTCCCAGTGATAGTTTCCCTTCCGGTCAAGCTTCGTAAGTCCGGCAATCACCTCGTCGCGCCAGGGGGGATGGACTCCCACGAGGCCGAGGAAGTCGATCATGCCGTCGATGAGGTAGGCCCAGTAGGGGCCCTGGATCGCGTCGATCGTGGCACGGACAAGCTCGCGCGCGGCCGCCTCTTCGGCAACGAGCGCGGGGAGGAGGCCCGGGTCGGCTTCTTTGAAGAGGCGCGCGAGGAATTCATAAAGGCCCACCTCCTTGAGCGTGGCGTCGTCCCGCAGGACGTCGGTGGCCCGGAGGAGGAACTCGCGCGTCGAGCCGAAGAAGCGCCGGAGGGACGCCTCCTCCAGCCGGAACGGGCCCTCGCCGCGGTGGTCGTCCCGCCTGTAGACGCGGTGGAGCGCCCACCACGCGGCGGCGCGCGTCTCGGCGGGATGGGGGCCGAAGACCGCGTTCATCACGAAGCGATGGAGCGGCTCGAGCTCCGCCTTCTCGAGCTGTTTTTCGGCGAGGCGCACGAGGTCCCGGCGCATGGGGTCGGACGCGGCGGGGAATTTCCGAAGGACGAAGTCGTCGGGCACCGCGCCCCGCTTGAGCGCGGCGTCCAGGCCCCACTGGTCGTGCGAGAATTTTCCGATCTCGACCATGTGGCCGAGGACTGCGCCGACGGCGTCCGGGGGCAGCGCGGCTTCGTCGACGAGAAGGCAGCGGAAGATCTCGCGCTCGCCCCGGCCGGCCCTCGCGATCCGGAGCGCGTCCTCCGGGGGGCACTCGCGCGTGAGGAGGCGGAGCGACTTCATCAGGATCTCCCAGCGGACCCGGTCGCCCTCCACGAAGATCCGCTTCTCGACCGACGCCGCGTCCTCGAATCTCGTCGTGTCGACGATCCGGAAGAGGGTCGTCCGAAGCTCTGGGACCGCCCGTTTCTGACGGATGAGGCCGTCGAGGATTTCGTGCTGGACCTCGAGTGATCCTTCGGAAAGCGCGCGGGCGAGGGGCGCCATCGCGCCCAGCGCCGCGAGTCTGCGGCCCGCGGCCGCTTTCTGAAGCTCGTCGCCGCCCAGCGCGGCGGAGAGGCGCTCGGCGTCGCCCAGGGCGAGCGCGGCCGTGAAGGAGATCTCGGCGTCGGGCGATTCGAGCGCCTCTTTGAGGAGCTCCGGATCGCCCTTGCCCCG
The DNA here is from genome assembly GCA_041482015.1 of Planctomycetota bacterium. Lineage (GTDB taxonomy): Bacteria > Planctomycetota > MHYJ01 > MHYJ01 > JACPRB01 > JACQFK01. The sequence goes on along the minus strand of JBGPCZ010000172.1, from coordinate 4,241 downwards.
GAGCCCGAGGCGGACGCCCGCTTCCAGCCGGTGCCCGGAGGCCTCGAGCCAGCCCTGCAGGTTGTCATCCCAGAAGGAATGGCCGGCGGCGTCCAGGCGCCAGCCGGTGAGCACCAGCGCGGCCTCGGGGCAGAGCTCCTGGTCGTGCCACGCCTTTCGCGCCTCCTTGAGCGCGTCCCAGTCGTCGAGCCGGACGCGGGCGAGCGAGGCGAGCAGCCGCGTGCGGCCGAGCGTCGTCGCCTCCTGAATGGCCTTCACGGTCGCGAGATCGTCGCCCGCGGGGAGCGGGGCCAGCGTCAGCGCCTTGAGATTCTGCTCGGAGAAGGGCAGCTGGGGGATCAGCTCATCCTCGAGGGCCGCGCTCCAGTGACGGTGGAAGAGGAAGCGCTCGAGGAAGCGGAGGTCGTCGACCTGGCGCGCGACGGCCGCGGCGTGGCGCTGGTAGATCCGGGTGAAGTTCTCGAGCTGGTCGGGGTCGAGCTCGCGGAGCATCTTGGGGACGGTGAAGCGGTCGGTGCCCGCGTCCTTGAGCATGCGGGCGGCGCCGTAGAGGCGCTCGTCGACGAGCTCCGCGCCGCAGGAGCGGCAGAACTTCGCGAAGGGCGTCCCCTTGGCGCACCAGAAGCAGCGGACGTCGCGGCGGACGGCCGCCCCGCAGGTGCCGCAGAGATCGCCGGCCTTCCAGTCGGGGGGCTGCGCCGCTCCGCACTTCTCGCAGACGGCGCGCATCGTTTACCCGCGGCTCTTGCGGACGCGGCCCCAGAGGACGTCCTTCTCGGCCGCGCTCAGCGACTTCAGCTTCCGGGGGACCTCGTCCTTCGGGAGGCCGTCGCGCTTGAGGAGGATGGCCAGGTCGAGCTCGGCGGTCGCGACGAACTCGGCGCCGCACTGGCGGCAGAACTTGCCGGGGCCGGTCGACGAGCACCAGTAGCAGGCCAGGATCGGTTCGGCCTGCTTGCCGCAGGAGACGCAGAGATCGCCGCTGTGGTAGTCCTTCGGCTGCTTGGTCTTGCAGTGGACGCAGTAGACGACGTCGGAGGAGTCGACGACGACCTTGCCGCCGCCGCCCAGGTCGCCCGATCCGCCGCCCGCCCAGGCCATCACGGCGGCCGCGACGTCGGGCTTGAGGCCGGGCACGAGGTCGGCGAGCGTGGCCGCGTCGCCCACGGTCTTGAAGTCCTCGCGGCCGTTGATGCCGGCCTTCGCGAGTTTCTTGAGATGGGCGTCCGTGAGCCCTTTCGCTTTCAAGATGTTCTTTTCGAGCGCGCTGAATCCTTTGGCCATGGTTCCTCCGATTTCCGGTCCAAGCATACTCCACAAAGAAGGGAGGGGGAAGCGGGGTTACTGAAAAAGGCGGGGGCCGCCCTCCGCGGGGAAGGCGGCCCCTCGAATGTCAACCCGGTGAACGGTTACAGCGACTTCTTGATGAGGTAGAAGTCGAGCCTCTCGACGTTCTGGAGGGCCAGGCGATCGGCCACCTCCTTCTCGGTCTTGGGGGGAGGGACGATCACCTTGTCGCCGGGCTTCCAGTTGACGGGGCAGGCCACGCCGTTCTTGTCGGCGGTCTGGAGGGCGTCGATGACGCGCATCGCCTCGTCCACGTTCCGGCCGACGTTGAGCGGGTAGTAGATGAGGGCGCGGACGATGCCCTTGGGATCGATGACGAAGAGGGCGCGGACGGTGACGGTGGCGGAGGCGCCCGGGTGGATCATCCCGTAGAGCTCGCTGACGGTGCGGTTGGAGTCGGCGATGAGCGGATAGGGGATCGTGACGCCGAGGATCTTGGACAGGTTCTGGTGCCAGGCGACGTGGGAGTGGATGCTGTCGACGGAGAGGCCGATCAGCTTGACTCCCTTGGCTTCGAACTCCTTGGCGCGGCGACCGAACTCGGTGAGCTCGGTGGAGCAGACCGGGGTGAAGTCGGCCGGGTGCGAGAAGAGGATCGTCCATTTTCCCTCGCGCCACGCGGAGAACGTGATCTCCCCGTGGGTGGTCATCGCGGTGAAGTCGGGGGCGGGGTCGCCGATTTTCGGGAGCGAGCGGGTCGGGGCGGCGGCGGGTGCGTCGGCCATGGCAATCTCCTTTTCCCTTTGAAAACTCTGAATCGGGGGAGCGCATTCTAGGCCCGCCCACGACGGCGAGTCAAGCGTCCCGGGGGAGTGATTTGCGGGGCGGCGCGGTCGTTTTGAAAAGGCTGATTTCGTGCGCCCCCCCGCGTTCGAGGAGCGGCGGCCTTTACGACTGGTGCACGGACGGGCCCCGTCTATTACAATATCCGCGCCGTATGGACATCGAACTCAATCCCGAGTCGGCGGACTGGACGGAGCGCCTCGACGAGCAGAAGCGCTCGATCATCCGCGACCTTCACCGGCTCCGCCCGGCGTGGAACTTCGTGGCATTCTTCTTCGCCGCGATCTGGGTCGGCGCGGGCTGGGCGGTGATGACGTTCCCCCAGTGGCCGGTCCGGGTCGCGGGGATCATCGTCATCGGCGCCGTGGTCCACGCGATGGCGATCCTGATGCACGAGGGCGTGCACGGAAATCTCTTCCGGAAGGAACCGCTCGACCGCTGGGTCGGGTTCCTCCTCGGTGCCCCCGCGCTCTTCTCCTGCATGGCCTACCGGGTCAACCACCTGCTCCACCACGCCTACAACCGGACCGAGAAGGACCCGGACGAGTTCACGAACCTGAGCCGGAAGCGCGGGCTGCTGTCGGTGGCCTTCTACACGTGGTTCCTCCTGGGAATGCCGGCGTATCTCATCCACGTGCCGGTGAACGCGCTCCTCCGGGGGACGCGGAGGCAGCGCGCGGCGGTGCTCCTTGAATACGCGCTCCTCGCGGTGATCTACGCCGGGGTGTTTTACGGCGCGGTGCGGCTCGGCTGGCTGCGCGGCGTGCTCCTCTGCTGGGTCTACCCCCTGGTCGTCGCCTCGGTCTTCGGCGCCGTGCGCGGATGGGCGGAGCACATGATGACGCGCCGGGGCGATCCGCTCACCCAGTCGCGGACGGTCACGAGCAACGCGCTCGTCTCGTTTTTCATGTGCAACCTGAACTTCCATCTCGAGCACCACCTTTTCCCCGCGATGCCCTGGTACAACCTGCGGAAGCTCCACCGGCTGCTGGAGGAGGACTTCCGCCGCGCGGGCTCGTCGATCTACCGTTCCTACCTCCGGTTCGTGTGGGACGCGGTCCGCACCGGGGTCCACGGGCGCGCCCCCGCCACGATTGGCGAGAAACAGTCCTCATGAACTCCGCCTGGATCCACGGGCGCCGGTGGGACCTGACCTGGCTCATCGGGAGCGCCGTGGTCGTGCCGGTCGGCATGCTCTTCGTCTGGGCCGGCGCCTCGTCCGACCTGATGAACCTCGCGGTGACGGCCCTCGTCGGCGGGCCCCACCTCTTCTCCACGTTTCTCACCACCTACTTCGATCCGCGCTTCCGGAAACGCCACGGGCCCGTCCTGCTCGCGGTCACGATCCTCGTCCCCGCGTTCGTGTGCTGGATGGCCCTGCGCCATTTCCCGTGGCTCATGAGCTTCTTCGTCCTGTGGGCGTCCCTCCACGTCGTCCAGCAGAACGCCTATCTCGCCGACGTCTACCGCCGCCGCTCGGGGCGTCGCGATCCCGCGTGGTCGCGCTTCCTCGACGTCGCCGTCCTCTTCCTCTCGTTCTACCCGGTGGCCTCCTACCGGCTCGTGCACGACGATTTCCTGCTGGGGCCCATCCGCATCCTGACGCCCCCGGTCATCAAGAGCGAGCTTACGCCCTGGGTCATCTCGGTCGCGTTCGGCGTCGCCCTCCTGGCGTGGATCGCGAAGACGCTGGCCGAGCAGCGGCGGGGCGTGCTGCATGGACCCAAGACGATCCTCATCGCCGTGACGTCGACAATCGCCTTCGTGGTGCCGTGCGCGGCGGGCGGGGAGCGGCTGGAGCTGGCGTTCCAGACCGTGAACGCGTGGCACTCGATCCAGTACCTCGGGATCATCTGGCTCGTGCTGGCGCTGCGGAAGGAGCGGGGGGAGCTCGCGTCGCCGATGGTCGCGCGGCTCGCGGGTCCGGGGCGGCCGGTCGCGGCGTTCTACGGCCTCTGCTTCCTCCTGACCGCGTCGCTGCTGGGGCTGGTCTACGGTGTGGCGCGGCTCGACCCCCTCGGGGTGAGCCCTCCCCAGTACTATTACATGGGGGTCCTGAGCGCGCTCTTCATCCACTACGCGCTCGACAGCTGGCTCTTCTTCGCCGCGGG
>JBGPCZ010000171.1:0-12160 GCA_041482015.1 Planctomycetota bacterium | reverse complement strand
CGACCGCCAGCTTGGGCTGGATCCCCTCGAGCTCGCCGTTGCGCAGGCGCCAGATGACGTGCTCCGTCCGGTCGCCGCTGATCCCGAAGTTGGCAGCCTTGAGGGGGGCGAAGTTCTTGTCCCAGACCGCCTTCCCCCCGCCGCGCCAGCCGTCGGTGATGGAGTCGCCCAGGAAGAGGAGATCCACGCCGCCGGCCTTCGCGACCTTGAGGAACTCCTCGTGGCGGTTGCGGTCCTTCTCCTCGGGGATCGTGGGCCGCGGCCCCTTGGCCTGCTGGGGAGCGGCGGCGCAAAATCCCAGGGCCGACAGGAGGAGCAGGAGTCTGCTGCAATTCACGGCATCCCCTTTAAAATGGCCATCAAAAGGTTGATCGAATCCTACTTTATTACCGGAGGCCGTGTCTCTAGATTGGGGAATCTCTCAGAAATGACCCCGGGATCGCCTCAGGTCGTTTCCCTTGCCACGGGCAGCTCCGGGTGGCGTGTCGTCTGTCTCCACGGCGTGCAGATCTGGTCAAAGGTGCGAATCACCTCTTCGGCGGGAAGGGCTCCCTCCGCCGCGCGTCTCACGAGATCGGTGATGGAAATGATGCCCAGGAGATTTCCCTCCGGGTCGACCACCGGGAGACGCCGCACCCTCCCGTCAGCCATGATCTTCATCGCGTCGCGCACGTCGTCCTCCGGGCGGCACGACCGCACGCGCCCCGTCATGATCTCGCATGCCTGGATCTCGAAGGGCGACCTGTTCTTCGTGGTGGCCGCGATCGTGATGTCGCGGTCCGAGATCATCCCGATGATCCGGCCCCTTTCGTTGATGACCGGCAGGGTGCCGCAATCCCGCTCCCACATGACCCAGGCGGCTGCGGAAACCGTCCAGTCGGCGCCACACGTGGCCACATCGCTGGTGAGCAGTTCCTCGACCTTCATAAGCTTTCTCCTGGCACGCAGGGTCGGTCATAAGGGCCGCAAATGCCGGGCCATACAATCGGGGACCCTGGCCACAAGGCGGCCGGGTATTTTCCCGCCGTTGTCTGGAGATCTCCCCGTTCCGCGGCCCCACGGGAGCGCGCCCCTGATGCCGGCAGGGATGGCCCTATCCTTGCTCTTCCTGATGCTGGAAGAAAAAGAGGAGCCCGGCCATGTTCGAACGAATCCTGGTCCCGGTAGACGGATCTCTTCGCGCGGAACTCATCCTTTCCCAGGTCGGACGCATCCTGAAGAGAGAGGATTCCGAAATCCTCCTCCTCCGCGTGGTGGACGTTCCCCTGGCGATCGGCCGGCTGGACCTGGCCTCCCTTCGCCGCGAGGAGTTCGGGAGGGCGCAGAACTACGTGCATGACCTCGCCCTCCGCTTTTCGGAGAAGGCCGCGAAGGTCCACGGGCGCGTCGCCGAAGGACCCGCCGCGCAGGTGATCCTCGACACCGCCCGGACCGAGGGCTCCACCCTGATCGCCATGAGCACCCACGGGGGGAGCGGCCTCGCCCGGTGGCTCATGGGAAGCGTGGCCGAGAAGGTGGTCCGCTCCAGCGAAGTGCCGGTGCTCCTGGTGCGCTCGTTCCGTTCGCGGCCGGGGGGCGACCTGCAGCCGGCGACGGCGGAGGAGATCCCGTTCCGAAAGATCCTCGTCCCGACCGACGGGAGCCCGGCCTCGATGGCCGTGGTGGCCACCGCCGGAAAGTTCGCGCAACTCTACGATTCGGAGGTCGTGGTGCTCCATGTCGAGACGCCCCCGATCGTCGCGGGCACGGAGATGGGCGTCCTTCCGCCGCCGATCCCCACTCCCTCCCAGGAGGATCCGGTGACCGCGCCGGCGCTGGATCGGTTCCGCCAGGCCGGGCTCCGGGCGACGGCGCTCACGACCCTCGGGGATCCGGCGGGCGAGATCGTCGACCAGAGCTACGCGGCCGGGATCGATCTCATCGCGATGGCGACGCACGGGCGATCGGGCCTGTCGCGATGGGTCCTGGGAAGCGTGGCCGAGCGCGTGCTTCGTCACGCGGGCACCCCGCTCCTCCTGGTCCGCGGGGAGCCGGCAAGGAAGCGGGACAGGAAGACGGTGGGAAAGGTGACGACCGCCTTGGGAACGTAGCCTCCATGCCCTCCCGTTTTCCCCGCGCGGAGGGGAGGTCAGCGCGTAGAATGGGGTCCGGGGTGCATTTGGGAGAAGACGTGGCCAACTTGAGCGGCGCCGGTTCGGAAGAGGAGGTCGTCGCCGCAACGCGGGCCTGGCTCGAGACGGACGTCATCGGTCTCAACTTGTGCCCGTTCGCAAAGGCGGTGCACGCCGCCGGCCAGATCCGGTACTTCGTGAGCCGCGCGGAGACGGCCGAGGAATTACGAACCGACCTGGTCTCCGAGCTGCGGCTCCTGGGGACCCTGGACCCCGCGCAGGTCGACACCACCCTGATCATCCATCCGCACGTCTTCGGCGACTTCCTGGCCTACAACGACTTCCTCGGGGAGGCCGACGCCGTGCTGAAGGATCTCCGGCTCGTTGGAATCTTCCAGATCGCGAGCTTCCATCCCCGGTACCAGTTCGCCGGCACGGAGCCCGATGACGTGACGAATCGCACCAACCGGTCCCCCTACCCCATGCTCCACCTCTTGCGCGAGGCCAGCATCGAGCGCGCCGTGGCGGACTATCCCGACGCCGCCGGGATTCCCGGAAGGAACATCGAGACGCTGCGCCGGTTGGGGCCCACCCCGGGCCCTGCGGCCGGTTGACGAAGGCGGGCCCTCAGTCCCGGAGGTTCTCCTCTTCGCCGACGACGGGGACCGGCATCCCCTCCATGAACCCGTCGAGCATCCGGGAACGGAGCGGGTGTTGCAGCTTCCGGAGCGATTTCGCCTCGATCTGTCGCACGCGCTCGCGGGTCACCTTGAAGATCTTCCCGACCTCCTCGAGGGTGTAGGTGTAGCCGACGCCGAGCCCGTAGCGCAGCTTGATGATTTCGCGTTCGCGGAACGAGAGCGACTGCAGGGTCGCCTCGATCCTGTCCCGAAGCATCCGGTGGGTCGCCGAGGCGACCGGATTCTCGCTCGAAGGGTCCTCGAGGAAATCCCCGAAATCGGAGTCGTCGCCCTCGCCCACGGGCCGGTCGATCGAGATCGGGTACTTGGAAATCTTGAGGACGCGCTGGGTCTCCTCGAGCGTGATTCCCGATTCCTCGGCGATTTCCTCCAGCGAGGGCTCCCGGCCTTTCTCCTGGGTGAGCTTCCGGGCCACGTGGCGGATCTTCGTCATCGCCTCGATCATGTGGACCGGGACGCGGATCGTGCGGCCCTGGTCCGCGATGGCGCGCGTGATCGCCTGCCGGATCCACCAGGTGGCGTACGTGGAGAACTTGTATCCGCGGCGGTACTCGTACTTCTCCACCGCCCTCATGAGGCCGGTGTTCCCCTCCTGGATGAGATCCAGGAACGTGAGGCCCCGGTTCCGGTACCGCTTTCCGATGGCCACCACGAGCCTGAGGTTCCCGCTCGAGAGCTTGCGCTTGGTCTGCTCGTAGTCGTCGAACCGCTCGCGGATGTCCCGCACGCGGCCGCGGAGATCCTCCGGTCCTTCGAGCGTCTGGGCCTGGGCCTGGTCGAGCTCGCCCTGGAGCGCCGCGAGCCGGGGCGCGTTGCCGCGGCCGGACTTGATGGACTCGGATTCGGTGACGATCAGGTCGAGCTTGCGCGAGAGACTTTCGAGCCTCTCCATCATCGGCTTGATCTTCTTCGTCTGGATGTTCATCCCCTCGAGCATCCCGACGCAGCGGCGCTGGTTGTCGCGCAGGCGACGGCGCGCCCGCCCGCGCGCTTTCGAGCCCAGGCGGCGATTCTTCAATTGTTCGAAGCACTCGTGGGAGTCGAACACGGTCTGCCGGAGCCGCTTGATCAGATCGGGCAGGCGCTCGAGGACGTCGGTCCTGGGGACGTCGATGGAGCTGTCCGCCTTCAGGGTCCGGTCGAACGCCAGGTCGCCGTTCTTGATGTCTTCCAGGATCTGGATCGCCTCGGCCACCGCGACGGGGGATTCCAGCACCTTCGTCCGGAAGCGCTTGCGCGTGATCTCGATGCGGCTGGCCAGGCGAAGCTCGTCCTCGCGCGACAGGAGCGGGATCTCCCCCATCTGGGTGAGATAGAGGCGCACGGGATCGTCGATCTTGGCCGAACTGCCGGCCACCTTGGCTTCCCGCTCCCGGGGAGGTTCGGGCTCGCGCTCCTCTTCCTCGGATTCGAACCCGCCCTCGTCCTTCTTGCCGTCCTCCCCTGCAGACTCGACCATCTCGATTCCCAGGGCGTCCATCTTCTGGAGGACCGCGTCGAGCTTCTCCGGAGAGACCATGTCCTCGGGCAGGACCTTGTTGAGCTCGTCGTACGTGACGAAGCCGCGCTCCTTGCCCTTTTCAATGAGGATCTTGACCTCGGGGCCCAGGTCCTCGGACGTGTCCTCCGACCGGCGCTCGGGATGCCGGACGGACTCGCCCGGTTCCACCTCGACCCCGGCGCCGCCCACCGTCCTACCCACGCTAATAGGATGTCCTCCTCAAGTCCGCGCCACGCCACGACCGCCGGGGCACCCTACTTGCGGCTGCTGAAGCAATCGCTGCAGTAGACCGGCCGGTCCCCGCGGGGCTGAAACGGAACCTGGGTCTGCTTGCCGCACTGGGCGCAGACGGCGGGAAACATCTCCCGGGGACCGCTCGAAAATCCTCCCCGACCTCCGCCGCCGCCCCGACGCGCGTCGCCGCCGCCGCCGCCGCCGCCCTCGCCGCCGCGGGAAGCCTTCTTGGCTGCACGGCAGGCGGGACACCGCTTGGGCTCGTTGGTGAATCCGAGCTGGGCGAAGTGTTCCTGCTCGCCGCTCGTGAACGTGAATTCGTTGCCACAGTCGACACACGCGATTTGCTTGTCCGAGAAAGCCATGGATTTCTTCCTATTTTCCTACGAGTATGGGTCGTAAACCGAAAAGAGAAAGGGCGCCCTTCATCAAGGGCGCCCTTTCGAAGGATTCAGACAAAGGTTACCAGCTGCGGCCCCGGCCCCCGCCGCCACCCCCCCCGCCGCCGCCGTAGCCTCCGCGCCCGCCGCCGCGGCTGGCGCCGTCGGTCTTGGGCTTGGCCTCGTTCACGGTCATCGCCCGGCCCCTGATCTCCTGGAGATTCAGGGCGGTGATGGCCGCCTGGCCCTGGCCGTTGTCGGGCATTTCCACAAATCCGAACCCCCGCGACCGGCCCGTCATCTTGTCCATGATGATCGAGACCGACGACACCTCGCCATGCGCTTCGAACGCAGCGCGGAGATCGTCCTGGGTCGCCTCATACGACAGGTTGCCTACGTAGATGTTCACCATCTACATCCTTAAAGAGAATGAAACGATACGTCACCCGGGAAGAGGGGGTCGGAAGGATCGAAGACGTGAGTCACCGAGCAGTCAAACCGTACTTCCCAACTGCGGTCAGTATATCGACCGCGGACGTAAATCACAAGGGGGGAATTGAAGAATTTCGGGCCCGCGGGATCGAGGAACGTGGAAGGAAGTTTGGAAGAAAGCCCTGCGGCCCAACTCAAAGTCTTGTCTGCCAGGGTCCTCGTTTTGGGAGCCTTCTGCCATGCCGAAAACCATCCTGATCGCGACGTACTTTCTTCTCGCCCTGGCGGCCCAGGACAAGCCCTCGGGTCTCCAGAAGGAGAAGGAGATCACGCTTGAAGGCGGGACTTCCTTCGACCTCGTGAGCGTCGACGCCGGCGGACAGCGCCTCTACCTTGGACATTCCCCCAAGATCGACGTCATCGACCTGAAAAAAGGCGAGAAGATCGGCGACGTCGCCGGCGTTGAGGGCGCCCATGCCGCCGTCGCCGTGCCGGAGCTTCACCGGGGTTTCGCGACCTCGGGACCCAAGAACCGGCTTATCGTCTTCGATCTCGAGACGTTCAAGGTGATCAGGGAGATCGAAACGGGGCAGAACCCGGACGGGCTCCTGTACGTCCCGTCCGCCAAGGAGGTCTGGAGTTTCAACGCCCGGGGAAAGAACGTGACGTGCGTGGACGCGTCCACGCTCGAGGTGAAGGCGACCATCGCGCTTGAAGGACAGCCCGAGGCGGCCGTGGATCACCCGGAGAAGGGCCTGGTCTACGTGAACCTGGAGGACAAGAGCTCGATCTCCGTGATCGACGCCCGCAAGCACGAGGTTCTCGCGACCCACTCCATCGCCCCGGGCAAGGCGCCGACGGGGCTCGCCTTCGATGCCAGGAACGGCCTCCTCTTCTCGGGATGCGCCAACAAGATGCTGGTCGCGGTCGAGGTGGCGACGTGGAAAGTCGTCGGCTCGGTCGATATCGGGGATCGATGCGACGGCGTCTGTTTCGATCCCGAGACCGGGAACGCCTACGCCTCGTGCAACGACAAATCGGGGGGTCTTCACGTAAAGGACGCGAAGACGTTCGAGGCCCTGGCGCCCCTGGAAACCCCGGGCGGAAAGACCTGCGCCCTGGACCCCAAGAGCCACAAACTTTACATCGTCTCGGGGCCGCGGAGGGGGGAGAAGGGGGCCGTCAAGGTCCTCGTGTTCGCGCCCAAATAATCAGAAGCATTTCGTGAAGCATTTAAGAAGCGTGGAATCGGGTCTCATCTGGTAGAATGGTTGCAGAGAATACCATATGGCCAAATCAGACGATTCCCTCCGGTCGACGCGGCTCGTTTTCTACAAGGAAGACATTGAGATCATCGGCAAGACTCTCAACACATTCCTCAAGAACGCGAACGCCCGGTGCGCCCTCCTCGTGGACAAGGACGGCCACATGGTGACCAAGGAGGGCGAATCCGCGACGTACGACATGGATACCATCTCCGCCCTCGTCGCCGGCTCCTTTGCCGCCACCAAGCAGATGGCGAAGCTCCTGGGCGAGGAGGAGTTCTCCATCATGTTCCACCAGGGCAAGAAGGACAACATCCAGCTTTCGGTCGTCGGGGACCGCACGATTCTCGCCGTCATCTTCGACGACCGGACCACCCTGGGCATGGTCCGCCTCTACGCCAGCCAGGTTTCTTCGAAGCTCGCGCAGGTCTTCGACGCGATCGCCGAGCGCAAGAGCGAAGGCGAGAAGATCTCGCAGGACTTCGGCCAGGCCGCCAAGGGCAAGCTCGACGACATCTTCGGCAACTAAATCCGGGGAAGCCCTTCCGGTCCCGTCAAATCCACGTCCCCGGTTTCAGATCGGGGGCAGCGGCAGGAGGTCCGGCTCGACAAATCCCCGCTTGGCCTCCCACGACCAGAGCCGCCCATCCGAGTAGAAGAGGCCGATCACCGTCGAATGGGCCAGGTGAGGATGGGCCTTGAAAAATGTCTCGGCGTTCTCCAGCGCCCCGTGGTGACGCATCGTCGCGTGGATCAGGCGCATCCAGGCGACCGTCAGCGTCTCGTGGTACCCGCGCTCCAGGAGTTCCGGCGTCCCCAGCTTCGCGTTGAGCGCCGGGATGCCCCGCCGCACGCGGTCGAGCGCCTCGCCGTACGCGAATTTCTTCAAGTGGCAGTAGGCCATCCTCAAATGGGAGGCATGGGTCCACTGCTGTTCCTTCGTCAGCGTGCAGGCTTCGAAGGCAAGGAGGAACTCGTCGTCGGTCATGGACCCGGCAGTATACATCGACGCATGACGCGTTCGATGCCTCTTACCCTGCGCTGTCCCTGGCGCGTGGCCGGGCGGTCGCCAGCGCCTTCAGAAGCTTCGGCAGGAAGACCGGTTCCCCGAAGATCTCCGCCCCCAGCCCCTTGAGCGCGCCCTTGAGGTCCTTGGGCATCGGCCCCTCCAGGAACACCACGAGCGGACGCGTGCCCTTCGCCGCCTTGCCCCCCGCTTCCGTCGCCTGGGCGACCTGCTCGCGGAGCCATGCCTCCGTCCGCGCCCTCACGACGACCGCCCCGGTGGCGGGATCTCCCGCGGCTTCCCCGAGCGAGACCGACCGACGCAGGTCCCATTTTGCACGCCCGAGCAGGACCTCAACCGGATCGATCAGGGGCGCCGTCTGGAATACGAGCGCGCAGGAGACCCGTTCGGCAAGCCCCTGGGCGGCAGGCTTGGGCGGCGAAGGGGGCTGCCCATGAAGAAGCAGGATCTCCGCGAGCTGGTCCACGTGCCCCTGCACGCCCTCGAGAACCGGCGCCAGGTTGGCAGGGTCCAGCCCCAGCCGTGCCGCAAGCACGTCCGGGATCGCCTCGAGCGTCTCGTCCCCATCGGAGCCGATCCGGACCGCCTTGGCCAGGACGTTCGCGATCCAGACGATCCCCGGGAGGCGCGCGTTTCTTGGGAACGACGCCCCGTCCGCCGGCGCGCCGTGATGATGGACGATGGGCTCGAGGAAATCCTCGAGCAGCCTCCACTTGGAAAGGATGCGGCAAGAGATCTCCGCGTGACCGGTCCCGCAGGCCTCCTGCTCCACCTCGTGAAGCGGGCGTCCCTGCTTCGCGGCGAGCGCGAGCACCCGGGCGTAACCGCCCGGGAAGTGATCCATCAGGAACGTCTGGCCGATGTCGTGGAGCAGCCCCGCGAGAAACGCCACCTCCGCCTCTTCCGGCTTCGCCCTCAGCGCCGCCGCGAGGTCCCTCGAGAGCACCGCGCAGGCGAGCGCGTGCTTCCAGAACTCCAGGCGATCGAGGCCGGACTTCTTCCCGCCCGTGCGGAACTCCTCCATGAGCTTGAGCGCGATCGTGATCTCCCGCACTTGACGGAACCCCAGGCGCGCCACGGCCTGGGCGAGATTCTGGAAGCGGCCGTGGAGCACGAAGAACGCGGAGTTCGCCATCTGGAGCACGCGCGCGGCGACGGCCGGATCGCGGGCCACCGTCTGCGTCAGCAGGTTCGAATCCGCCGACGCGCTCGAGGTCACCTTGATCACCTCGGCCACAATGAACGGGAGCGCCTTGAGATCGAGGGCGTCCTTGAGATGGGACTCGACCTGCTCGCGCGAGAGGATCGCGGCCTTCTTGCGCGGGGCCCCGGCTGCGACGGGGACCGCCTTCTGGACCGGCGCCGGGGCGGGCGCGGGCTCCGTGACCCTCCGTTCGGAAGCCGGCCGGACCGCCTTCTGAACGCGTGCGAGGAGTTCCTCGACCCGGAGATCGCTCTTGACGATGAAATCGGACGCCCCCGCGCCGATCGACGCCATGACGTTCTCCCGCGTCGCATTCCCCGTAAGGACGAGGACGGGAATGTCGCGGAGCGCCGGGTCGGACTTGAGCCGGCGGACGACCTCCACTCCTGAAATCCCCGGCATTTCGAGATCGGTGAGGATGAGATCGGGGCGCTCGGAGGGGATTTTCTCGAGGGCCTCCTCTCCGCTCTCGCACGTGACGATCTCGAATCCCTGGTTCGACAGGAGCCGCACGATCAGCCGCCGGATCGATTCCTCGTCGTCGGCGATCAGGATCTTCACTCCACCTTCCCCTCCTGCTTGCGCAGCTGGGGCTCCACGACCTTCTCGTAGCAGTCGGGGCAGATGCCGTGGCTGAACCGCGCGCCGGTGGCCTTTCCCAGGTAGACCTCCACCTGCTCCCAGTAATCCTTGTCGTTCCGGATCTTCTTGCAGTAGCCGCAGATGGGCAGGAGACCCTGCAGGCGCTTCACTTCCGCAAGGGCCGCCTCGAGCTCGCGCACCTTGGCCGCGAGACGTTCCCGGAGATCGACGGTGCGCGCCCCGGCCCGGACGCGGGCGTGGAGCTCCTCGGGGTCGACGGGCTTCCGGACATAGTCGTCCGCGCCGGAATCAAGACCCCGCACGGCGCTCATGGCCGAAAGCCGGACCGTGAAGAGGATGAGGTGCGCGGCCGCCCCGGTCGTCCGGCGTCGGTACTCCCGGCAGACCGCGGGGCCGTCCAGGCCCGGCATCTGGGAGTCGATCAGGGCCACCTTGATGGAGCGGTCCTCGAGAAGCAGCCGCAGCGCCTCAAGCCCCTCCCCGGCCGTGACCACCTCGTCCCCCCATCCGCGCAGGAGGGTTTCCAGGTAGACCCGCTGCTCCGGATCATCTTCGCACACGAGGATCCTCATGACAGGCCCTCCGGCAATCCTTGACCGGCGACGCGGGCCAGCGACTCGACCACGTCCCGGTCCCACCAGCCTTTCGCGGTCTCCTCGCGGAGGATCGAGAGACATTTCTCCAGGGGCAGCGAGTCCTTGTACGCGCGCTTGGTCTTGAGTGCGTCGAAGACGTCCACGACGCTCGTGATGCGAACCAGGAGCGGGATGTCCCTCCCCCCAAGCTTGTCCGGGTAGCCCGAGCCATCGAGCTTCTCGTGGTGATTCCGGATGAGCGGCACCACCTTCTCGATCGTCCGCATCTCCTTCACGAGGTCCGACCCCACCGAGGCGTGGGTCTTCATGATTTCGAATTCCTCGGGAGTCAGCTTCGCGGGCTTGTTCAGGATCACGTCCGAGATCGCCACCTTCCCCAGATCGTGGAGGTATCCCCCGAGCCGGAGCACCTTCTGGTCCTCTTCCCCCACGCCGAGGTCCTTCCCCACCCGCACGGCATACTCCGCCAGGCGCTTGCAGTGGTTCCCCGTGTAGCGGTCGCGCCCCTCCACGCAGAGGCCGATGCCCTCGAGCACCTTGGCGGCATTCTCAAGCTCGTCGGTGAACCGCTTGAGCGAGACCAGGGACTTCACCCGCGCGGAGAGCTCGGCGACATTGAACGGCTTGAGCAGGTAATCGTCGGCGCCGAGCTCGACGGCCCTCACCTTTTCGACCAGCTGGTCGTGCGACGTGAGCATGACGACGGGCACGAGCCGCGTTCTTGGATCGGCCTTCAGCACGCGGAGGGTCCCATAGCCGTCCAGCCGGGGCATCTCCAGGTCCAGCAGGATGACGTCCGGAAGCTCCCGGGCGACCTCGTCGAGCGCCAGGAATCCGTCGGCCGCCTCGCGGACCTGGTACCCGAGCGCTTCGAGAACCCTCCGGATGAGACCGCGGTTCGCGGGCTCGTCGTCCACGACCAGGACGCGCGGCTTGATCATGAGAGTCCTCCCATCGGCGCGTCGAGCACCTCGCGCACCTTGCCTCGCAGCCCCTCGAGCGTGAACGGCTTTTGCAGGAACGCCGCGGCGGCGCCGATCTCCTCGAGCCCCCGCTCCGCGTAGCCGGAGATGAAAAGCACGCGGGTCTCCGGGTGCTCGCGGCGCACGAGCTTCGCAAGCTCGGCGCCCGACATCGAACGCATGACCATGTCCGTCAGGAGGAGGTGGATCGGCCCCTCGTGCGATTCGGCGAGGCGGAGCGCCTCCGTCCCATCGGCCGCCATGAGAACACGGTAGCCTGCGGCTTCCAGCACCACTTTCGCCAGCCGCCGGACGGTCTCCTGGTCCTCGGCCACAAGGATGGTCTCGGTGCCCTTGGAATTCCGGACCGGAGGGACCGGGGCAACCACCTGGCCCCCACTCCCGGCCCGCGGGATGTAGATGCGGAACCTTGTCCCTCGGCCAACCTCGCTCTCCACCTCGATCGCGCCGCCCGCGTGTTTGACGATCCCATGGACCGTGGAGAGGCCCAGCCCCGTCCCCTTTCCCTTCTCCTTGGTCGTGAAAAAGGGCTCGAAGAGGTGGGCCTTGACCTCGTCGGTCATGCCCACGCCCGCGTCGGCAACGGTGAGCCGGACATGAGCGCCGGGATTCATGTCGGGATGGAGCGCCGCGTACGCCTCGTCGAGGAGCGCGTTCCCGGTTTCGATCGCGATCTTCCCCCCCCGGGGCATGGCGTCCCGGGCGTTCACGACGAGGTTCACGATCACCTGCTCGATTTGCCCCGGGTCGGCCATGACGAGGTCGAGGTCGGCGCCGGGAGCGAACGCGATCTTGACGTCCTCCCCCACGAGGCGTTCGAGCATCTTCCGGAGGCTCGACACCAGCACGTTGAGGTCGATGGAGGCCGGCTGGGTCACCTGCTTCCGGCTGAAGGCGAGGAGTTGCCGCGTCAGGGACGCGGCCCGCTTTCCGGCGTTGAAGATCTCCTCCAGGTCCGCCCGGGCGGGGGCGCCCGGGGGGAGCGATCCCAGGAGGAGTTCACTGTACCCGTTGATGACGGTGAGAAGATTGTTGAAATCGTGCGCCACGCCGCCCGCGAGGCGCCCGACCGCTTCCATCTTCTGGGCCTGAAGGAACTGCTCCTCCATCCGCTTCCGCTCGG
>JBGPCZ010000170.1:0-12408 GCA_041482015.1 Planctomycetota bacterium | reverse complement strand
TGGACGACCAGCCGCTCCAGCGTCGGGCAGCGGGAGTAGACCGCCGCCTCGTAGTCCTGCCCGAACCCCGTCTGCGCGTTCAGGCGGCCCCAGTCGGAGACGTCGCAATCCTCGATCACGATGTCCCGGCCGCGGGCGATCACGATCGCCCCCGTGGGCTTCCGGCTGGTGTTGGCGGCGTCGCCCGCCCCCTTGAGGGTGAATCCCCGCACGATCACGTATGAGGCGTCGATCGTGATGCACGCGTCGTGCCGGTGGCGGACGTCGAGCGTCGCCCCGCGGCCGTCGTAGACCCTCCAGGCGGACGGTGTGCCCGACTGGGTGATCGCGAGAGGCTGCTCGCCGTCGCCGACCCGGACGACCTCCCCCACGGGAAACTCCTCCCTCCAGGTGGAGGCCTTGAGGGTCGTGGACGTCTCGGTGCCGGCCAGCGCAAGCCGGATCTCATAGGGGGTTCCCGGCGAGAGGTCGACGATGCTTCCGCGGTAGTCGCTCAGGCCCTCGTCCGTGCCGGGGATCGGGTTGTACCGCATGGAGAGCGCGTCCTTCCAGGCGGTCTCGCCCTGCTTGCGATAGCGGACCGTGACGGCCTTCTCGGACGCCCCGCCCGGGGGGGACCAATAGAGACCCAGGCAGTGGAAGGTCGGGATCGCGAAGCCCGACGCTGCGGACCGCGGCGGATCCTGGGCGGAGGAGGGCCCGGCCGCCAGCACGGCCAGGACCAGCGCGGCGAACGCTCTCATCACCTCTTAAACCCGGACGCGCGGACCGGATTTTCGCGAATCGTTCCCGTTCCGCGATCCTCCGATATAATGCCCCGATGCCCGAGCCGGGGGAGACGCCCAAGCCTGAACAGAATGGCGATTGCCCCGTCGTTCCCGACTACGACGTCACGAAGTGCATCGTCTGCGGCCACCCCATGGAGGGCCGCAAGTGCAAATACATCTGCCGCAGCTGCGGCGTCATGGTCGACTGCTCCGACGCATATTGAGGAAGAGCCATGTACCACGTCATGGTCCGGATGGAAGTCAAAGCCGACAAGGTCGAGGCGCTGATCGAGCTGGCGACCTACAACGGGAACTGCACGCGCAAGGAGCCGGGCTGCCTCCGCTTCGACGTGCTTCGCCAGAACGACAACCCGCTGCGTTTCGGACTCTATGAGGTCTACAAGGACGAGGCAGGCTTCAAGGCCCACCAGGCGACCGAACACTACGGCCGATGGCGCCGCGAGATCGACGCGCTCCTGGCCGCGCCGCGCACGAGCGACAAGTTCGCCACCGTGGCGCCCCAGCCGTACGCGTAGGCCGTGACCTTCTCGTTCGCCGTCCCCCCCGAGATCCGGTTCGGGCCCGGCGAGTCGCGAAAGACGGTCGAGACGGCCGCCCGGTTCGGAAGTCGCCCGTTCCTCTTCACCGGCGGAACATCCTTCGAGGCGCTCCCGATCGCCGCGGCGCTCTCCCCTCTTCCCCGCATGAGCGTCTCCGGGGAGCCCGACGTCGCGACCGTCGACGAGGGCGTCCGCCGGTGCCGGGAGGCGCGGGCCGACGTGGTCCTCGCGGTGGGCGGCGGGAGCGTCCTCGACACCGCCAAGGCGGTCGCGGGCGTCGTCACGAACGGCGGGAGCGTGCGCGACTACCTCGAGCAGGTGGGCGACCGGAAGATCGCGACGCCGCCCCTCCCTTTCGTCGCCGTCCCGACGACGGCCGGGAGCGGATCGGAGGCGACGAAGAACGCCGTCATCCGCGTGCCCGACCTGGAAGTCAAAAGAAGCATCCGGCACGATCTCCTCCTGCCGCGCGTCGCGATCGTCGATCCGGAGCTCTCCGCAACGGCTCCCCGCAGCGTCGCGGCGAGCGCGGGACTCGACGCGCTCACCCATCTCATCGAAGGCTACGTCTCGACCGGCGCGAACGGGATGACCGACGCCCTTGCGCTCCCCGGGATCACCCTCGCGGCCCGCGGCCTCCGCGCGCTGGCCGGCGGCAAGCCGGAAGCGGAATCGATGGCCCTGGCCAGCCTGTGGGGCGGCATCGTCCTCGCGAACGCGGGACTCGGCGCCGTGCACGGCCTGGTCGCACCCCTCGGCGGCCGCTGCTCGATTCCCCATGGGATCGGCTGCGCGTGCCTGCTCGTCGAGACGCTCCGCGCGAACCTCGACGCGGTCCGCCGGCGCGCCCCCTCGGCGCTTCCCCGGTTCGCGGAGGTCGCCGCGGCGCTCGGTCATCCGACGTTCGACGCGGCGCTCGATGAACTCAAGGAGCTCCGCCGTTCGCTCGGCGTGAAGCCCCTCGCCGCCCTTGGCGTGACGGAGGCGGACATCGCCCCCATCGTGAAGAACTCGCGCGGCGGGAGCATGCGGCACAACCCCGTCGAGCTGACCGACGCGGAGCTCGAATCGATCGTCCGCGCCTCTATGGCGTGAGAACGAGGATCCGCGGCGTCTCGACGGCGGTCACCTCGAGCTCGATCCGGTCCCCTTCCCGCTTGAGGATTTTCACAGGCGTCTCCATCCCCGTCACGGGATCGTGCAGGCGCGCCGTCCCCGCGACCGTGCCCTTGATCGCGAGGCGGTAGCGCTCCTCCGGAATCGACGGAACCGCGTCCCACGTCATCACGTAGAGGGCGATCGCGTAGGATCCGTCTTTCAGCTGCCACGGCAGGAGCGCGAAGACATCGCGGTGCCAGAGCGGCCGCTTGCCATCGAAGATCTTCTTCTGCTCGCCGAGCGCCGTGACTTCGACCTCGAGAGGATGGACCTTCTCGAGGGCCCCGCTCCCGGCGAAGGGGCGAATCAGGTTCCGGAGGGCCCAAAGGGGAGGCGTGGCCACGTCGTCGAACCTGGCGTCGGGAGGCAGCTTCGGGAGGTCCGGCGGCAGGAGTCCGAAACCGGTCGCCTCCTTCTCATACGCGCAGAAGTAATGGAGTACGTCCACTCCCTTGTTGAGCCAGAAGGCGTACGACCGGAGCGCGCACTTCGTCTTGAGCGCCCAGGCGCCGGCCTCGTCCTTCACCCCGCACTCCGCGGGAAGGACCCCGTGCTCCGTCATGTAGTGCCGGAAACGCTCCACGCCCGGGGGATGCTTCTCCCGCGCCTTGGGATTGATGAGCCGCGTGAGGCTCTCGGTCTGGACGAACGTGGAGATCCAGCCCTCCGGCATCCGGATTTCGACCTGCGGGGTCCATCCGTCCACGTTCTCCTGCGGATTCTCCTTGTGGTACTCCTGCTCCGGCAGCCGGCGCGTCCCGGTGCCGTAGGGGTGGTAGCTCTGGCCGTCCATCCCGGGCGGGAGCCGGTCCACCGCGCAGTGGTAGAACGTCGTGTTCGAGAACCCCCAGATGCAGCGGGCCTTCGGGAATCCCTTCCGGACGGCCTCGACGATCCGGCGTGCCAGCTCCCAGCACGTGCCGCCCTCGTTCAGGAGGTCCTTGGGATGCTTCGGACGGTCGGGGATGTAGTTCCGGATGTCCAGGAACTTCGTCCCGAACGTGAGCTCGTTGTAGATCTCGAGATCGAAGTCGTCGATGCCGGACTCGACGCTGAGCGTCCCCACGAGCGTCGCGTAGCGGATCCATCCCTGGACCGTCTCCTCGAACTCCGGAGTCCCGGGCGGGTGGAGGGGAAGGTACTTGAGCGTCGCCATCGGGATCTTGCCCGCCTTGAGTTCCTTGGGAAGCGGCTTCGAGAGCGCGCATTCGCCCGTGGCCTTGTCGACCGCCGTGACCAGGGCCTCCGCAGCCCAATAGTCGGTCAGCCCGCTCAGTCCCGTGCGGCCGATCGTGAACGATCCCGTATCGGCGAGTTTCACCTTGGTTGCCCCCTTCGGGGCGTCCTCGAGCAGCTTCCCTTCAAAGAACTGGGTCGGGCACGGCGCGCCCTGGTGGCAGTTCAAAAGGAACGTCGGCCGGATCGAGTGCTTCTTGAAGAGGGCGAGGAGCTTCAGGAGCCGCGGGGCGTCGTTTATCCCCGATTCGTCCCACGCCACGCTCCCCCAGCCGATCTCCTTCCGCGCCGCGCGGAAACCCGCCTCCGCGAGAAGACGCACGGCGAGCTCGTCGTTCGCGGGGACGTTGTAGTTGATCCCGATCCCGTCGAGGAAGTCGACTCCTCGCCGCGTCTCCATCCACGCGCGCCAGGGCTGCTTGAGATGGCTGTGCTTCGGGAACGGGAGATCGAGCTGCGTCGGATCGACGTACGGGGAGACCGGTTCCTCCTGGCGGGACGCCGCGAGCGCGAGGAGGGAGCACAGGGCGAGTGTTTTCATACGGCGTTAGATAGCGTTCAACGGGCGGGATGTGTCAGCGCGAGCGTCGACTCCGCGAAAAGCCCGAGCAGCCCCTTCAGGAACTGTCGCACGCTTCCGAACCGCGCCGGCAGATCGCGCTCCCGGAGCCAGAGGAAGAACTCATCGGTCCGACATTCCGGCTCTCCGCGGCCCAGCGCCTCGAAGAAGCGGCCCACGGGGGCCCGGGCGCGGCACGCGACGTCCGACGTGAAGTGAGGGTCCATGCCTTCCCCATTTGCGAAGCCTCCCGTCCGTTTCCTCAAGATGGAGGGCACCCCCCGCAAATCAGGATCGAGGCCCCACCTTGACAGCGTGTCGAGGGGGGTCGATACTTCAGGAGGACCATGCCGGACGAATCGCTCGATGAAGCCGTGGCGCGCCATGTCCGCCAGGCGGGAATGGCCACGGAAGACCAGCTCGCCGCCGCGCGAAAGCTCTCCTCCGCCGAGGCCCTCCCGCTCGCGGAGGCGCTCGTCCGCCAGGGCGTCATCACCTCCATGCAGCGCGAGACGGTGGAAAAGAAGCTCGAGGCCCGGCGCGACCACGCGAACGAGCTCGGCGGCTACAAGATCCTCAAGAAGCTGGGCGAGGGCGGGATGGGGGCCGTCTACCTGGCGGAGGATCCCGCCGGCGGACGCCGGGTGGCAATCAAGGTCCTGCCCAAGCAGAATGCGCAGGATCCCGAGTTCGTCCAGCGATTCCGCCGCGAGGCCGAGGCGTCCACGAAGCTCGACCACCCGAACATCGTCCGCGCCTTCTCCGCGGGCGAGGACAAGGGATACCACTTCATCGTCATGGAGTACTGCGAGGGCGAATCGCTCAAGAAACGCATCGATCGCGCGGGCTACCTTCCCCACCCGGAGGCGACCACGATCGTCCTCCAGGTCGCGCGCGGGCTCGCGTGCGCCCACGGGGCGGGATTCATCCACCGCGACATCAAGCCCGAGAACATCATGCTCACGACGGCGGGCACGGCCCGGATCCTCGACCTGGGGCTCGCGAAAAACCTGGGCGACACGAAGGATTCGCTCCGCACGGTGACCGGCGCGGCGCTCGGGACGCCGCACTACATCTCCCCCGAGCAGGCGCGCGGCGACAAGTCGGTCGACGGTCGGACCGACCTCTATTCGCTCGGGGCCACGTACTACCACGCGATGACGGGCAAGACGCCGTTCAGCGGGACGTCGATCTTCGAGGTGATCCAGAAGCACCTGATGGAGCAGCTCCCCGACCCGCGCGACTCCCGGCCCGAGATCCCCGCCTCGGTCGTCGAGACGGTCCGGCGCATGATGGCCAAGAGTCCCGCTGATCGGTACGCGACGGCGGGCGACCTCCTCGCGGACCTCGAGCGGCTGGCCCGCCAGGAGGCGCCGACGATGCTCGCGCTCGATCCCGCGCTCTCCTCGATCGCGAGACCTGGGCTCGTCGCGGTCGCCGCAACGCCGACGCGCGGCCGGCGGCTTCTCGTAGGCGGGGCCGCGGCCGCCCTCTTCGCGGCGGTGGTGACGATCGCGTGGCCGGCGCCGAAGTCCCCGGCCAGGCCGCCGCAACCGGAGCTCGCGCAGCAGAAACCCCCGACGCCCGTCCCTCCTCCGAAGAAGGAGGAGAAGAAGCCCGATGCGGAACCTGCCAAGCGCCCGGGTCCCGCAACCTCATCAAGCGAACCCGCGGAAATTCCCTTTGACGCGCTCCACCTAAAGAACTCCGACGCGCCCAACTCGCGCTGGCTCGAGCTCCTGCCACTCGTCAATGTCGATCGCCACAGCGTGAACGGTCCCTGGAAACGCATGGCAGACGGGATCGTCTCGCCTGACACCGGCATCAACGCGAACTCCGCCCGGGTCTGGATCCCCTACTCGCCGCCCGAGGAATACGAGGTGATCCTCTACGTCGAGCGGACGAAGGGGACCGAGGACCTGATCCTCGGGTTCGTGCACCAGGGCCGGCCGTTTGCCGTCGCGCTCGACGGCTGGTTCAACGATGGCGCCAGCGGCGCCTTCCTGAACGGATCCTGGCAGAGATACCCGGCCGCCGCCTCGCACGTCATTCCCAACGACACGCCCACGCGCATCGGCTGCTTCCTGCGGGCGGGCGGGTTCCGGCTGACGGTGAACGACAAGGTCCACATGACCTTCCCGAACGTAGGCGCACTCGGGATGCCCGAGAACCTCAAAATTCCGAATCAATCGGATGGGCTCGTCGTCGGCGCGGTCCGCTCGACGTTCAAGGTGACCAGCATCGCGCTGCTCCCGGTCAAGGGCGAAGGCAAGGTCATCAAGCCGGGGCCGTGAGGCCTCATTGGAACAGCGCCGCCACCTCCGCGGGCACCTCGCCTCCATCCCCCTCGAACTCGGCTTTCACTTCGGCGCGGATCGCCTCGCGCACCTCGTGGAGGTAGTTGCGGACGTCGCCCTCCTTGATCCCCAGTCGGCGCGCGACCAGCGCATAGGTGGGGGGCGGGCCGTCCTTCGCGAAGTGGTACTGGTCGAAAGCCAGGAACGGCACGATCCGGCGGCCCGACTGGAACCGGGCGCGAACCCGCTCGACCGCCCTCTCCACCGTGTCCTTGAGAAAGACCGTGTCGAAGAGCTTCTCGGGGTCGGTCTCCGGACCCGCACTCTCGAGGTCCGCCGCGGCGATCGGCACCATCTTCACCCCTCCCCCGCGTTTCAGGCGCTGGAGCGCCTGGTGCTCGTTGCCCGCGAAGTTGCGAAGGATTCCCTTGAGGAACGTGCGGAAGCCGGAGCGCGCGGGATCGTAGCGGCCGAGGAGGTCGCGCTCGAGAAGCCAAGTGAAGAAGGCCTGAGCCAGATCCTTGGCGTCCTCGTTCCCCTTTCCATAAGACGCGCGGAGGAAGTGGTAGACGGGCTTCCAGTAACGCTCGGCCATCATCTCCATGACGGCCTTCTGCGCCTGCGCCCCCGGGTTCCGCAGCTCCCGGAGGAAATTCGCCGTCGTAACCGGAAAATCCCTGCGCGGTCCGCCGAGGTCGGTGTTCTGCTCCGCCATCGATGCGAGCAGTATACCTACTTTTTCTCCGCCGCCGCCTTGAAGCCCTGGGCCTGGAACTCCAGCATCTCGACCGCCATCTTCGGAAAATACTGGCCGGGATTGTGCTCGACGCCCTCGAGGACCTTCAGGTCCGCGGCCACGTCGAGAGACTTGAGGTGGTCGACGAACGGGGCGTGCGCCTTGAAGGTGCCGTCCTTGTCCCCGACGTAGAGCCGCAGCGCCACGCGCCCTTTCACCCGGTCCGCGTTCGTCTTCGCAAGCGCCCACGGATCGCCCTCGCGGTAGACCTTCTCCAACTCGGTGCCGCGGGCCTTGCGGAAGTCGATCATCCGGTCGGCGGTCGACACCGCGCCTCCGATCGAGACCGCGGAACTGAAGAGATCGGGGTACTTGAAGGAGAGCCGCATCGACCCGTAGCCGCCCATCGAGAACCCGCAGATCGCCCGGCCCTCGCGGGACGCGATGGTGCGCCAGGTCGCGTCGACGTGGGGGATCAACTCCTTGATGAGCATCGTTTCGGCCATGACCTTCCCGCCCGCCCAGTCGAGGTAGAAGCTGGAGTAGCCGCCGTTCGGGAAGACCGCGATCGTCGGCGGGATTTTCCTGTCCGCGATCGCCTTGTGGACGATCCCGGCCAGCCAGGCCTCGGATTTTTCGGTTCCGGTCATCCCGTGGAGGAAATAGACGACGGGATAGCGGTCTGAGCTCTCCTTGTAGCCGGGCGGTAGGTAGATGTTGAATCCGGCCTCGAGGTTCATCGAGGCGCTCTTGATCGTCGCGTGCTCGAGGCCCGGGACGTTCACCGCGTCGGGCACGTTCCAGCGCCAGGTGGCGGGATCGTCGGTGGGCTTGGCCTGCTGGAACAGAATGCCGATCAGGAGCGCCGAAAGAGTCCGCATGTCAATCTCCTCCCCTTTAGGTAAGCGTCGAGGGGAGCGATCCAACGGTGTTAACGAAGGCGCCGCGCGTGTTCGTCAACACTGATATGGTGTTAACGAAAACGCGCGGCGTCTTTGTGACATCAGGGGAGGGGCTTGTACTTGATCGCCCGGACTTCAAAGAGGGCGAACTCGGCCTGGAGGCCCACACGGCCGTTGGGGAGCGGACAGTCGTCGATTGACGCCGTCACCCCGCCGTTCACCCAGACCGAGACGGACTTCCCCTTGCAGGTGATCTCGTACGTATTCCACTCGCCGACCGCGGCCTCGCGGCTCGCGCCCTTCTGCATCGCGTCCTCGCGCTTCGGAGTCCCGTCGACAGGAACCATCTTGATGATGTCGCCCACGGCCGGCCCCTTCGCGGGGCGCGCCACCTGGGCCTGGATCCAGGTCTTCGCATCCGCCGAGGCGCGAACATAGACTCCGCCGTTGTAGTTGGGCTTCTCCCCCTGGTCCTTCCCCCAGCGCCACTCGACGTGATAGATCCCGTCGGTGAATTCCTTGTCGTAGAGGAAGTCCTCTTTGACTCCGTTCCGACCGTCGACGACCAGAAGTTTCCCATCTTCAGAGAGACCCCAGACCTTCTGCGTCGCTTTCGGGTCGACCGTCACCCGCTTCCAGCCCTTGAGCTCCTTGTCGGGGAAGAGATCGACCCAGCCTTTCGAATCGGACTCCAAGGCGCTCTTCTCCTGGGACGCCAGCACGGCCGCGAGGACCAGCCATTTGAGGACGCTCATCGGATCGATCTCCTCACTTTCCAAGGCCTTTCAGGACCGCCTGCTCGATCGTCTTCGGGTCGGCCATGACCGGCCCGAGCGGCGATCCGTCGGCGGCGAAGATGACCACGTGGGGCACGTCCCTTCCCGAAAACTCCTTCGACATCTGCTCCGCCGCGGCCGTCCCCGATCTCAAGATATCTACGCGCCGGACGAGCACGCGGTCGTATTTCTCGGCGAGCCGGTCGAGCTCGGGCGCCAGCTCGACGCACGGGCCGCACCCGGCCCGCGTGAATTCGAGGATCGTTACGTACCCCTTCTTCAGATAGTCCTCCGGGCGCACCGCCTCGCCGATTGGGAGGTCGGCGATCTTCTCGGGCTTCACCTCCGAGCAGGCCGCCAGCCCGGCCAAGACGACCGCCAGCACCCTCATCAGAACACGGAGACCAGGATCTCCCGTTCGGACGGGGAGTCCCGGTGCTCCCAGAGATAGATCCCCTGCCACGTCCCGAGCGCGAGCGCGCCGCCGACGATCGGAATCGACAGGCTCACCTGCGTCAGGACCGACTTGATGTGGCTGGGCATGTCGTCGGGGCCCTCGAGCGTGTGGGTCATCCAGGCGGCCCCCTCGGGGACCAGGCGGTCCAGGAAGCGCTCGAGGTCGACCCGCGCGCTCGGGTCGTAGTTCTCCTGGATGATCAGGCTGGCCGAGGTGTGGCGGATGAAGAGGGAGCACATCCCCTCCCGGACGCCGCCCTTCAGCACCACTTTCGTGACCGGCTCCGTGATGTCGTGAAGCCCCCGCCGGGGCGCGCGAACGTTGATCGCCTTCGTCGTGACCGCCACGGCTCACAGCTCCGTGAAGAAGTGCTTGATCTGGATTTCCGCGTCCTGGGCCGCGACGTGCGGGAGCTCGACCTCGAACCGCTTGTCCTTCGCGATGAACCACGAAGAGGCGCAGATCGCCCTGAACCCGAACGGGTTCTCGCCCAAGTGGGTCCAGGCGTAGTAGACGATCCAGGGCCAGTCGAACGCCGCGGGACGGGCGATGAAGAGCGCCTTTTTGTCCTGCCACGGTTTGGACCACTCCGCGAACCGCTTCATCGCCGCGGCCGGCGGCTCGCCCGCTTTCTTCGCCTTTTCGAACGAGTCGGGACTGGCGACGACGGCGGTCCCGATGGGCTTGAGGAGCGCTTCGAACCGGTCGAGCACCCCCTCTTTTTTCGATCCCACCACGGCTCCGATCTCGGTCATCGAGTGCGTCCCGATGATCGGCCCGCTCGTCTCGATGTCGATCATGATCCAGAGCTGGGTGTCGCGTGCCATGGGCCTGAGTATACTACTTGGCGTGAGCAAGCTCACCCGCCGCGACGCCCTCGGCGCCGGCCTCGCTCTCCTCGCCGGCTGCGCCTCGCCCTCCCCCGGCGGAGCAGGCTTCCGGATCGCGCCGTTCTCCGCCGACGTGACACCGCCGATCGGCCATCCGCTGCTCGCCGGCCTCTGCCTTCCGGCCGCCGAGATCGCCGACCCTCTCTTTGCGAAAGGCTTCGTTCTCCTCGGCGGCAGCGCCCCGATCGTCCAGTGCGCCGTCGACTGGTGCGAGATCCGGAACGAGTCGCACGACCGGTGGCGCGCCGCGCTCGCGGAGGCGGCAGGCACGACGCCCACCCGCGTCCTCCTCAGCTGCGTCCACCAGCACGATGCACCCCTGGGAGATCTTGAGGCCGACCGCATCCTGCGAGCCGAAGGACTTCCCGACCGCATCACCGACCCCGAATTCCATGAGCGCGCCGTGCGGGCGACGGCCGCGACCGCCCGGAAAGCAGTTTCACACGCGCGACCCGTCACCCATCTCGGCCTCGGCCGCGCGCGCGTCGAGCAGGTCGCCTCGAACCGCCGGACGATCGGCGCCGACGGTACGCCGCGCCACGACCGGATGAGCGCCTGCCGCGATCCGAAGCTGCGCGAGCAGCCCGAGGGGACGATCGACCCGTGGCTCCGCACGATCAGCTTCTGGGACGGCGATCGCCCGCTCGTCGCGCTGAGTTCGTACGCGACCCACCCGATGAGCTACTACCGGACGGGGAAGGTCTCGGCCGACTTCCCCGGCCTCGCGCGCCGGAAGCGGCAGGAGGAGGACCCCTCGGTCCTCCAGATCTACGCGTCGGGCTGCAGCGGGAACGTGATCGCGGGCAAGTACAACGACGGATCGCCGGAGATGCGGCCGGTGCTCGCCGAACGGATGCATCGCGGAATGAAGACCGCGTGGGAGTCGACGGAGCGTCGGCCCCTGGAACGCGTCTCCTTCCGCGCCGCGTCCCTGCGCCTCGAACCCCGGGGCGCCCCCGGGTTCACGGTCGCCGAGCTAGAGAAGAAGCTCGATCCCGCGACGCCCGCAAATCAGAGGGTCCTGGCGGCGATGGGGTTGAGCTGGCGAAAGCGCGCGGACGCGGGGTATCGCCTCGACGTCCCCGCGATCGACTTCGGCGGCGCGCAGATCGTCCTCTTGCCGGGCGAAAGCTACGTGGAGTACCAACTGCTCGCCCAAGAGCTCCGCCCCGATCAGTTCGTAATGGCCCTCGGCTACGGCGAGTGCGCGCCGGGGTACATCCCCACCGAGAGGCACTGGGAGGAGAAGGACTCAAACCTGAACGACTGGTGCTGGGTCGCTCCCGGAGCGCAGCCGGCGATGACGTCCGCGCTCCGGGAGGCGCTCCGCTCGCCTTAGCCTACTTCATCGCGGCGTCGATGTCCTTGCGCAGGCCGGCGTCGTCGGGCTTGACGTTCGCCTTGTAGTGCTTGATGACCTTGCCGGTCTTGTCGACGAGGTACTTCGAGAAGTTCCACTCGGGAAGCTCTTTCGACTGCTTCTGCAAGTTGGCGTAGATGGGCGACTGGTCCTTGCCGGCCTTGGTCACGAGCTTCTCGAACATCGGGAAGGTGACCTTGTACTTGCTCGTGCAGAAGTCGCGGATCTCGGTCGCCGAGCCGGGCTCCTGCCCGCCGAAGTCGTTGCTCGGGAATCCCAGGATGACGAATCCCTTGTCCTTCAACTCCCCGTAAAGCTTCTCCAGACCGGAGTATTGGGGAGTGTTCCCTCACTGGGACGCGAGGTTGACCACGAGGGCGACCGATCCCGCGTAGTCCTTGAGGTCGGCGTCCTTCCCCTCGAGCGTCTTGCTCTTGAGGGCGTAGAGAGAGTCCGGTGCCAACGGAGGCGGCTTCTTCTTCTTGTCCTGGGCGGCCGAGATACCGGCCACGGCCAGCAGGGCCACGAGTGCATATCCCGCACGACGCATCATAGGTTTCCTCCCGAATGTCTTCATATGCCTAATCCTACAGCGTAAAGTTGACCTTGATACTACGTAAAGTCGTTGGTATGGTCCTCCGGAGCCCGTTAAACCGGGCTGGCGGCCTATTTGGGAAGTGGGCCGCGCGCGATCGGAGAGAGAGAGGGGG
>JBGPCZ010000169.1:0-12520 GCA_041482015.1 Planctomycetota bacterium | reverse complement strand
TTGCCCGTGGAGGGATCGACGTCGGCCAGGATCGGCTCCGCGCCCGCGTAGTTCACCGCGTTCAACGCCGCCGCGCAGACGTACGTCGGGAGGAGGACCCGGGCGCCCGGCTTCACCCCGAGTGCGAGGAGCGCCAGGTGGAGCGCGGCGCTGCCCGTGTGGACGGCCGTCGCGCGTCCCCCGCCCAGGAAGCGTTCCATCTCGCGCTCGAACCGGGCGACCTCTTCCCCGCCCGCCAGCTGGCCGCTCCGCAGGACCCGGACCGCCGCCCGTTCCTCCTCGTGACCCACATCCGGTCGCGAGTGCGGGATCCGCTGGCGCATCGGGTCCATTCTGCTATAATTCGTCGACCGATTCGAGAAGAGCGATGAAGGCGAAAGCGACGAAGTCGCGCCCGAGGGGCTCGGAAGGCTTCGCCCCGCGGATCCGGACCTCCCTCCCCGGCCCGAAAGCGAAGAAGATCCTCGAGCGCGACAGGAAGGTCATCACCCCCGCCTACACGCGCGGCTACCCGCTGGTCATCGAGCGCGGCGAAGGCTCGTACGTCATCGATCCGGACGGAAACCGGTTCCTCGACTTCACCGCGGGCGTCGCGGTCAACGCGCTGGGCCACGCCCACCCGGAGATCGTCAAGGCGATCTCCGACCAGGCGAAGCGCTTCGTCCACATGGCGGGGACGGACTTCTACTACGGGGTCATGGCCGAGTACGCGGAGAAGCTCTGCGCGACGTGGCCGGGGAATTCGAAGGCCAAGTGTTTCCTCGCGAACTCCGGCACGGAGGCGATCGAGGCCGCCCTCAAGCTCGCGCGCTGGACGACGCGTCGGCCCCGCATGATCGCCTTCTTCGGCTGCTTCCACGGCCGCTCGATGGGCGCGCTCTCGCTCACGGCCTCGAAGGCGATCCAGAGGCGGCACTTCTCGCCGCTGCTGGCCGACGTCACGCACGCGCCGTACGGCGACATCGACTTCATCGAGAAGTACCTGTTCAAAAGGACCACGCCTCCGGACGACGTCGCGGCCATCTTCGTCGAGCCCATCCAGGGCGAGGGGGGCTACAACGTCGCATCCAAGGACTTCCTTCCGGGCCTCCGCGCTCTCTGCGACAAGCACGGCATCCTCCTCGTGGTCGACGAGGTGCAGAGCGGCCTGGGGCGAACCGGGAAGATGTGGGCGGTGGAGCACTGGGGCGTGGAGCCTGACATTCTCTGCTGCGCCAAGCCGATCGGCGGCGGCCTCCCGCTCGGCGCCATGATGGCCCGCGAGGAGCTGCATACGTGGCCGAGCGGCGCGCACGCGAACACCTTCGGCGGCAACCCGCTGGCGTGCGCCGCGGGGCTCCGGACGATCGAGCTCATCCAGGGCGGCCTGATGGGGAACGCCCGCGACATGGGCGACTATCTCGCCCAGAACCTGAGATCCCTCGTGAACGAATTCCCCCACGTGGGCGCGCCGCGCGGCCTCGGGCTGATGCAGGCGGTCGACATCCTCAAAGGATCCAACGGCGCGCTCGACCACGAGCGCCGCAACCGCGTGGTGAACGCGGCGTTCGAGCGCGGCCTGCTCCTCCTGGGGTGCGGCGAGGGGGCGATCCGGTTCCTGCCCGCCCTCAACATCGGGACGGGCCACATCGACGCGGCGATCGCGGTGCTGGAGGAGGCGCTCCGACACTCATGAACTTCGAGTCGCTGATCCGCGCAAAGAAGGCGGTCGTCGGCGTCATCGGCCTGGGCTACGTCGGCCTCCCGCTGGTGCGCCTCTTTGCGTCCAAAGGGTTCCGCGTCATCGGCTTCGACATCGATTCGTCGAAGATCGAGAAGCTCCGGGGCGGCGAGTCCTACATCAAGTCGATCTCCTCCGCGACGCTCAAGAAGCTCCGCGGACGCTTCGACGCCACGAGCGATTTCGCGCGCCTCAAGGAAGCCGACGCCATCATCATCTGCGTCCCGACGCCGCTGCTCGACGACGGCCGTCCGGACCTCTCGTTCATCCGGATCACGGCGCGGACGATCGGGCAGAATCTCCGGAAGGGACAGCTGATCGTCCTCGAATCGACGACCTATCCGGGCACGACGCGCGAGATCATGAAGCCGGAACTCGACAAGGCCGGCGTGGACTACCTCCTGGCCTTCTCGCCCGAGCGCGAGGATCCCGGAAACAAGCACTTCACCAACGCCGAGATCCCCAAGGTCGTGGGCGGGATCGACGAGCGGAGCCGGAAGGCCGCGGCGGCGCTCTACGGCTCGGCCGTCGTGCGGGTGGTCGAGGTCTCGTCGTGCGAAGTGGCCGAGGCCGCGAAGCTGCTCGAGAACATCTACCGCTGCGTCAACATCGCGCTCGTCAACGAGCTGAAGATGTGCCTCGAGCGGATGGGGATCGACATCTGGGAGGTGATCGCCGCGGCCTCGACGAAGCCTTTCGGCTTCCAGCCGTTTTATCCCGGCCCGGGGCTGGGCGGCCATTGCATCCCGATCGACCCCTTCTACCTCTCGTGGAAGGCCAAGGAGTACCAGTTCGCGACGCGCTTCATCGACCTGGCGGGCGAACTCAACGTCCAGATGCCCTACTACGTGACGGGAAAGATCGAGGAGGCGCTCAAGGCTCGAAAGAAGGCGCTCTCCGGCTCGAAGATCCTCGTGCTCGGTCTCGCGTACAAGCGGGACATCGACGACCCCCGGGAGTCGCCGTCGTTCAAGGTGATCGAGCTCCTCGAATCCAAAGGGGCGGCCGTCCGCTGGCACGACCCGTTCTTCGCGAAGCTCCCCGCGATGCGCCACTACAAGCACATCAAGGCGAAGCCGGTGGAGCTGACGGAGAAGGCACTGCGCGAGCACGACGCCGCCGTGATCGTGACCGACCACACGGCCTACGACTACGCGTGGATCGTGAAGCACGCCGCGCTGGTCGTCGACACGCGGAACGCCTGCCGTGACGTGAAGGCGGGACGCGAGAAGATCGTCAAGGCCTGAGGAAGTCGGAAGTTTGAAGATTGAAGGGTGAGTTCAGACGGTCGTGGTGAAGACCACGACGTTGGAGAGGCCGCCGACGCCGACGATCTCGCCCCGCTCGCCCACGAAGCCGATGCCCTCCCCGGCGTCGAGCGAGATCTTCTCGCGGCCGAAGAGCGCCATCACGCGGCCCGTGGTGACGAACGTCGCGCAGCAGAACGAGGCGTGGAAGGGGGCGGGCTCGCCCGGGTGAAGCGTGAGCGTCTCGCCGCGGGACGCCGGCGTCTCGTACGCCACGATCCTCGACTGGGCGGGGGAGAGGCTGGAGCGCGATTCGCTGGGCTTGTAGATCCGCTGGCTTCCGGACGCGCTGCGCTTCGCCGACCTCGGGCGGAAGCGGAACAGCGTGACGGGCTTCCCCCCGCGGTTCCAGTACCCGTGCGGCTCGCCGGGGCGCGCCACGACCCACGAGCTCTTCGCGACGAAGACCTCGCTGCCCTGCATCGTGGAGTAGGAGAGCATCCCGCCGAGCACGTACGCATCGTCCTCGCGGTCGTCCTGGGCGCGCACGTCGATCCCGGGCTGGCCGGGCATGAGGCGGCCGAAATCCACCGCCGCCTCGTTGGAAGAGAACAGCGTGGCGAAGCCGTGGGGGTCGTACGAAAGACCCTCCTCGTTCCGGACGTCGTAGAGCTGGTGCACCCCTATCCCGCTCCGATGAAATCTATCCCGCGCCCTGCGTCTTGAGCTTCCGCTTCGCGATCTTCCCCTCTTCCTTTGAACCGAATTTCTTCGCGACCAGTTTCAGGATGCCCGCGCCCGCGTCGCGCTCCCCGCCCCCCCGCTCGACCAGCGCGAAGCCCAGGTAGAGCAGGCCCTGCGGCGTGACGAGCCCCGCGTCCTTCTCCAGCTTCTTCAGGAACGGGAACCCGTCCTTCCGCGAGAGCTTCGAGAACAGGTACAGCGCCGGGCCGCGGTCCTGGGCCGCGCCGGCCAGCTCGAGCCGCTGGCCCCGCAGCCTCGCGGCCGCGAGCGCGAAGTCGCTCTCGGACGTGGCGAGGTCGTCGCGCTCGAGGTACCGGAGATGCCATTCCGCGTCCTCGGTCTTCCCCTTCGCGAGCAGCTCGCGCCCCCTTTTGAGCAGTGTCTCCTTCAGCATGTCCGGGGAGGCCGCGCGCACGAGCTCGAAGTAGGCCGGGAACCCGTTCTGCCTCTTCCCGAGCAGCGCCATCCCCTTGGCGAGGAACTGGCGGATCGTCGATTTCTCAAGGACGTTCTTGAAGGAGCGGAGGACGTTCAGCACCTTCCACTGGTGCTCCGGGTCCTCCTGCCGGTCGAGCGCCTTGACGAGGAGCGGGGCGAAGTCGGGGTTCGACCCGAGCGACGCCGCCGAGAGGTCCGCGAGGTTCTTGTCGGCCCCCGTCAGCGCCTCGATCAGCGGCGCGGCCGCCGCGGAGGTCCCGATCGAGCCGAGCGCGCGGAACGCGTAGTGGCGCACCGCGGGGTGCGCGCTCCCCAGGAGCTTCAGCACGCGGTCCGTCTCGTCCTTCCCCAGCGCGACCTTGTAAAGGACGTCGAGCGCGGGCTTCACGATCGCGTTGAAGTCCGCCTCCGCGAGGAGCGGGAGGAGCCTGGAGGCCGCCGCCTTCGCCGCCGGCCCGTCGAGCGCCATGCCGCCGAGCGCGAGAAGCGCGTGGGTCCGCGCCGCCGGGGGCATCTTGCGGTCCACGTACTTGAGCACCGCCTTCGCGGCCGACGGGTCCTTCAGCGTGCCCACGATGAGGAGGCACGACGCGAGCGGCGTCTTCGCCTTCTGGACTTTCGGCGACTCCATGAATTCGAGGATCTTCTTCAGCGCCTTCCCGCGCTCCGCCTCGTTCATCGTCTCGATCCGCCCCCGGAAGGCCTGCGCGGCCTTCCGCACGACCTCGAGGTCCGGGTCGAGCAGCCCGGCGAACAGCACGTCCGTCGTGTCGACGTCCTTCAGCCGCCCAAAGATGTCCAGCACGCCCTTGCGAACCTGAGGGTCCTTCGCATCCAGGTGCTCGCGGAGGGCCTCCACGGCGGCCGGCCCGGCGGAGGAGAGCAGCTGGTTCACGCGGCTCCTGAGGGGATCGCCGGCGGCGAGGAGCGGCACGAAGTGCGCGAGCGAGCCCTCGGGGTCGATCGCGGCCAGCGCCTCCACCGCGTAGAGCCGGACCGAGTCGTTGGAGGCCTTCAGGGTCCGGGCCAGCGCCTTGCGGACGGCCGGGTCCTTCGGTTTCAGTTCTCTCAGAACCCGCGCGACGGCGCACTGGAGCTCGGCGTCGCCCGTCTCCAGCATCCCGCACAGGCGATCGAGGTCGCTCGGCATGGGGGCCTACTGTACCCGAACGCTCTTGAGAACGGCAAGCATCTGGCGGTGGAGGCGAGGATTGGCGCCGAGGAAGTCCCCGTGACGGAGGTCCACCGGTCCGCCCGCGAGGTCCGTGATCTTCGCGCCCGCCTCCTCGAGAATCACGATGCCGGCCGCCATGTCCCACGGCCCGAGCCGCATCTCCCAGAAGCCGTCGAACGCGCCCGCCGCGGTCCAGCAGAGATCGAGCGACGCGGCGCCCATGCGGCGGATGGCCTGGGCCTTCATGAGGAACTTGGCGAAGTACTTCAGGTTGACCTTCCGCCACTCGAGCTTGTAGGAGAACCCCGTGCAGAGGAGCGCCTTTTCCAGCGTGCCGCAGGACGTGACGCGGATGCGCCGGCCGTTCCGGAACGCACCACCGCCGCGGCGGGCCCAGAAGAGCTCGCCCAGGAGGGGCGCGAACGTCACGCCCGCCTCGAGCCGCCCCTCCCGCTCGTACGCCAGCGTCACCGTCCAGACGGGAAAGCCGTGGGCGTAGTTCGTCGTCCCGTCGATCGGGTCGATGTACCAGCGGTCGGGAGAATCGCCCTCGGCGCCGCGCTCCTCGGCCACGATCGAGTGGCCGGGGAATTCGCGACCGATGGCCTTGACAATCATCTCCTCCGACGCGTGGTCCATGTCGGTGACGAGATTGCCCTCGCCATCCTTGAAGCGGATGGAGCGGCGGCCCGAGGCGTTCTTCCGGAGCATCTCGCCGGCGCGGACGGCGATCTTCTTCGCGAATTCGAGCTCACGCACAGGCGTGCCGTCATAGCATCCGCCCTCCGGCCCGTCAAACATTGGCCGCGAATTCCCGCTCCTGATACAATCCCGCGACATGCACGCCATCTGGAACGGCGACGCGACCGTGGTGCGCCAGGTGCAATACTCCCCGAACTGCTGGAAGATGACGCTCGCCGTCCCGTCGCACGACCCGATCGACGCGGGCCAGTTCTGCCACGTCCTTTGCGACGAAGCGACGGACCCCCTGCTCCGCCGGCCGTTCAGCTACTGGGACGCGCGACCCGCCGACGGCGGGCAGCACATCGACCTCCTCTACACGGTGGTCGGCAAGGGCACCCGGCTCCTCGCCGCGAAGCAGCCGGGATCGAAGGTCGGCGTCATGGGCCCGCTCGGCATTGGCTTCACGCCGAAGCCGGCAAAGACGATGGTCTTCGTGGCGGGCGGCGTCGGGATCGTCCCCTTCTATCTTTTCGCGAAGCAGGTCGCCGCGCGCGGGATGAAGCCGCGGATGATCCTGATCTTCGGCGGCCGGACGGAATCGATGCTCTACGGGATCGACGACTTCCCCACGGTCGGCGTCGAGGCCCACGCCGCGACCGAGGACGGCTCCCGCGGCACGAAGGGGCTGGTCACCGCGCTCCTCGAGCAGCAGCTGCCCAAGCTCGACCGGTCGAGCCTGCAGATCTACACGTGCGGGCCGGACCGGATGATGGACGCCGTGGTGCGGATCGCGCGGCGGGAGAAGCTTCCCTGCGAAGTCTCGATGGAGCGCCACATGGGATGCGGACTCGGCGCGTGCGGCGCCTGCGTCACGAAGGTCCTGACCGACGACGGGGCCGACTGGCGCCACTCGCGCATCTGCTACGAGGGGCCCACCTACGACGCCGCGCGGCTGGTCCTCGAATGAGGGCCTATCGCGATGTCGTCCTGGGCGAAGTGGCCGCAATCCTGCCGAAGATCAGTGAACAGGCGTCGCAGGGCTTCTGCCGCGAGCTCGCGCGTTCGAAGCATATCTACATCACCGGCGTCGGGCGGAGCGGCCTGGTGGTCCAGGCGTTCGGCCAGCGCCTCATGCACCTGGGCTTCGACGTCCACCTCGCGCACGAGATCACGGCGCCGGCGATCCGCCGGGGCGACCTGCTCGTCGCCTGCTCGGGGACGGGGACGACGCTCATGCCGCTCTACATGGCACGGAAGGCAAGACGGATCGGCGCGCGCGTGGTCTCGCTCACCGCGCGGCCGAAGTCGCCGCTCGCCAAGCTGTCGCACCTGGCGATCCTGGTCCCCGCCCCCCTGGAGCGGGGCCCGGAGACGCGGCAGCCGGCGCGCTCCCTGTTCGAGCAGTGCCTCTTCCTCTACCTGGATTCGGTCATCCTGACCGCCATGCACGAGCTGAAGATCCCCGGCCGGAAGATCCGCCGGCGGCACGCGAACCTGGAATAGATCGGGAATAGATAGAGAGGCGCATGAATTTTTCGCGGGATTGCGTTACACTGTAGGTGAAGTCGCGTCCAATTAGTTAGTACGGAGAACACGCCATGATCCTCAAGTGCCCCTTCTGCAAGGCCGATGTGGCCCCCTCCCAGCAGACCTGCCCCGCGTGCTCGAAGCGCATGACCCGGCGCTGCCCCGCGTGCGCCGAGGACATCGCGATCGTCTCGAAGAACTGCAAGTACTGCGGCGAGGACATCGCGGCGCCTTCGGCCGCGCGGACTCCCGACATCCAGTTCATCGAGGAGGCCCCGAAGAAGAAGAGGAAGTGCTGCGGCAAGTTCCTCATGGCCCTGGTTCTCTTCGCCGGGCTCGGCACGGCGGCCGTCGCGGTGCGCACCGATTGCGTGGCGTGCGCGAAGAACCCCAACCACGAAGCCTGCATCTCGACGAGCCATTCGATCAGCCACTGCAACCGCAAGATCTGCAAAGACGGCAAGACGCCGCTCTGGGCGACCGTGTGGGAGAAGATGGGCGGCAAGGCCTGCTCGAAGATGCGGAAGGACGACTGGTACTAAGACCGGCCTCGAACGGAACGCCGCGGCGCCCCACCGGGCCCCGCGGCGTTTCTATTTCCCGAAGTAGCTCTCGATGAAGGTCGTGTCGACCTGCCCCTTGATGTACTGGGTGTGGTCGAAGATGGCCAGG
This sequence comes from Planctomycetota bacterium, assembly GCA_041482015.1. Taxonomy (GTDB): domain Bacteria; phylum Planctomycetota; class MHYJ01; order MHYJ01; family JACPRB01; genus JACQFK01. Next base: position 4,314 of record JBGPCZ010000169.1, on the reverse strand, counting down.
TGGAGCGGGATCGTCGTCGGCACGCCCTCCACCACGTACTCCGCGAGCGCCCGCTTCATCGTGGCCACCGCCTCTTCCCGGGTCTTGCGGTGGACGATCAGCTTGCCGATCATCGAGTCGTAGTAGGGCGGGATGACGTAGCCGGCGAAGGCGTGGCTGTCCACCCGCACCCCCGGCCCGCCCGGCGCGTAGTACTGGGTGATCTTCCCGGGGCAGGGCTTGAACCCCTCGCTCGGGTTCTCCGCGTTGATGCGGCACTCGATCGCCCAGCCGTTCCACGTCACGTCGCGCTGGCTGAACCGCAGCCGCTCGCCCGCGGCGATCCGGATCTGCTCCTTGACGAGATCGATCCCGGTGACCATCTCGGTGACGGGATGCTCGACCTGGATGCGGGCGTTCATTTCGATGAAGAAGAACTTGCCGCGCTCGTCGACCAGGAACTCGCACGTGCCGGCGTTCGCGTACTTCGCGGAGCGGGCGAACGTGATGGCCGCGTTCCCCATGTCCTTCCGGAGGGAGCCGGTCATGACCGGCGAGGGCGCCTCCTCGATCAGCTTCTGGAACCGCCGCTGGATCGTGCAGTCGCGCTCGCCCAGGTGGACCGTGTTGCCGAACTGGTCGGCCAGGATCTGGATCTCGATGTGGCGCGCCTTGTCGATGTACTTCTCGATGTAGAGCGCGCTGTTCCGGAACGCGGCCCCGGCCTCCGACTGCGCCGCGAGGAAGCTGTGGACGAGAGAGACGTCGTTGTGCGCCACGCGCATCCCGCGTCCGCCCCCGCCGCCGGCGGCCTTGATCATGACCGGGTAGCCCACGCGGTGGGCGACGTCGAGCGCCTCCTTCTCATCCTTCACGGCCGTATCGCTGCCGGGGATGGTCGGGATCTTCAGCTTCTTGGCGAGGTCGCGCGCGGTGACCTTGTCGCCCGTCGCGCGGGAGGACTCGGGAGACGGCCCGATGAACTTGATGTTGCAACTCTCGCAGACCTCGGCGAAGTGGGCGTTCTCCGAGAGGAACCCGTAGCCGGGATGGATCGCGTCGACGTCGCTGATCTCGGCGGCGCTCACGATGCGGGAGATGTCGAGGTAGCTCTTCGCCGCGGGGCCGGGCCCGATGCAAATCGAGTAGTCGGCCTGCTTCAGGTAGAGGCTGTTCCGGTCCGCCTCGGAGTAGACCACGACCGACTCGATCCCCATCTCCTTGCACGCCCGGATGATGCGGAGCGCGATCTCTCCGCGGTTGGCGATGAGGATTCTGGAGAACATGAGGGCGACGAGTATAGCAGGAAGAGAGAATCAAGAATCAAGAATCAAGAATCACGGGGTGCCGGGAGCCCTCTAGCGGCGTTGCTGCGACTTGAGGTGGAGGCGGGCCCGCTCGCGCGCGTCCTTCATCTCCTGCCACGTCAGGAGGACTCCGGTGCGCTCCTTGCGGAGCGAGTACATGAGGCGTCCGCGCTCGGACTTCTCGTGGAGATCGTCGAGGCTGAAGGCGTGGCCGAGTTCGTGGGCGAGCACGGCCGCGTCGGCTCCGTCGTCCACGACCACCTGGCCGTCCTTCATCCCGATCCCCACGAGCGCGTGGTCGGTGACGACCCGCACAAAGCCCTCCTGCACCGTCGTCCAGTGGCAGTCGCGGACAAAGTAGACGTTGAGGCCGGCGGGCGCGTCGCGCTTGAAAAGCTCCGAGAGCGTCGCCGTCTTGGCCTTCTCACCGTTGCGGAGCTCGACCGGGTGGAACCGACCCTCCGCATCGAACCACGCGTCGGGCGCCCTGACGGTGGGTCCCTCTTCGAGCGAGACCTCGATTCCCAGCGGGCGGAGCAGGCGGTTCACGTCGCTCTGAAGCGGCCCGCGCGCCTTCGTGTCGCGGACGAGATCCGCCCGGCGCGTGCCGCCCTTCTCGTTCTCGACGACCCGGCACCACGCGCGGACCCGGAGGAGCGGCCCGATGCGGACGCGGTGCTCGATCGTCGCGAGCCGTGCGCCCCGTCGCTCCAGCGAGACCGAGAGCCGGATGTCGGCCTCCATGGTCCCAAGCGAGGTGAGCTCGATCCGGGCCGGACCGCGCACGGTGAGGGAGCGGAGGTCATAAGAGAACTTCGTTTCGACCGCCGGGGCGCCGTCGGCCAGGCGCCAGGCAATCACGGCGTCCTGGACGGCGGTGACGGCGCGAAGTTCGATCGTCTCGCCAAAGACGAGGAACGGCGGCCCCTCGACCCGGAGCAGCTCGTCCCCCAGGCAGGCGAGCGCGAGGCAGAACGCGAGCATCCGATGGATTGGACGCCGGCCAGGGCGGAAGGGAAAACTACTCTTTTTCGATGAGGAAGAGGGGCTCGCCGAACTCGACCGCCTGGCTGTTCTTGACGAGGATCTCGCGGACGGTGCCCGCCATCTCGGCCTTGATCTCGTTCATGACCTTCATGGCCTCGATGATGCAGAGCACCTTCTCGGGATTGACCTTGTCGCCGACGTTGGCGAAGGCCTCCGAGTCGGGCTTCGCGGAGCGGTAGAAGGTCCCGACGAGGGGGGATTTGAACTCAATGACGTTGGCGGGGCGCGCGGTCTCCCCGGGGGCGGCCGGGGTGGCGGGTGCCGGCGCGGCCGCCGCCGGGGCGTGCGCGGCCGCGGGGACGGCGATCGAAACGGGCGAGGGGGCCGGGCGGTCCTCGGCGCGCCGCAGCTTCAGGCGGCGGCCCTCGTCCTCGTACTCGAACTCCACCAGCTTGTTCTCCTCCATGAGCTGGAGGAGGCGCTTGATCTCATCGAGGTTCATAGGGGAATCCCGTAAGGATAGGAGCGGGGGTGGGCACCGTCAAGCGATCATTCTTCCCCCCGGGGGGGTTGGGGGGGGGACGACACGGAATCTTCGCTTCTCCGTGCCTCTGTGTCTCTGTGGTTATTCTTTCTTTTCGAAAGCCCCGAGCTGCCGGAGGTTCTCGACGAACGGGGCGTTGATCTGGAAGACGACGGGGCTCGGGTCCATCCGCGCGTAGTAGATCGGCCGGTTGACCTTGTCGCTCTTGTCGTCCCCGATGAAGAAGACCGCCGTGCCGCCCGCGTGTTTCACCGTGAGCGTGGCCGGCGCGTTCCGCTCGTCGAGCTTCTCCTTGGACGCGAGGACCGGATCGCGGGCGATGAACGACTCCGCCGCGATGTAGTTCATCGCGACCGTGACGTTGTCCATCACGTTCGCATTGGGCACTTTCCCCTTCATGGCCTCCGGCCTTTCGTATCGCCACTTCCCGTCCTCGGGCGTGAAGCGCACCGTGTAGTAGATCGGCTGGAGGAGCGCGCCCGGCTTCGACTCGAACGTGAACTCCTGGAGGGACTGCCGCGGGACGCTGAACACCTCGGGATGGAGAAAGTTGAGCTCGAGGCGCTTCATGATCTGCACGATCTCGGGGGCCACGCCGAACACTTCGTCCAGGCCCTCGCGCCGCATGAACTGGCCCGTGAAGTGCCAGACGTGGCTCTTCCCGTCGCGCGTCCCGATCGAGAGCGTCACCTCGGCAGGATCGAGGCCGGCCGTTTTCTTGTCGATCGAGCCGAGGAAGTCGGCGATCCGCAGGCTCACGCAGGCGCCCACGAAGCCCTCCATCCTTTCTTTCTCGATCTTTATCTCCGAGGGCTTGGGCTCGAGCAGCTCCCAGGACGAGGTCACCAGTTGGGTCTGCTTGTTGATTGTCTCGCGCCGCTCGATCGAGACTTTTCCCAGGCCGCGCGCCTCGAGCACGAATGTCTTCACCGAATCGCGGCTGAAGGGGAAGACGATGTCCGCACGGAACACCTTGCGCTCCAGCGCCAGCCGGGTATAGCGCTCGACGCCGATCCGCGCCACCTCGCCGCTCCCCTCCACGTGGACGAACCGCTTCCGCTTGAGGTCGGTGAGGTCGCCGAATTTGACGACCACGGGCTTCTCCCGGCCGGTGAGCCAGATCGACACCCTCTCTTCGGGCACTTCGAGGCCCTGCTCGTTGATGTCCCCCGCGGGCCGCCAGTCATCGATCGCGAGCGTGGCGAGATCGGCCACCAGGTTCTTCACCTTGAGGTCGTCCAGCTTCTCGCGGTGGGGGCTCGTCAGCCACCAGCCGCGGTCGACCCCCTCGCGGAGCCATTCCATCGTCGAATCCTCGTACTCGACCTTCGGAGGCTCCCCCTGCCGGACACGGGTAAACTTGTGTTCCAGCCTGACCTTGACCGCCTGGTGGGGCGAGTAGCGGACGAGCAGCTTCTGACGGATCGCGGTGGCGGGCTTGTCGTACGCGGCGAACACCTCCTGCGTCGCGAGGTAGATCTTCGGATCGCCCTCCTT